>JBOGJQ010000510.1:0-28168 GCA_050745405.1 Thermoanaerobaculia bacterium | reverse complement strand
CCGACCCTGATCCCTCGCTGAACGCTCGGGATGACGGACCGTAAATAATCAACGTATCCAGAACGTTACGCCCGTTCGCCCGTCCCAGAGACGGACGAATCAGGATGCCGACTTACCGTTTCCGCGTAGGAACCCCCGACGGACAGATCCTCGACCGCCGCGTCGACTCCCTCAACCGCGAGGCCGCGGCCGAGGAGCTGCGGAATCAGGGGCTGCACATCTTCTCGAGCCGCCGGAGGGGACTCTCGATCGAGGGCCTCCGTCCGCGCGGCGGCCGGATCGTCTCGACCGACCGTTTCCTCCTGTTCAACCAGGAGCTCGCGGCCCTGATCCGCGCGGGTCTCCCGATCCTGCAGTCGCTCGACCTGATGCTCGAGCGGCAGCGCTCGCCCCGGTTCAAGCACGTCCTCACCGACATCCGCGACAAGGTCCAGTCGGGCGTCGCCCTCTCGGACGCGTTCGCCGCCTACGGCAACGCCTTTCCCCCGATCTACTCGACCTCGCTGCGCGCGGGCGAGCGCTCGGGCGACATCGAGGGAGTCATCCGCCGCTTCCTCAAATACCAGAAGCTGCTCGCCGGCCTCCGGAAAAAGGTCGTCACCGCGCTGATCTACCCGATCGTCCTCATCGTCCTGTCGTTCGGGATGATCGCGGTGATGCTGACCTACGTCATCCCGAAGTTCAGCGAGTTCTACACCGGCTTCGACGCGCAACTCCCGCTCCTGACGCGGGTCCTGATCGATCTCTCTTTCATGGTCCGCGAGAACGCCCCGGTCGTCCTCGTCGCGCTTCTGGCCGCCGTCTTCGCGGTGCGCGGCTGGACGCGCACCGACGCGGGACGGAAGGCGATCGACGGCGTGAAGCTCCGGATCCCGTTCGTCGGCGGCGTGCTCCGCCGCGTCGCGATCATGCAGTTCACGCAGTCGCTCGCGACGCTGCTCAGCGGCGGCACGCCGATGGTGCCGTCGATCGAGATCGCCTCGCAGTCCGTGACGAACCGGATGATCGGAAGCAAGGTCGAGGCGATCACGCAGCAGGTCCGCGAGGGACAGCCGCTCTGGAAGTCGCTCGAGGAGACCGGCGTCATGAGCGACCTGGCGGTCGAGATGGTCAAGGTCGGCGAGTCGACCGGCGCGATCGTCGAAATGCTCCAGAATGCGAGCGAGTTCTACGATGAGGAGGTCGAGGCGAGCCTTTCGCGCGCCGTCTCGCTCATCGAGCCGGTCATCCTCGTCATTCTCGGCCTGGTGATCGCGGTCCTCCTGTACGCCTTCTATCTTCCGCTGTTCCAGCTCACGAGCGTGGCGCAGTAGAGAGAACGATCATGAGCGAAAACTTCTACCCCCAGCCCGAGGGATTGAGCGAAGTCGAGCGCGCGAAGCGCCTCGCCGAGCAGTACGGCTTCACCTTCGTCGAAGACCTCGACCACTTCCAGATCGAGCACGCCCTCTTCCGCGAGGTCCCGCTCGATCTGATGATCCGCTACCAGTTCATCCCGGAGCGGCGCGAGAACGGCCACATCAACATCATCGTCGGCGACCCGACCGACGTCGTCCGCATCGACGAGATCGAGCTCATGCTCGGCACGCCCGTGGAGATCAAGGTGGCATCGCCGCACGCGATCCGCGAGAAGCTCCAGAAGTCGGAGTCGACCCAGCGCGTCCTCGACGAGGCGACGCAGGGATTCAAGCTCCAGCTCGTCGGTGACGAGGACGGTGAAGGCGCGCTCTCGATCGACTCGATCACCGCGCAGGAAGCCTCGCCGATCATCCGCCTGGTCGACTCGATCCTCTTCAACGCGATCCAGCGCCGCGCCTCGGACATCCACATCGAGACGCGCGACACGGAAGTCGTCGTGAAGTACCGCATCGACGGTGTCCTCTACGAGGCGCTCGAGCCGATCGACAAGAAGCATCACTCGACGATCATCTCGCGCATCAAGGTCATGGCCGAGCTCGACATCGCGGAGAAGCGCATCCCTCAGGACGGCCGCTTCAAGCTCCGCATCACCGGCCGCACCATCGACTTCCGCGTCTCGGTCATCCCGACCGTCCACGGCGAGGACTGCGTCATCCGTATCCTCGACAAGGAATCGATGAACAAGGAGTTCAAGAACCTCCGCCTCGATGTCCTCGGCTTCGACGACGACATCCTCGTGAAGTTCCGGAAGTTCATCAAGGAGCCGTACGGGATGGTCCTCGTCACCGGACCGACCGGATCGGGCAAGACGACGACGCTCTACGCGGCGCTCTCCGAGATCCAGTCCTCCGAGGACAAGATCATCACGATCGAGGATCCGGTCGAGTACCAGCTCAAGGGCATCACGCAGATCCCGGTCAACGAGAAGAAGGGCCTCACCTTCGCGCGCGGTCTGCGGTCCGTCCTCCGCCACGACCCCGACAAGATCATGGTCGGCGAGATCCGCGACGAGGAGACGGCGCAGATCGCGGTGCAGTCCGCGCTCACGGGCCACCTCGTCTTCACGACCGTCCACGCGAACAACGTGGTCGACGTCCTCGGCCGGTTCCTGAACATGAACGTCGACCTCTACAACTTCGTCTCGGCGCTGAACTGCATCCTCGCGCAGCGGCTGGTCCGCAGGATCTGCGACAACTGCCGCCACGAGGTCTCCTACCCCGAGTCGTTCCTCGCGGAATCGGCGCTCCCGCAGGACATGCGGAAGATCCGGTTCTACGAGGGCGCGGGGTGCATCGAATGCAACGGAACGGGCTTTCTCGGCCGCGCCGCGATCGCCGAGCTGCTCGATCTCTCGGACCGCATCCGGTCGATGATTCTCGAGAAGCGGCCCGCGTCGGAGATCAAGAAGGCCGCGCGCGAGGAGGGGATGGTCTTCCTCCGCGAGGCGGCGCTGGCGAAAGTGCGCGACGGGTCGACGACTCTGCGCGAGATCAACAAGGTGACGTTCGTCGACTGACATGCCGAACTTTCCCACGGACGTTTTCGTCCTCGACCGGCAGGGCCTGCTCGCCGCGCGCCTCGAGCGCAACGGCAAGGGGCCGCGCATCGCGGCGGCACGCCATCACCGCTTCCAGATCGATCCGTTCGTCGAGGCGGCCGTGACGCCGTCGCTCGAGGACGCGAGCGCGTTGAGCGAAGCCGTGCGCCGCGCGCAGCGGGAGGCGGGACGGCTCGACCGCGCGTCGCTCCTCCTCCCCGACTCCTGGTTCCGCATGAATCTGCTCGACCTGCCGACCGGCGACCGCTCCACCTCGCCGGTCGAGCTGATCCGGTGGGCCGTCAAGCGCACGCTCCCGATCCGGCCCGAGGAGATGCGCTTCGCCTGGGTGCCGCTGGCGAAGTCCGCAGCCGGGTCGCACGTCCTCGCGCTGGGCGCCGTCGACGGCACCCTGTCGCGCATCGAGGCGAGCTTTCGGGACGCCGGCGTGACCCTCGTTCTGATCGAGCCCGTGGGGCTGAACGTCTGGAATGCTCTCGCGGCAAGCACGACGGACGCCGCGTCGACGCGCCTTTTCTTCCACGTGGGAGAGACGGAGTTCACGACGGCGCTCTTCCAGGGACCGACGCCTCTTTTCGTCCGCTCGCGGAACCTCGGCGGCGGCCGTTCTCTCCAGCAGGAGATCGCGCTCTCGGCCTCCTACATGAAGAGCCGTCTCGAGTGGAACACGCCGTCGGAGTCGTGGGTTGCAGGGCAGGTCGACGACGGGGTCGGCCAGGCGATCGAGTCCGAATTCGGCGCTCCGGTGCGCCGGCTCCGGCTCGGGGACGTCACGAGCTCGGCTCCCGACGAGGCCGGCCGCTGGGAAGCCGAGCTCCTCGGCTGCGTCGGAGTGTTCACCGCGTGAAAGTCCTCCATCCGAATCTCGCCGCGCGTCCGTACCGCGACTACCGCCCGGTCTGGGCGGTCGCGGCGCTGCTCGCCATCGCCACCGCGGCCCTTCTCGTCTACAACCTCCAGACAGCCTACCGCTACTTCGCGACGACCGAGGAGACGCGGCGCGAGATCGCGCGCCTCGAAGCGGAGATCGAGGCCGAACGTGCCGCATCGCAGGCGGCCCGCCAGCAGATCGCGCAGTACGACACCGGCCTGCTCCGCGCGCGCTCGGCCTACATCAACGCGCGCATCGCGGAGCGGGCCTTCTCCTGGAGCCAGCTCCTCGACGATCTCGAGGCGGTCTTTCCGAACGACGTCCGTCTGACGACGCTGAGCCCCCGCCCGACGCGGGAAGGCCACTACGTCATCAATATGCAGGCCCACGCGAAGAGCGAAGACGGCATGATCGAGCTGCTGAACAACCTGCTCGCGAGCGCCGAGTTCGACCGGCCGTTCCCGCAGTCGCAGTTGATCACGGAGACGGGGACGTACCGCTTCAGCATCGCGGCCGAGTACCGGCCGCAGCGGAGGGGGATCCGGGAATGATCTGGAGAGAGAAGAAGTGGCTCCTGATCGGCCTCGGGGTGGCGTTCGTCGTGAACCTCGTCTTCTTCGTCACCTACCGCCTGCGGTTCGAGCAGCGCGTCGACGGATTCGAGGCGACGCTCGACCGGACGCAGGCGCAGCTCGCCGGCGCGCGCCAGCAGCGCGTCGCGGCGGAGCGGGAGCTCGCGACGTATCGCCAGGTCGTGCGCACGGTCGATCAGGTGTACGACCAGTGGTGGGCGACGCCCGACGAGCGGCTGACGCCGCTGCTCGTCGAGATGCGGGAGCTCGCGAAACGGGCGAACCTGCAGCCTCCTTCGGTCAGCTACGACATCGGCTCGGAACGCCGCGACGGCGAGACCTCGACCTTCGGCATCTCCTTCGGAGTCCGCGGGACGTACGACGACATCCGGCGATTCATCAACCTGGTCGAGCTGTCGGACCAGTTCGTCATCATCGAAGAGATCGGTCTCGCCGACTCGAGTGGGGTCGAAGGGACGCTCCATCTCACCATCCGCCTTCGGACGTTGTTCAAGAACGAGCCGGTCCGGACGGGGGCGAGCTCGTGACGGCGGAGCGGCGGAAGACGTGGCTGCTCGTCGGCGGGGCGGTGATCGCCCTGTTCGCGATCTATCTCTTCGCCGCGCCCGGCGACGTGCTGCGGCCGGCCGCCGCCACGCCGCGGGACCAGGAGCCGCGTCCGGCGCCGCAGGACGGGCAGCCCCTCGCGACCGAATCGGGCATCGAGCCGATTCACGTCGAATGGCTCGAGCCGCAGAGCGGCACGTACGAATCGAACCGGAACCTGTTCGCGTTCGTCGAGCCGCCACCGCCTCCGCCTCCACCGCCGCCGCCTCCACCCGAGCCGCCCCCGGACCGCGACCAGGACGGCGTGCCGGACGCGCAGGACAACTGCCCCGACGTCGCGAATCCCGATCAGCGGGACGTCGACCGGAACGGAATCGGTGCCGCCTGCCAGGAAGGGGTGGAGATCGCTCCGCCTCCTCCTCCGCCGCAGCCGCCGCCGTTCCCCTTCACGTATCTCGGCTCGTTCGGGCGGCCGGAGCGGCCGATCGCGGTCTTCTCGAGCGACGGGGAACTGCACAACGTGCGGGAAGGGCAGACGTTCGGCGGCGGGAAATTCACGCTGCTCAACATCGGAATCGAATCGGTGGACATCGGCTTCCCCGGATTTCCACCGGACGTGCGGAAGCGGATACCGATCGGGAAGTGATTTGCCAGTCGTCAGTCGACGGTCGTCCGTCGTCAGGGCATCTCGGACCGGCGAAGCGTACTGACGACTGACGACCGGGGGCGCTGATCGTGACATTTTCGACGCGAGAGCGTCCCACAGAAGAGAATAGGGCAAAGGGATCCACGGGAGAGGAATGAAGCTGATCAGACTGACTGCGATCGTCGTGCTGGCCGTGATGCTGGCCGGCTGCTCGAGCTACCGCGCGTTCCAGGCGGCGCGCGAGTTCGAGATAGCGAGAGACTGGGACAAGGCCATCGAGTTCTACAACAAGGCGCTCGAGGTCGACCCGGGCAACAAGCGCTATCTGGCCGCGCTCCGGAACGCGAAGATGGAGGCGTCCCGCATCCATTTCGAGAAGGGGAAGGCGTTCCGCGCGGCGGGGCAGCCGGAGCTCGCGGCGCTCGAGTTCGAGCTGACGGTGAAGCTCGATCCGACGAACCAGTTCGCCCTGGTCGAGCTCAGCAAGACGCTCGACGAGGTGCGCGCGCGGAAGCTCGATCAGGACCAGGAGACGATCGCCGAGATGAAGGAGCGGTCGAAGAGAACGACCAAAGTTCAGCCCCCGACGCTGAATCCCGCCTCCAACGAACCGATCTCTCTCAATTTTCCTCGTGAGACGCCGATCAAGGAGATCTACCGCGCGCTCGGCAACGCGTTCGGGATCAACATCCTGTTCGACCCGCAGGTCCAGGACGACCGGATCTCGATCGAGCTGCGCGACGTGACGGCCCAGCAGGCGATCGAGCGCGTCATGCAGGCGGGCGGCCACTTCTACAAGGTGCTCGACGAGCGGACCATCATCATCGTTCCCGACAATCCGCAGACGCGGCGGCAGTACGAGGATCAGGTCATCCAGACGTTCTATCTCTCCAATGCGAAGGCAGAAGAGGTGCAGAACATCGTCCGCACGATGCTCGAGGCGCGGCACGTGTTCCCGCTTCCGGCGCTCAACGCGATCACGATTCGCGACACGGCGGACCGGGTTCGGATCGCGCAGGAGATCATCGAGGCGAACGACAAGGCGAAAGCCGAAGTCGTCGTGCAGGTCGAGCTGATCCAGCTCGACGTCACGAAGGCGCGCGAGATCGGCATGAAGCTCGGCGGCCTGCGCGGGGCGATCAGCGCGATCGACGCAGAGGGAACCCCGATCGGCAAGGTGACGCTCGACGGCCTCCGTTCGCTCGGCGGCGACGACTTCGCGTTCACGATGCCGTCGGCCACGTACGACTTCATCAAGTCGACGACGGACTCGCAGCTCCTCGCGAAACCGCAGCTCCGCATTTCCGAGGGAGAGGCGGCGACACTGCACATCGGCCGCCGCGTCCCGCTTCCCGTGTCGACGTTCACGAGCGCGAATCCGGCCCAGGGCGGGACCTTCGCCCCCGTGACCTCCTACTCGTACAGCGACGTCGGCATCAAGATCTCGATCGAGCCGCGCGTCCACCACAACCGCGAGGTCACGCTGAAGCTCAAGGTCGAGGTCTCCGACATCGCCGGCTTCGCGCCGGACACGAATCCGCCGCAGCCGATCATCGGCACGCGGACGATCGAGTCGGTCATCCGCCTCAAGGATGGCGAAACGAACTTTCTCGCGGGCCTGATCCGCGAGGACGACGCCGACACCACGACGCAGACGCCGTTCCTCGGCGACATCCCGCTCATCGGGCGGCTTTTCAATCACGAGGTGAAGGACTTCGCGCGGACCGACCTCGTCCTCACGATGACGCCGCACATCATCCGGATCGCCGACATCACCGAAGACGACCTGGCGCCGATGTGGGTCGGAACCGGAGACAACCTGACGTTCCGCGGCTCCTCGCCGCGCATCCAGTCGCAGGCGCCAGGCGACCCGTTTGCGCCTACGCCCACGCAGTTCACGCCGCCCCCTCCGGTGCCGCAGATGCAGCCGGGAACGCCGGCGGTCACGGTTCCCGTCGGGCAGCCGCCGACCGACATCTTCTCGCGGCCGACCCCGCCCCCGGCGCAGAACTCGCCGCTCGAGCCGGAGACGCCGCCGCAGCCGTATCCGCCGCCGGGCGGCATGGCCTCGAACGGCGTCGACTCGGCCGCGGTCGCCTCCGCGGCGGCGCTCATGCTCGCGCCGCGCATCGCGCCGCAGCCGATCGAGCTCGCGCTCGGTATCTTCGAGGAGCGGATCTGGACGCTCGTCGGCATGGACCTCGCCGGCATGACGACGGACGAGGTCCTCCTCCACTTCAACGCGCACGCCGTGGACATTCTCGAGGCGCAGGTCGGGTCGGCGGTCCAGAGCGATCCTGTCACGCCCGCCGCCGTCGTCGTCGACAACGGCAACGGCACGGTCCGTCTCAATGCGACCGACGGCGGACCGCTCCGGTTCCATGCGGGCGGCGAGATCCTGACGCTCCGCGTCCGCGGCCTCGCCGAAGGAATGTCGTATCTCGTGCTCTCCGACCTCGATCTCCGCTCGGCCGCGGGCGAGGCGGTCGAGGCAGTCGTTCAGGGCGGGAGGATCGCAATTCAGTGAATCGGGTACTTTCGAGCCGCGGCTTCACCGTCGCGGAGCTGATCACCGTCGTCGCGATCATCGGGATCCTCGCCGCGATGGTTTTTCCCGTCGCGCGCTTCGGGATCCAGCGGCAGAAGGAGATCCTCCTGCGCGATCGGCTCCGGACGATCACCAACGCGATCGACCGCTATCACGACCTCCGCGTCCGGGGGCAGATCAAGGACCCGCCGGACATCACGCAGGGGGCGTACCCGAAGGACCTCGAGGAGCTCGTCGAGGGCGTCGAGCTGATCGACGGGAAGCACGTGAAGTTTCTCCGCGAGCGCGATCTCGTCGATCCGATCACGGGGCAGAAGGAGTGGCGGACGATCTCGACCACCGACGAGCTCGACAGCTCGTTCTCGGACGAGAACAACGTCTTCGACGTCCGCTCGCTTTCGAACAAGATGTCGCTCGACGGAAAGACGCGATACAGCGAATGGTGAAGCGCATGCGACGGAGAAGGAACGCGAGCCGCGGGTTCACGCTCATCGAGCTGGTCGTCGTCGTGACGATCATCGGGATCCTCGCGGCCGTGGCGCTCGTCAACGTGCGCGGCGCCCAGCGGAAGGCTTCCGAGAGCGCCCTCCGGTGGGACCTGACGGAGATGCGGAAGGCGATCGACAACTTCAACGCCGATCGCCAGCGCTTCCCCTCCTCTCTTCAGGAGCTCGTCGACACCGGCTACATGCGCGCGATCCCGGTGGACCCGATCACGAAATCCGCCGACACGTGGATCGAGATCCAGGAGCAGCCCTCGCTCGACGAGTGGGACACCGGCTCGTGGGACTCCCCGACCGAGCCGGTGCAGCCAGGCATCATCGACGTCAAGAGCGGCGCCGAGGGCGTGACGCTGGACGGAACGCCATACGGCGATTTGTGATCATGGGATTTGAACGCAGAACGCAGAACGCAGAACGAAGAAGTGAGAAGAGGCCCTTTCTTGCTTCTGCGTTCTGCGTTCTGCGTTCTGCGTTCGAAAAGCCTTCCGCTGCACGGAGCCGCGAATCCGGCTACACCCTCGCCGCGCTCATCGTCCTCGTCACGATCATCGCGATCATGATCGCGTACACCGTCCCGCCGCATTGGTCCAAGATCATGCAGCGGCAGCGCGAGCTGCAGGCGATCTGGGTCATGGAGCAGTACGCCCGCGCGATTCAGGAGTTCCAGAGGAAACGCGGCACGTTTCCGGTCTCCCTCGAGCAGCTCGCCGAACAGAACAATCCGCGGGTCCTCCGCCAGCTCTATCCGAACCCGCTGACGGGCGAGATGGACTGGGTGCTCGTCCCCTTCGGGACGGCGACGCCGGCGCTGCAGGCGGGGCAGGTCCCTCCCGGAGCGCCGGCCCAGGGCTATGATCCGTGGCGCCTGGTCGGCGGCGGCCGGCAGCCGGGTCAGCCCGCGCAGCCTCAGCCCCAACCCCAGCCGGGCCAGCCCGTCCCTGCCCCACAGCCCGTCCCGGGCGCCGCCCCCGGCGGCGCCGGCGCGCAGGTCGGCCCCTTCATCGGCGTCCGGCTTCCCATTTCGGGGGAAAGCATCGTCCCGCTCAACGGCTCCCACGCCTACGAGGAGTGGATCTACACCGTGAACGAGCTCCAGCGCGACCAGGCGCTCGCCTCCGGGCCGACCCTCCAGCCCGGTATCCCGGGCACTCCGCCCCAGCCCTCCCCGCCCCCGCCGACCCCATGACAGAAGATTTCCGTCCGCGCAGCTGTTTACAATCGCCGCACATGGACACCGAACTGTCGCTCCGGCGCGAAGTCCTTCCCTCGGGGCTGACGGTTCTCGTCGAGACCCTCCCCTACGTCCGCTCCGCCGCGCTCGGCTTTTATCTAAGGAGCGGATCCGCGGTCGAATCGACCGAGCACGCCGGAGCGTCCCACTTCCTCGAGCACCTCGTCTTCAAGCGGACCGAGACGCGCAGCACCGCCGACATCGCCGGGCTGATCGACGTCCTCGGTGGCGACGTCGATGCCTTCACGGGGAAGGAGTACACCTCGTTCTACGCCCACGTCCTCGACGAGCAGGTCGAGGTCGCCCTCGATCTGCTGACCGACATCGTCCTCCGTCCCCGGTTCGAGCCGGGCGACGTCGAGGCCGAGCGGAGCGTCATCCTCGAGGAGATCAAGATGGTCGAGGACACGCCGGACGATCTCGTCCACGAGATCTTCGTCGGCGAGTTCTGGCAGGATCACCCCCTAGGCCGCCCCATTCTGGGGACGGAGGAAACGGTGGGGGCGCTCACGATCGACAAGATCCACGAGCACTACGACGAGACGTTTCACCCGGCGAATCTCATCTTCTGCGCCTCGGGAAACGTGACTCCCGAGCGGATCCTCCCGTTTCTCGAGCGCGTCTTCCCGGCTCGGAACGAGCCGCCGCTGCGGCGCGACTGGTCCGCGCCGCACGCGCGGCAGCATCTGACGCTGCGCTCGAAGCGCGAGCTCGAGCAGGTCCACCTCTGTCTCGGCACGGAAGGCTTCGCGCAGCAGCGCGAGGAGCGGTACGCCGCGGTGCTGTTCAACACCGTTCTCGGAGGCGGGATGTCGTCGCGGCTCTTTCAGAAGATCCGCGAGCAGGAGGGGCTCGTCTACAACGTCCTCTCGTACCACAACGGGCATCTCCACGGCGGGTACGAGGCCGTCTACGCGGCGTGCAACCCGAAGAACCTCGACCGCGTGCTCGACCTGACGCTCGCCGAGATGCGCCGCATGAAGCGCGAGGGCGTGACCGAGGACGAGCTCGTGGCGGCGAAGCGGCACCTCAAGGGATCCATTCTGCTCTCGCTCGAATCGACGGTGAGCCGCATGTCGGGGATCGCGAGGCAGGAGTACTACTTCGGCCGGCAGTTCACCCCGGACGAGATCATCGCGCACATCGATGCCGTCCGGCTCGAGGACATCCAGCGCGTTGCGAACAAGATCGTCGACCCGGCGAGCGTTTCGCTCACGCTGCTCGGGAACCTGAAGGCTCCGGGGATCACGAAGGAAGGCCTGAGCCAGGCGGTGGCGTAATGTGGCCGGGCCGTCCCGGCCCGGAACCAAGATCCTGGTGGATCCGGACTTCGGGTTCCGGGGCGAGACGCCCCGGCCACAGCTACCTCGCCGGCGTCGCGCCGCTCGAGGACCGCGCATCCGTGAACTCGACCGGCGTCCCCTTCGACGTGGCGTTCGCGACCTGCAGCGCCGTCCAGTTCGTGAGGCGGATGCAACCGTGCGACGACGCGTAGCCGATCGATGCCGGATCCGACGTCCCGTGGACCCCGTAGTTCTCCCTGCTGAGCTGGATCCACACCTTGCCGACGGGCGAGTTCGGCCCCGGCTGGAGCATCGCCTCGGGCTCGAAGTCCGGAACTTCGTGAAAGAGCGTCGGCTGGTAGTGGAACGTCGGATCGAACGCGATCGCGGTCACCTTCAGCGTCTCGGAGGGAGAGGGATCGTATTCCGATCCGACGGTCGTCGGCGCGTGGACCACGAGCTTGCCGGCGCCGTCGTACGCATGGAAGTAGTTCCCCTCGACCGACACGAGGAGACGGCCGAGGTCCTGGGTCGGGAGCGGACGGTTTCCGACGTTCGGGACCAGGAGCCGGTCGCCGGCCTGGACGGTCGCGATGTCGCGCCCGCCGTTCAGCACGGCGAGCGTTCCCGCGGTCGTGTGGAACCGCTCCGCGAGGAGCTCCGCGGGCGATTCGTAGCAGAGGCAGTCGAGCTCCGCCTTGTCGTAGACATCCTCGGGAATCGTGGTGAACGGACCGTCGACGTCATCCTCGGTGACGACGTATGTCCGCAGCGGCGACGGATTGCCGCTCCGGGAAGCGAGGAGGCGGTACGTCCGCTCGTCGATTTCGCCGGTCGATGGGACGCCGTTCGCGTCCTGGAACCACCAGACGGCGATCTCCGTGTTCTTTCCCCAATGTCCGTCGATGACGCCGGGTGAGAAGTTCACGGCGTCGAGAAGAACCTGCGCGCGAAAAACCGACGGTCCTTCGATATCACCGCGCAGAGGCACCGAAACGGGGATCTGATCGATGCGGCTCCAGGTGACTCCCTCGAGCGTCTCGGAGAACGGTCCCTCGTGAAACGCGACGTTCACCTCGGGCGGCTTCGCCGGCGCGGCCGGCGCGGTCTCGTCGCGGCGCGCGAACGAGGCGAGCTCCCGCCAGCGCGACTCGCGCCGGGAGCGCGCGATCTCTTCCTGCGTCATGGCGCGATCCGCGGCGGACCCTCCCATATATCGAGCGCGCGCCTCCGCCTCGGCGGCGGTACTCGTCGCCGCCGGCGGCGCCTTCGGCTCCTCCGCATCACCACACGCCGTCAGCATGACGGCGGACACCGCGACGGCCCACCAGATTTTCGCCATTCCCAACCTCCAGCCCGGTTCCAAAGCAAGGACGCTGCCGGTCTCTGGCGCTCCCGGTATCATGGAGAGAGCCGCCGAACCGCATGATCACCTACCTTCGCGTCCGCAATCTGGCCATCGTCGAGGAACTGGCCATCGAGCCCGGCCCGGGTCTCAACGTTCTGACGGGAGAGACGGGAGCGGGCAAATCGCTGCTGATCGATTCGCTCGGCTTTCTGAGCGGCGCGCGCGGATCGACGGCGATGATCCGGACGGGCGAGCAGAAGATGACGGCCGAGGCGGCATTCGAGCTGCCGGAGGCGCTCGTTCCCGAGCTCGAAGCCGCGGGAATCGAAGTGGCTCGTTCGGGCGGGGCCGTCGAGCTGATCGTCCGGCGCGAGATCACGAGCGAAGGGCGCTCGCGCGTCCTGCTGAACGGCTCGCCCGTCGCGGTCCGGGAGCTCTCGGCGACGATGGACCGGATCGTCGAGATCCACGGGCAGAACGAGTCATTGGACCGGATCGCCGGCCAGAGTTTCCGCGAGGTCCTCGACGCCTACGCGGGCGCCGAGCCGCTCGTGGGCGAGGTTCGCCGGTTCTACGCCGAGTGGAAAGCGGTCTCCGAAGAGCTCGAGCGTCTCGAGGGCGCCGCGCGCGACCGCGAGCTGCGGCTCGACCTGCTCCGCCACCAGATCGACGAGATCGCCGCCGCGCGCCTCGAGCGCGGAGAAGACGAGGAGATGCTCGAGGAGCGGACGATCCTCGCAAATGCGCAGGAGATGGCCGAGGCGACCTCCGGCGCGTTCACTCTCGTGTCGGACTCGGAGAACTCGGCGATCGCGCTCGTCGCGCGCGCGGCGCAGAAGCTCGCGCCGCTCGCGAAAATCGTGGCGGACGTTCGCGCCGTCCACGACGAGCTCGAGGAGGCGCGCATCCGGCTCCAGGAGTCGGCGCGGAGCATCGCGCATCTCGCCGACAGCGTCCGTCACGACCCGCGGCGGCTCGAGCAGATCGAGGAGCGCCTCGCCACGCTCGAGCGCCTGAAGAAGAAGTACGGATCGACCATCGAGGAGATCCTCGCGCATCTCGAGTCGATCCGCGCCGAGCACGAGACGCTCGCCGACTGGGAAGCGTCGACAGGAAAGCTTCGGAAGCGCGAAGACGAGGCGCTCGACCGCTACCGCGAGGCGGCGGCGCTCCTTTCCGCGGAGCGCCGGAAAACGGCCTCGCGCCTCCAGCACCAGATCGAAAGAGAACTGCGCGACCTCGCGATGGACGGGACGACGGTCGAAGTACGCCTGCGAACCGCCGGCGCCGCAGGCTCGCGCCTGACGGTCGATGGACAGACGGTCGCCTTCGGAGCCGAGGGGTGGGATCGGGTCGAGATCTGGATTGCGGCGAACCGCGGCGAAGAGCTCCGGCCGATCCAGAAGAGCGCCTCGGGAGGCGAGCTCTCGCGGATCCAGCTCGCGATCGCGGCGGCGCTTTTCGAGGACTCGGAGCGGAGCGCCGGCGCGACGCTGGTGTTCGACGAGATCGACGCCGGCATCGGCGGGCGCGTGGCCGACGCCGTCGGCGCGAAGCTGAGGCAGCTCGCCCGCGCGAACCAGGTCGTCTGCGTTACGCATCTTCCTCAGATCGCGGGATTCGGAACGACGCATTTCCGTGTTTGGAAGGAAGAGTCGAACGGCCGCACTCTCGCCCGCGTCGAGCGCCTCGACGAGACGGACGCGCGCGTGCGGGAGATCGCCCGGATGCTGGGCGGCAGCGAGACGAGCGCCGCGGCGCACGCGCGCGAGCTCCTGGCGCGGCATCACAACTCGTCCCGGAAACGCTCCGAGCGCCGCCGCGCAACCGGCTGACGCACAACGAACAACGAACAACGAACAACGAACAACGAACAACGAACAACGAAAGAATGACCTCCCGTCACTCACGCCACCTCCTGTTCGACCGCATCGGCGAAGAAGGACAGCGCCGCATCGCCGCCGCGCGGATCGCGATCGTCGGGTGCGGCGCTCTCGGGAGCCGCGCGGCCGAGCTCCTCGCCCGCGCCGGCGCCGGCACGGGCGACGGCGGTTTTCTCCGCCTGATCGACCGCGATTACGTCGACGTCAGCAATCTTCAGCGCCAGGCGCTCTACGACACGGACGACGCCCGCGCCGCGAGGCCGAAGGCGACCGCCGCCGCCCGTCACCTGGCGGCGATCGACCCCGCCGTCCGCTGCGAGGCCCTCGTCCGCGACCTGACGCCCGCGAACGCTTCCACGCTCCTCGCCGGTGCCGGACTCGTCGTGGACGGCACCGACAACTTCCGGACGCGATTCCTGCTGAACGATGCCGCCCTCGCCATGGGCGTTCCGTGGATCCACGGCGGCGCAGTGGCGAGCCGCGGGGTCGTCGCGGCGTTCGCGCCGGGACACGGCCCGTGCTTCCGCTGTCTTCTCGATCATGCACCCGGCCTCGGCGCCGGCGAGACGTGCGACACGGCGGGCGTCGTCACGACCGTTCCCGCTCTGGTCGCCACGCTGCAGGCGACGTTCGCCCTCCGGTGGCTCGTCGACGGCACGATGCCGCGCGGCCTCCGGCTTTTCGATCTGTGGGACGACGAGCCCCGGTGGAAGACTCTTTTCACCGGCGCCGCCGCCGATCCGGAGTGCCGCTCGTGCGGGCGCCGCGAGCTTCCGGCGCTGCGGGACGAGGGACGCGAGGTCGTCACGCTCTGCGGCCGCAACTCCGTCCAGATCATCGGCGACGAGACGGCCGACCTCGCGTCCGCGGCCGCGCGCCTCGATTCCGTTGCGACCGAAGTCCACCGCCACCCGGAGTCGATCACGGCGCGTTTCCCCGAGGGTGCCCTCACGCTCTTCGCGGACGGGCGCGTCATCGTCGAGGGGACGACGGATCCGATGGAGGCGACGACTCTCGTCGCGCGGTATCTCGGCGGGTGACGGCGTGACGCGCTGGATCCGTACGGGAGCGCAGCTCTCCCAGCAGCAGATCGACGAGGTCGCGGACACGCTCGAGGCGGGCGGGATCGCCGTCCTGCCGACGGACACCATTTACGGGCTCCACGGCGTCGCGACGGACGCACGCGCGGTCGCGCGGATCTTCGCCGCGAAGCGGCGTCCCGCCGATCAGCCGCTCGCCGTTCTATGCGCGGACGCGAGCGATCTGCAGCGCCTCGGCGTCACCGCGAGTGAGACCATCGTCGCCGCGCTCGGCCGCCTCTGGCCCGCGCCGTTGACCGCGGTTCTTCCGATCGACAAACCGATCCCCGCGTCCGTGGGACGCCGCACGATCGCCGTGCGCATTCCCGATCTCTCGTGGATGCGCGACCTCGTGCGCGCGACGGGCGCGCTCGCATCGACCAGCGTCAATCTGAGTGGAGAACGAGCGGTTTATAGCACAGGCGAAGTCCCCGCGGAACTTCTTTCTTCGGTCGATCTCGTCGTCGATGCGGGCGCGCTGCGCGGCGATGCGTCGACTCTGGTCGACTTCACGACGCCCGAACCACGCGTGATTCGCGAAGGTCGTTTCGCCTTTTCACAGAATCTGTGGAAAAGCGTGTGGAAAACCCTGTGAAAAAGAGCAAAAGGCGTTATTTTCCGAGACCCCCGAGCGTTCTGCACAATCCGTTGGGCGAGAAAGACGCCGTCTTTTGTTTTCATGCATTTACATTCTTGCGAGCAGAATGGTGAGATCGCGCGCGTAAACGCTGCCATCCCCACGCCCACTCGATTCCAACGACGGCGCTGTCATCCCGAGCCAAAACGGCCGTTCCGCGCCGCGGAATGACGTCAAAGAAAACGCAGCGCGAGCGTTGCCAGACCGAGGAAAGTGAAAAAGCCGGCGACGTCGGTGAAGGTCGTCACGAAGATCGACGACGAGATCGCCGGATCGAAGCCGAGCTCCTTGAGGGCGAGCGGAACGAGGGCGCCCGCCACGCCGGCGACGACCATCGTCGCGATCATCGCCGCGAGCAGGATTCCCGCGAGAATCGCCTCTCCCGTCCAGAGGCCGACGATCACCGCCGCGATGATGCCGACCGCCGCACCGTTCGCGACCGCGACCGTGAGCTCCTTCAGGATCGCCCACCAGCGCGACCGCCACTCCACCTCGCCGAGCGCGAGTCCGCGAACGAAGACCGTCAGCGTCTGCGTCCCGGCGTTCCCTCCCATCCCGGCGACGATCGGCATGAACGCCGCCAGAGCCGTCCACTTTCCGATCGTCCCCTCGAAGAGGCGAACGACTCCGGCGGCTGCGAACGCGGTGAACAGATTCACCAGGAGCCACGGGAAGCGCATCCGGAACGAGGTCAGCGCCGGGCTGGAGACGCGCTCGGAGATCGTGACGCCGCCGAGGTGGAGCAGATCCTCCTCGGCCTCTTCCTGAATGACGTCGAGGACGTCGTCGACGGTGACCACACCGACCATCCGGTTCTGCGCGTCGACGACCGGGATCGAGAGCAGATCGTATTTCGCGACGAGGCGCGCGACCTCTTCCTGCGAGGAGTCGACGGTCGTGCGGACGACGTTCTGGACCATGATCGATCGCAGGTCCGCATCGGGAGCCGCCAGAATCAGGCTCCGCAGCGAAAGGACCCCGACGAGGCGCTGCTCCGCGTCGACCGTGTAGACGTAGAAGAACCCTTCCTTGCGAGGGTAGCGACGGATCGCCTCGATCGCATCGACGACCTTGAGCGACTCGTCGAGCGCGAGATAGTCCGTGTTCATCAGCGACCCGGCGGTTGCCTCCTCGTGCGTGAGGAGCGCTTCGAGGTGCGCCCCCTTGGCGGCGCCCAGGCGGGCGAGGACCGCCTCCCGCCTCTCCTCGTCGAGGACGTCGAGCAGGTCCGCCGCGTCGTCCGGAGCCGACGAGCTGCAGACCGCGGCGAGGGTCTCGTTGTCGACGGTCCCGAGCACCTCGCGCAGCGCGTCCTCGTCCAGCTCGAGAATGACGCGCGCCGCCTTGCCCGCCTCGATCAGGAGTCCGAGGATCTTCCGGCGGTCGTCCTCGAGCAGGAGCGGCAGGACCGGCGCGATGTCCGCCGGAAGGGTCTTCTCGATGATCTTCCGGAGCTGCGGCGTGGCGCTGTGCCGCAGGAGCTTGGTGAGCACCTGCTGGTAGGAGCGCGCCGACGGAGTGGAGGCCGGGAGCTTCATCGTCTCGAAAGTATGTCAAAAACGGTTGCCGGTTGTCCGTTGTCCGGTGTACCTTCCGGCTCGATGCGCGACGGGGAGAGGCTGATCGAGGCCGCGCGCGAGGCGCGCGGGCGTGCCATCGCGCCGTACTCGAACTATCGCGTCGGCGCCGCGCTCCGCACGCGCGACGGCGAGATCGTCCAGGGTTGCAACATCGAGAACGCGACGTACGGCCTGACTGTCTGCGCCGAGCGCGTCGCGCTCCTCACGGCGCTCGCGGCGGGCCGGCGCGACTTCGAGTCGCTCGCCGTCGTGTCGCAGTCGCCCGAGCCCGCGACCCCCTGCGGGCCGTGCCGCCAACTCCTTTGGGAGTACTGCGGCGACATCGAGGTCGTGACGGCGAACCTCGAGGGTGAGACGTGCACCTACCGCCTCGCCGAGCTCCTCCCCCATCCGTTCACGCTTCCCGAGGAGAACCGATGAACTCTTGCCTGTCCGCGCTCGCGTCGGCGGCGCTTCTGCTCGCCGCGTGCACGTCGGCCGCGCCTCCCGTCGACGATCGACCCGCCATCGATCTCGTCGTCTCCGGCGGGACCGTTCTCACGATGGCCGGTCCGAACATTCCGAACGGCGCGGTGGCGATCGACGACGGCGCGATCGTCGCCGTCGCCCCGGCGGCCGAGATCGATGCCCGCTACGCCGCCGCCGACCGCATCGACGCACGCGGCGGCGCCATCCTCCCGGGCCTCGTGAACGCGCACACCCATGTGCCGATGACCCTGTTCCGCGGCCTCGCGGACGACCGGGACCTGATGGATTGGCTGCAGAACTACATCTTCCCCGCCGAGGCGAGGAACGTCGACGCCGAGTTCGTCCGCTGGGGAACGCGCCTCGGCCTCGCCGAGATGATCCGGACCGGGACGACGACGTTCGCCGACATGTACTACTTCGAGGCGGTCATCGGGCGCGAGGCGAAGGCGGCCGGCGTTCGCGCCGTCGTCGGCGAGACTCTCATCGACTTCCCGGCGCCCGACAACAAAACGTGGGACGAAGCGATCGCGTACGCGCGGGGGTTCGCCGAGGAATTCCGAAACGACCCTCTCATCACGCCCGCTCTCGCGCCGCACGCGCCGTTCACCGTCTCGCGCGAGCACCTCCTCCAGGTCCGTCGCCTCGCCACGGAGCTCGGCGTCCCGATCCTGATTCACGTCGCCGAGACGGAAGCCGAGGTGGAGCAGGTCTCGAAGGCGCAGGGGCTGACGCCCGTCGCCTACCTCGACTCCATCGGCTTTCTCGCCGACGACGTCGTCATGGCGCATACGGTCCATCTAACGCAGGACGAGGTCGGGACGATCGCCCGCGCCGACGCCGGCGCCGTCCACAGCCCCGAGAGCAACATGATGCTCGCCTCGGGAGTCGCGCCCGTGCCCGCCCTCCTCGCTGACGGCGTCGACCTCGGTCTCGGCACCGACGGCCCCGCCGGGTCGAACAACGATCTCGACATGGTCGCGGAGATGGCCTCGGCCGCCCGCCTGCAGAAGATCTCGCGCGGCGACCCGCGCGCGCTCACGGCGAGGCAGGTCCTCGAGGTGGCCACGATCGGCGGAGCGCGCGCTCTCGATCTCGACGCCAAGATCGGCACCCTCGAGCCGGGCAAGCGCGCCGACGTCATCGTGATCGATCTCTCCGAGCCCGGGACGCAGCCCGTGTACTCGGTCGAGTCGGCGATCGTGTACGCCACCAGCGGCGAGCACGTGACGACGACGATCGTCGACGGGCGCGTCCTGATGCGCGACCGCCGCCTCCTCACGGTCGACGCCGACGCCGCCGTGGCGAAGGCGCAGGAGTATCGCGATCGAGTCGTCGCCAGCCTGGGAGCGACGGCGCCTCCCGCCCCCGCGCCGACACCCCCGGTCGCCGCCGAGCGGAAGGTCGTCCTCGTCTCGTTCGACGGCGTCGGCTGGGCCGAGCTCGAGTCGATTTCGCCGCAGCTCGGTGGCGAGGGCTGGAACCGCATCGTCCGCGAAGGCGCGGCGAGCCGCGTCGTGCCGGTCAGCCCGACCCTCACCGCGGTCACGCACGTCTCCATCGCGACGGGCGCCGATCCGCAGGAAACCGGGGTGATCTCGAACTCGCTCCATCGCCCCGGCGGCGGCCCGGACGCGTGGATGAGCGGATTCGAGGCGGAGATCGAGACCGACACGATCTGGGAGGCCGCGCGTCGCGCCGGCAAACGCGTCGGAGCGATCACCTACCCCGGACTCGACGCGACCGATCCGCGCCGCACCGCGGACTTCGGTCTCGTCTACGTCCAGCCGGTCGATCGCTCCCGATTCGAGAATCTCGATGCCGCCGATTTCACGGAGACGGCGGCGGTCGCCGGCACTTTCCGCCCCCCGCTCGTCGCGCGCATCACGTGGCGCTGGTCCCACGACGATCTGAAGATCGAGCAGCCCGTCGAGCTCGTGGCGATCGATACCACGAACGATGGGGTCGCGAACTACGACGACTTTCTCGTTCGTCACGAGGGGAGCACCTTCGACGTGCCGGAGGACCGCTGGTTCCCGGTCTCGACCGAGATCGCGGAGAACGGCTCACCGCACCTGTTCGGCTCGTGGTCCCGAATCGAGAGCTTCGAGCCCGATCTCGACCAGGTCGTCGTTTACTGGGGCGCGGTGTCGCGGAACGTCGGCTATCCCGAGTCGTACCGTCGGATGATCGACGAGGAGGCCGGCTTCTGGCCCGGGCCGCCGGACGAGCGGAACGCGGCGCGATGGCTCAGCGAACGGAGAGGGATCCAGCCCGAAACGTTCATCGCGCAGGTCGAGCGCTTCTCCGATTTCTTCACGAGAGCGACGCTCGTCTCGATGGAGCGGATGGAGTGGGACCTTCTTCTCGCCTATCAGCCGGTCGTCGACGAGACGGAGCACCAGTGGCACCTCGTGTCGGCCGAGCAGCAGTGGAGCACGCCGGAGAACCTCGCGGCGTCCGCGCGAGTGAGGGCGGCGGCGTACGCGGCCTTCGACGGCGCCGTGGAGCGACTCATCGGCGAGACGGATGACTCGGCGACGCTCGTCGTCGTCTCCGACCACGGGATGATGCCTCTGCACACGGGCTTCCGGATCGGAAAGCTCCTCGCGGAATGGGGACTCGTCGAGGTCGAAGACGGCCGGATCGCGCCGTCGAGCCGCTGGGGCGTCTTCACCTCGGGCGGGTTCGCGCACTTCCACCATTTCGGCGACGATCCCGCCGCCGACACGCAGGAGCTCATCCGCCGGCTGAGCGACGTCCGTTTCGAAGGCGAGCCGGTCTTCGAGAGCATTCGCGCGTCGACCCCGGGCGATCATCCGGCCATGGGGCAGGTCCAGGCATATCTCCATCCTGGATTCGCCTTCATCTCCGGCACGTCGGGCGAGACGTTCGAGAAGACGCGCTACTTCGGCCAGCACGGATACCTTCCCCAGCACCGCCCGCTCCACCCGATCTTCGGCGCGTGGGGCGCCGCGGCGTCCGCGCCGTTCCCCGACGTCATCGAACAGACCTCGATCGCGGCGTGGGTCGCCGGCGCGCTCGGCATCGCCCCGCCACGCGACGCGGAGTAGCGGTCGGTCATCCCGAGCGTTAGCGAGGGATCAGGGCCGGGTGGGACGCGCGGGACGCGGTCTCGTCGTCTGGCGGGAGAGCGAATCTTCGTCCTCCCGCCGACCTGAGGCCTCCGATCAGGGGTCTCCCGCCCGTCCCTGATCCCTCGCTCCGCTCGGGATGACGACCGAATCACCACATCTCGTCCATCACCTGCGGATACCGCCACCTCGCCTCGCGGAGCTCCTCGTCGATGATGTCGCGCTCGGGGACGCCGGCGAGCTGCGGAACATCCCAGTTCGCCTGCCACATCGGGCTGACGTATGGCAGGACCGCGATGTGCTCGATCCGGTACGGCAGCCCTCGCGCCGCGAAGCGCTCGTTGAGGTACGCGACGACGTCTTTCGAGGTCGGAATGGGATCGGTCACGACTCCTCCATGCCGTACTGGCGCATCTTCGCGCCGAGGGCGCGCGGTGAGAGCCCGAGGCGCTCGGCGGCGGCCTGACGGGAGGGGGTGTCCGCGAGCGCCTCCTCGATCATCGCGCGTTCGACCGACTTCGTCGCCCGCGCGACCGCCTCGTCCAGCTTTCCGGACAGATCGAACGTCTCGCGCAGCCGCGCCCGTCCCTCCCTCCCGCCCGCGAGCTGCAGGTCTTCGGGCGCAAGGATCGAGCCGTCGGCGAGGATCACCGCGCGCTCGATCGCGTTCTCGAGCTCCCGCACGTTCCCGGGCCAGTCGTACTCGCGCAGTGCACGCCACGCCTCCTCGGCGATCGTCATCGAGGGCTTGCCGAGCTCCGGCGCGAGGCGCCCGAGAAAGAACCGGACGAGCGCGTCGATGTCGTCCTTGCGCGCGCGCAGCGGCGGGATGTGAATCGGAAAGACGCTCACACGGAAGTAGAGATCTTCACGGAAGGTGCCGTCCTGGACGGCGCGCTGGAGGTCGCGATTCGTGGCGCAGATGACGCGGACGTCCGCCTCGATCGGATGCGTCCCCCCGATCCGCTCGAACGTCCGCTCCTGGAGCACCCGCAGGATTTTCGACTGGACCCCGAACGCGAGCTCGCCGATCTCGTCCAGAAACACCGTCCCGCCTTCGGCGAGCTCGAACTTCCCGAGCTGCCTCGCGGACGCTCCCGTGTACGACCCCTTCTCGTGACCGAACAGCTCGTTCTCGATCAGCGTGGCGGGGATCGCCGCACAGTTGATCGCGACGAACGGCCTCTGCACGCGGGGCGAGAGGGAGTGAATCGCGCGCGCGAACAGCTCCTTCCCCGTGCCGGACTCGCCGAGAAGGAGAACCGTCGAGTCGGTCGGCGCGACTTTCTGGACCTGACGCGTCACCTCGCGCATCGGGAGGGACTCCCCCACGATCGCCGGCAGTCCTTTTCGCTTCTGGAACTCCTCCCGGAGAAGGATGTTCTCCGACCGGAGGGCGCGGTGCTCCCGCGCGCGGCGGACGAGGAGAAGGAGATAGTCGACGTCGATGGGCTTCTGGATGAAGTCCCACGCTCCGAGCTTCATCGCCTCGACCGCTTCCTCGATCGTGCCGTACGCGGTCATCACGATCACGGGCGCGTCGGGATCGTGTTCGCGCGCGTTCCGCAGGACGTCGATCCCGCTAGCCCCGGGCAGCCGGAGATCCGTCAGGACCACGGCGTATCTCCGCCCCGACGCCAGCTTCTGCACGGCCTCGGTCCCCGTCGCGCACCACTCGACCGCGACGCCGTCGAGCTCGAGCGCCTCGCTGAGCATCTTCGCCAGCGACTCCTTGTCTTCGACCAGCAGCGCCCTGTCCATCCCTCTCCTTTTCCCCGTCAGATCCCGAACCACGACGCGATCCGCGCGAAGAGCCGCGGCTGCGTCTCGTCGAGCGACTGCGGCCCCTGCGCGAGGCGCGTGCGGCGCTCCGCCACGATCCGCGAGATCGTCTCCACGAGACGCGGATTCTGCTGCAGGATCGGATGGAGCGACTCCTTGTCGATCTCCAGCGCGACGACGTCCGACTCCGCGACGACGCTCGCTTCCCGCCCCTGTCCCGTCAGCAGGCCCATCTCGCCGAACATCTCCCCCGGTCCGAGCCGCGCGACCTCGACCGCGTTCTGCTCCTCGCCGCGCCGGACCGATACCGATCCTTCCTCGACGACGAACATCGAATCGCCCCCCTCGCCCCTCCGCAGGATCAGCTCGCCCCGGCCGAAGTACTGAACCGCGATGCGCTCGACCAGGCGCTCCCGCTCCTCGGCCGACAGAGGCGCGAACACCTCGACGTTCGCGAGCCGCTCCGCGATCCGCGCCTCCGGCACGACCGGAGGAGCCGCGGGGCGCCGGCGCTCGACGGAGCGGATCGGACGCGCGACCGCGATCCCGCCGCGCGCGAACGCGTACCACAGCGCCTTCCGGATCTCGGCGTCGATCG
The DNA here is from genome assembly GCA_050745405.1 of Thermoanaerobaculia bacterium. Classification (GTDB taxonomy): domain Bacteria; phylum Acidobacteriota; class Thermoanaerobaculia; order Gp7-AA8; family Gp7-AA8; genus JBOGJQ01. Next base: position 4,503 of record JBOGJQ010000510.1, on the reverse strand, counting down.
CCTGATGGATGTCGTAGCGTCGAGTCCAGTACTTCAGCTCGTACACGACGCCCGACTCGGCGAAATCACCGATCCGCGCGATCGGGGCGATCTCCGTCGCGACGCCGTTCACGTGCTTCGCCGCGCGCTCCATCACGGCGATGACCCGGGCCGGCTGATACTCGTAACCGGCCGACACGCGGACCACGCGCGCGTTCAGGTTGTCTCGCGGGAACACCTCGAGACGCTCGCGCGCCAGGATCGCGTTCGGGATGATGAGAAGATCGTTGTCGAGCGTCCGGACCTGCGTCGCCCGCCAGCTCGCCCACTCCACCGTCCCGATCGCGTCGCCCGAGCGGAGCACGTCGCCGACCTCGTAGGTCTTCTCCACGTGCAGCGAGATCCCCGCGAAGAGGTTTCCGAGGGTGTCCTGGAGGGCGAGGCCGAGCACGGCGGCGAGAACGGTCCCGGAAATCACGTATCCGGTGAGAGAGATCTTCAGAATGAGGTTGATCGCGAGGCCGAAAAGGATGAAGTAGAGGACGAACGCGACGATCTCGCGGAGGAGTGTGGGAACGTGCTCGCGGGTCCGCCGCCAGAGGAAAAAATCGAAGAGGAGGATCTCGAAGAGACGGACCGCGGCGATGATCGCCGGAATCGCCGCGAGGAACTGCAGGTACCGGAGGTTCTCCGCGACGAGCGGAGGGAGCGCCTCGCGCTTCCAGTCGAGGATCGCGTGGAGCGCGATCAGCACGACCGCCACCGCCACCGGGATCCAGATGTTGGGCCGCGTCAGCTTCTTCGTACCGCCTCCACCACCGCCTCGAGGGGCTCGTCGGCCATGAAGAGCGTGATCCCCGCGACGCCGGCGAGGCCGAGCCCCTGCAGCGCGCCGAGATTCGCCGGCGAGATCCCTCCCAGGGCGTAGACGTCGACGCTCAGTCTAGCCGCTCGCGCCAGATCCTCGCGACCGATTCGCGCCTCCCCCGCCTTCGACCGAGGAGCGAAGATTGGGCCCAGCAGGACGTACTCGGCGCCCTCCCCTGCCGCCGCACGGCAATCCTCGACCGAGTGACAGGCGCGCCCCACGATTCCGTTCGGGAAAAGGCGCCGGACCGCCCCCACCGGCATCCCGGTGGCGGGAAGGTGCACCCCGTCCGCTGCCGCGGCGAGCGCGAGGTCCGGCCGTCCGTGCACCATGAGGGCGGCGGGAGGGGCGAGCAGGCCGCGCAAGCGAAGCGCGGTGCGGTAGCGCTCCGCATCCGGCCGCGTCGGGTCGCGCAGGAGAACGCGGTCGACGCCCGCCGCCGCGAGCCGCCGGATGCGGGCGAACAGCTCCTCGGTCGGTGGCGCTTCCACGTTCGCGATCGCGAACGCCCTCACCCCTCGGTCTCCTCGCGCCGCCGGAACAGTCCCGTCAGTTCGCGAAATGCGACGACCAGGTGAGCCACACCGAATCCCGAGACGAGGCCGCGGACGAAGCCGTTCTCGGCCACCGCCGCCACGGCCGCGCTGGCGTGCAGAAGCTCGTTGGTCGTCCAGAACCGCGTCCACGGAATGACGACGAAAAACGCCCCCGCCTCGATGCAGTAGAGGATGAAAAGGAGGGCGCCCGCCATCGTGAACATTGTAGTGGGGCGCGGTGCCGGAGGCGCGACTTCATCCGTCCCATCGGTGGCATCAGTCCCATCGGTCCCATGACTTGCATGGGACGGATGGGACCGATCGGACGGATGTCAGCGCGGATTAATTCTTCTTGATGTTCCCCGACCGCGACCCGCTCGACGAGCTCGACGAGCTCGATGACTTCGGGGAGCTCGAAGAGGACGAGCTCGAGGGGCGGCTGACGGAGCGGGATGACCCGGACGAGCGCGAGGGCCGGCTGACGGACCGGCCGCTCGAGCGCGGGGACGAGCTCGAGGGACGGCTGATCGAGGGGCGGCTCGACTCTCTCCGTGGAGACGGCGACCGGTCGACGCTCCGACCGCTCGAGCGCGGCTCGATGCGCGCGCCCCCGATCCGGTCGATCACCTGACGCGGGATCGGCATCCGTACCGTGCCACGCGAGCCGCCGGAATCATCGTCGTCATCCCGCTCGCCGCGGTAGACGTTGATCCGGCGCCAGTCATCGTCGCTCCGGTCGGGAGCTCGCTCGACCCGCCCCGTGTCGCGCGGAGCCGGCTTATCGCGCGGAGCCACCGCGACGCGATCGAGGCCACCACCACCCCTCCACGATTCCGCCCGGTCGGGCGCCGGCGCGGTGCGCGGAACGATGGCGCGCGGGACAGATGGCGCCGCGGGAGTGCTCGGCTGGGCCTCGCGCCGCGGCGATTCGGGCGCGGGCGACGTGTCGCCGCGCCGGATCGTCCCGGAACCGCCCCGGTCGGGAGCGGACGAGCCGCGCGTCACCGGGACGCGGGGAGTCGTGCCGGACGAGTCCGGCCGGACGATCCGTCCGCGATCGCTCGAATCCTGGCGCGACGGCGTCGGAGCCGGCTCGGCCGACCCGCCGCCTCGACGGACGATCGTTCCCGCCGACCGCGCTCCGGACGGATCGGGAGCCGCGGGCGGCTCGGCCGCCGGGGTGGGCATCGTGATGCGCCGCACCGCGTCGGACAGTCCGCCGCGAGTCACCTTCTCGCGAACGTCCGGCGAAAGCTCGGGATCGCGGCGGAAGAACGGCGTCAAATCCGCCAGCGACCCCGAGCCCTCTGTGCCGGTACCACCTCCGAGACCGTTGCGGACGATCCGTCCTACCGCGGCCGCCGGATCCTTCATGTCGTCACGACCGAATCGAATCGGGTTGCTCGAAAAAATCGCGTGGTCCGAGCCGCCGCGCGCCAGGCGCTCCCGCACCTGGTCGACCGTCAGCGACGCCCGGTCGACGCGTGTGGAGATCACGGCGTTCGTGTCGATGAACGTCCAGCCCGACAGATCGCCCCCACTCAGCTTGACGCGGCCAAAGAAGCCGACGCCGAACTCACGCCCCGGGTGATGGACCGTGTGGTACGTGTCCCAGTACCAGTTCCGGTACGGCCGGTAGCAGTCGTACCATCCGACCGGCGTCCAGCCGAGCCAGTTGTGACCGTAGGTCCAGTACACCCACGCCGGCGAGTACGTGTATCCGGGCATCCACACCCATCCGTAGAGCGCATGGAACGACCAGCGGCCGTAGTGGTACGGATACCATCCCCACGGCTCGTACGAGGTCCAGATCAGCCGTCCGTGCCGCCCGTGATACCAGCGCCCGTGGTAGTAAGGACGCCATCCGGCGACGACGTACGGACGCCACACCCAGCCGAACTCGCCGATGTAGACCCAGTCGCCGTGGTCCGACAGGTCCGCCTCGACCCACGAGTAGCGGGAGTCGAGATACCGCCCCCGCTTCGCATAGCGCTCGGTGCGGTTGAGGTACCACCGCTCGAACGAGCTCTCGCGGCTGGAAGCGCGAATGTCGTACAGCCCGTCGCTTCCCACCCGCGCGCTCTCGCCCGCGCGCAGCCGGTACGCCCGCTCTTGCGTCCGCACTTCGACCGATCCGCTCAGGACCGAGATTTCGTCGGTTCCCGCCGGATCCGTCTCGACCGCGTAGATCCCTTCCGTCAGGCCGACGTACGACGCGACGGCGGTGTCGAGCCGCAGCGCCGAGCCGTTGTCGAGCAGATGCACGATCGCGGTACCGCGGCGCAGATCGACGACCGTCCGCTCGTAGTCCGCCTCGTAGCTGTTCGCCACCGCCTCGAGGTGAAGGACGCTGTCGCGATCGAGCGCGATCACGTTGCCGTCGGCCAGACGGATCTCGCTTCGCCCGGCGCGGCCCGTCACGAGCTCGTCGCCCCCGAAGACCGGGAGATTGACGCGCGCTTCGATCTCGCGCCCGTCGCTCCCCTGGAGGATCCACGCCTCACCGTCGTCGTAGCTGACGTACGACTGTTCGCCCGTCGCTGCCGCGAGCGGCAGTGCGAGAAGGAGGAAGGAAAGGAAGGAAGTCGCTCGTTTCATGGGCATCTCCTCGAGTCGGGCAGCCGGGCCGCTGCCATTGCCGTGCGGTTGCGTCCTCGGTGCCATGGGCCGGCTTGAGGTAAATACCTGAAATACCTCGAGTTGGCCGAACTGGCGCCCAGCGGCGTCTGCGGGAATGCTCCTCTTTCGGGGACACCCCGTCCGCCGGAACGGACAGCGTCGCCTGTTGCTATTGTAAATAACTGATTCGACGCGCGTTTCGTTCCATGGTCGTTGCTCGTTGTCAGTTGTCAGTTGTCAGTTGTCAGTTGTCAGTTGTCAGTTGTCAGTTGTCAGCATCGCCGAATTGAGAGGCGGTGGAGGAGATCCTTCGCTTCACACCCACCCACGGAGCTGTCATCCCGAGCGGTAGCGAGGGATCTGGGCGGGTGGGAGCGGAAGATCGTCGCGCGCCCGACCCCCAGATCCCTCGCCTCACGGCTCGGGATGACACCTTGGAGTCGTTCGCGCTCCACTTGCATATCGTGCCGTTCCGCCGCTCAGGATGACGGGGCGTTGTGG
>JBOGJQ010000509.1:0-6162 GCA_050745405.1 Thermoanaerobaculia bacterium | reverse complement strand
GTAGCTAGTACCTAGTAGCTAGTACCTAGTAGCTAGTACTTCGACGAGTGCACGCGCTACTAGATACAAGCAACTAGATACGAGCTACTAGATACGAGCTACTAGATACGAGCTACTAGATACGAGCTACTAGATACAACACGAAAAGGCGACCCTCGCGGGTCGCCTTTCGAATGAACAACGGACGAGAGTTACTCGGCCGACGAGACGGCGCGCTTCGCGGCCGCGCTGAGGCGCGACTTGTAGCGGTTGGCCGTGTTCTCTTTGATCACACCCTTCTTCGCGGTGCGATCGATGACCGAGTAGGCCGAGCGCAGGGCTTCACGAGCCTTGTCGCCGTCGCCCGAGGCGATCGCCTCGCGCGTGCGCTTGATCTCGGTCCGGAGCCGCGAGGTCACCGCGCGGTTGCGCGTGCGCGCCTTGAGCGACTTCCGGTGCTGCTTTTCGGCCGATCTGATGTTCGCCATGAATGCTCCTGTTCGTACGTCGTGGCGCGCGGGGCGCGCCTCATGAAACTCCGAGGGTCCGTAAACGCTGGCTCGCGAGATTTGCTTCCGGCGTCCCCGGGTGCTCGTGAAGGACGTACTGAAGCTGGATGATTCCCTGGGCCCGCTCGCCCGTCTCGAGGTACGAATACCCCTTCTTGAGCAGCGCCGCCGGGACTTTGTCCGATCGCGGGTACTGCGTGATCACCTGGTCAAACTGCTGAATCGCCTCGGGATATTTCTGCTGGGAGAAATAAGATTCCCCGATCCAGTAGGCCGCGTTGTCCGCCAGGTCGGATTCCGGGTTGTTCGCGAGGAACTCCGCGAAGCCGGCGACGGCGAGGTCGAAGTTCCCGAGCTGGTAATCGCGGTACGCCGCGGCGTAGAGCTCGAGCGGGTCCCCGGCGGCCGCGGCGGGCGCAGGCGGGCTCTGCACGGTGACCTCCTCCATCGGGATGGTCACGGGCGCTCCGCCCGGGGTGGCCGCCGGCTGCTGCATCGAGACGAGCATCGCCCGGATCGTTTCGACTTCCCGGCGGAGGTCGTTGACCTGCTGGGCGAGGCGGTCGATCCGGTAGTTGGTCTCCTCGAGGCTGCCCTGGGTATTCGTGATCCGCTCGTCCATCTGCCCGACCCGCGCCGTCACCTCGGCGTTCGACCGGAGGATGGTCTGGGTCTGCTCCGCGAGGCTCCGGTTGAGCGCCTCGACCTCCGCGCGGCTGCTGGCGCTCCGCGTCAGCTCCGCGACCGTGTCCTCGAGATCGGCGAGGTCGTCCTCGACCGCACGGACGTCACCCGTCGACGCGCAGGCGGCGAGCAGAAGCGACGCGAGAACGATCGAGAGGAAGCGCATGGATCACTGCCTCTGGAGCACGAGATGTGCCCGGCGGTTCTGCGCCCAGGCCGACTCGTTGGAGCCGAGCTCGAACGGACGCTCCTCGCCGTAGCTGATCGTCCGGATGCGCGCCGGCGCGACGCCGAGCGTCACGAGGTAATCCTTCGCGACGTTCGCGCGGCGGTCGCCGAGGGCGAGGTTGTACTGCTGCGTGCCGCGCTCGTCCGCGTGCCCTTCGACCATGAGCGAGTAGTCGTCGTGGCTCTTGAGCCAGCTCGCCGTGACCGCGAGGGCGTCCTGCGCGTCGGGGGAGAGGGCGAACGCATCGAACTCGAAGAAGACGTCGCGGATCCAGCCGAGACGATGGGCGCGCTCGGTGACTTCCTCGATCGTCCCGCTGAGGTCCTCGCTCTCGACCTCGGGCTCGGGCGTCGCCACGAAATCGGGCTGCGTCTCGACTTCGGTCGTGGGACGCTCCGGCTCGGCGACGACTTCGACCGGGGGCGTCGGGGCCGGATCGACGGGCTGTCTGCGGGAACGGCAGCCGAACGCGAAGGTGACGGCTGCGAGAATGATCGTGATGAGGACGAGTCTGACGGTAACTTTCACATTGCACTCCTTAGCCAGCGCAGCGTCGGCTGCGCGAAATTGCGGACCGGCGGGCATCATATCAGACGTCATGAGTCAATTCATTGTCTGGAACGGACTTAACTCACGGCGCGTTCGGATCCGGGTGGTCGACCCAATCCGGCGACCAGTTCTCCCCCTCGAGTGTGAGCTGTTCGAGACCGCGGCCGTCGACGCCGATCCGGTAGATCTGCCAGCGGCCGCTTCGATTCGACATGAACAGCAGCCATCGGCCGTCGGGCGACCACGCCGGCTGCTCGTTCGATCCTTCTCCGGCGAGAAGCCGGCTCTCGCCAGTCGCGACGTTCATCAGGCGGATCTGAAACCGGCCGCTCACGCGCGAGGTGTAGGCCAGCACGTCGCCGCGCGGCGACCACACCGCGTCGTCGTTCCACGATCCCTCGAATGAAATCCGGCGGACGTTCGTCCCTTCGGCGTCCATCACGTAGATCTGCGGCGAGCCGCTCCGCCCGGACGTGAACGCGATCTGCCGCCCCGTCGGACTCCACGACGGCGTCGACTCGATCGAGGACACACTCGTAAGCCGCCGGAGGTGACTCCCGCTGTCGCGGATCACGTAGATGTCCGGGTTTCCGCGGATCGATCCGACGAACGCGATCTGCGTGCCGTCCGGCGAGAAGACCGGCGAGGTGTTCAGGTTGACGCCCGTGTCGATGCGGTCGCGCCGTCCGCCGCGGCGGGAGACGACGTACACGTGACTCGCGTCCTTCGTGAACCCCGTGTAGACGAGCCGCTCGCCGTCGGGGGAGAAGCTCGGTGTGAGCGTCATCGATCCGTGGTTCGTGATCTGGCGCTGGTTCGAGCCGTCGTAGTCCATCAGCCAGACCTCGCGAGGGCCGGTGCGATCGGAGATGAACGCGATCGTGCTGAGGAACATCCCGGAATTTCCGGTGAAGTGGCGGACCAGATCGTTCGCGAACGTGTGGGCCAGTCGCGTAAGCCCGCCGGCATCGACCGTGTATCGCTTGCCGAGCTGCAACGGTTCCGTGGTGACGTCGTAGACGCGCGCCTCCATGAGGTATTCGCCCGAGGGCTGAAGGTCGATCTTCAGGAGGACGAGCGCCTGAGCGCCCGCGCGCTGAGCCGTTTCGCGCGTGATCTCGCCGGGAGGGAGCGCCACGGGGGTGAAGAAGCCGGAGAAGGCGAGGTCTTTGCGGAGCGGCTGGAGGAACTTCGATTCGATCAGCGCCGGAGAGACCTGCTGTCCGAGGGTCGGGTCGGGGATCGCGATGCGGATGGTCGACACGGCCTGGTTGCCGTAGATGTCGATGCCGATCTGCTGCTGCGCGATCGCGGGTGCGGCGATGGCGAGGAGCGCGACGAGGGCGGAGCGGAGAGTTCGGATCATGGGAGCCTCGGGGATCAGTGGAACGTCAGGTGGACGCCGAGCCAGGTGCCGCGGTAGCCCAGCGGAAGCGGCGCGAGAGGGGAGCTGTCGAGGACGGCGCGCTTCGCGGCGCGATCGAACGCCCCGTGGCCGCTGGACTCGATGACCTCCGCCTCGCGAATGCGGCCGTTCCGCTCGATGACGAAGTAGACCTTCGCGAGCGGCTCGCCTCCGGTCTGCGGGCGAAACCAGCTCCGCCCGATCTTCGCGAGCATCTGGTCGACGTAGATCGTGAACGGGAAGTCGCCGCCTTCGAAGCCGGTGACGCCGGCCGTGCCGACCGCCGGGATCGCGGGCGCCGCGACGGGCGGCGCGACGGCAGGAGCTGGTGGCGCCGGGCGCGGCTCGGGGGGCGCGACTTCCTTTTCAGAGCGGCCGAAGATCGACTCCTGCTTCGGCGCGTACGCCTCTTTCTTCTCGGGCGGCGGAGTTTCCTTCTCGACGACAGGCGGGGGCTGGACCTTCGTCTCGGGCATCGGGGGAGCCGGCGTCTCGACGGCGGGCGCCGGACGCGTCATGGACGTGGGAGCGAAGCGGATGTTCAGGGTCGACACGCGCTGGGGCGGGGTCGCGCGCCGCGCGGAGACGACGACGGCTCCGAAGAGGGCGACGTGAAGGGCGACGGAGGCCAGGACCGTCGCGGAGAGCGCTCCGCGGCGGGGGCGCCCGCGCTCGGCGAGGACGTCAGCGACCGCGTCGTGCATCGTCCTCCTCGACGGCGGGCTGGGTCAGCATGCCGAGCTGCTCCACCCCGGCGCGGTTCATCACGTCCATGATGCGGACGACCTCGCCGTAGGGCACGCCCTCGTCCGCCCGGAGCAGCGCCTGGCGGACGCGCCGGCCGCGCAGCATCGTGCCGAGCGTGAGATCGAGATCGCCGCGGCCGACCGCGAGATCGTCGAGATAGACCGCGCCGCCGGCGGTGATCGTCACCGTCGCCGGATTCGTTCCTTTCGACTCGAGGCTTTCCCCCTCCGCCGGCGGAAGCTCGACCGTCAGCCCCTGCGTCAGCAGCGGCGCCGTGACCATGAAGATGATCAGCAGCACGAGCATGACGTCGACGAGAGGCGTGACGTTGATCTCGCCTATCGCGGTCAGCTCGTCGTTGTCGGTTCGGAAAGCCATGGTCGCTGATTACGTGAAATTTCGCTCCGTCATGTTCAGAAACTCGAGCGCGAAGTCCTCCATCTGGCCCCGGGCTTCGCGGAGGCTCTGGAGATAGTGGTTATAGAAGAGGAGCGCGGGGATGGCGGCGAACAGGCCCGCGGCCGTATTGATCAGCGCCTCGGCGATGCCGGGAGCGACCGTGACGATCGAGGTCGAACCGGTCGTACCGATCGCGGCGAACGCGCCCATGATTCCCCAGACGGTTCCGAAGAGGCCGATGAAGGGCGTGGCCGCGGCGGTGGTCGCGAGAAAAGGCATGAGACGGAGGAGGCGCGACTGCTCGACGCGGGTGGCCCGCTGGAGCGCCCGCTCGACCGCGTCGAGCGATTTGATCCGCGGCGCTCCCTCGGCGTGCGCGAGCTGCGCCTCGATCTCCGCGTAGCCTGCACGAAAGACGCCGACGAGCGGCGACTCGGACGCTCCGGCGGTCGACTCGTGCACCTCGATCAGGCGCCGGCTCCGCCGGAACAGGTGCAGAAAGCGCTTCGACGCCGCGTTCGCGCGCGCGTAGCGCCACGCGATCAGGAGAATGATCGCCCAGGAAATGACGGAGAAAAGGAGGAGAATGACGAGGACCGCTTTCCCCACCCACCCCGCGTGCTCGAATGCCTGCCAGAGTTGCACGTCTGCGACGGATCCTCTTCGGATTGAGATCGTAGCACGCCGCTTTCGGCGCGCTGAGTGGTAGACGCGGCAGCGCGCGCAAAAGTTCCTCATGTGGGCGCGCCGTCCCGGCGCGCACCCCGTATCGGGACGACGATGGAGCCGAAGGGCTCGCGGCGAGACGCCGCGGCCACACATTGTGCGAATATTCGCCCGCCCGGCGGCCGTTATTCAGAAGGCCCACCCCGGCCCCGTAGCTCAGATGGATAGAGCAGCGGTTTCCTAAACCGTTTGTCGGAGGTTCGAATCCTCTCGGGGCCACCAATCCTTTCCTTCTTCGGAGCTCCGCGACCTGGCAGGAGGCTTGTAATTATTTGTCGTGATGCGACGGCATCTAACCAGCCTATTTGCCATTACTTGGGTTTCGCTCTTTCCAGCCGTGCCGCTCTCGGCCGCGGACGTAGAGATCGTGCCGTGGGAGTCGTCGGTCGAGCGGACGCTCGAGCTCGAGATCGAGGGACTCCCGCCTTTGGCGCCGCTCGAGGGGACGGTGATCACCGTCGATACGACGAAGAGCCGGATCTATCTCTTCAAGGACGGCGAGCTCGTGCGGGAGGACCTCGCGGCGACGGGCATGGACAAGCTGATGAGGAAGGGAAGCCGCGTCTGGCTGTTCCGCACGCCGCGCGGCCGGATGGAAGTGCTCCGGAAGATCGTCGATCCCGTGTGGACGAAGCCGGACTGGGCATTCGTCGAGGAGGGAAGAAAAGTGCCTCCCGCCGGATCGCCGTCTCGCAAGGTCCGCGGCGTTCTCGGCAAGTACGCACTCGACCTCGGCGACCGCATCCTGATCCACGGCACGAAGGACCTCGACTCGCTCGGGAAGAAGGCGTCGCACGGATGCATCCGCGTCGGCGCGGAGATGCTCGAGCTGATCTATCGCGAGGCAAGCGTCGGCACGCCGGTCATCGTGTTTTAGTGGCGCGCCGACGCTGGCGTCCCGTCATCCCGAGCGTAGCGAGGGATCAGGGACGGGT
>JBOGJQ010000508.1:0-3135 GCA_050745405.1 Thermoanaerobaculia bacterium | reverse complement strand
CAGGCGTTCTCGCACATCGGCCTGATCAACACGGCGCGGAACCTCGCGCGCCGCGGCGGCCCGGCGGAAGACCGGCAGAAGCAGGAGACGACGGTGCCGCCCGAGGTCGAAGGGTGATTTTCGTCAGGCGGTCGCCGGCTTCTTCTCGCGCGCCGCGATGACCGTGATCAGCACCGCGATCCCGATCGCGCCGACGAGCGGCAGGCCCATCCCCGCGCGGATGCCGAACGCCTGCGAGATGTGCCCCACGCCCCACGGGAAGATCATCCCGCCCAGCAGGCCGACCGCGAAAAGGAGACTGAACACCGTCCCGGCGTTCTGCCGGTAGCGATCGCCCGCGATCGCGAGCGTGGTCGGATAAATCGCCGCGAACGACAGGCCGATGATCACCGCGCCGGCCGCGGCGACGGCGACCGACGTCGACAGGAGGAGAACGACGGCGCCGAGAGCCGAACCGATCGCGCTCGCCAGAACGAGTGCCGTCTTCGTCATCGACTCGAGCAGCTTCGCGCTGACGACCCGCCCCACCATCATCGCCGCCCAGTAGCCCGCGAGCACCCACGTCGCCGCGCGCGGCGACGCGCCCGTCGATCCGACGAACGTCGAGGTCCACCCGCCGATCGACGACTCGTTCCCCGACTGGAAGAAGAGCAGAAACGCGATGAGCAGGACGCCAGGATGCGATGCGACCTTCAGAACGCCGAGCGGAGAGAACCCGCCTGTCTCGCGCGCCGGAGGGAAGCGCAGCGCGAGATACGCGACGAAACAGAGAGCGGAGAGCGCCGCGGCGATCCAGAGGAGTTGCACCGGGCCGACCACGTGAAGAATCACGGCCGCGAGCAGCGGGATGAAGAGCGCGCCGAAGCCGAAGAAGACGCCGAGCAGATTCAGCATCGCGCCGCGCTTGTCCGGATAGACGTCCGAGACGAGCGCGTTCGTCGACGTGTTCAGACCGCCGCCCCCGAAGCCGAGAATGACCGCGCCCGCCAGGGCGGGCACGAACGCCTGCGCCGCCGCGATCAGAAGAAGCCCCGCCGTGACGAGCGCCGCCGATACGGTGAGCACCCCTTTGTTCCCGAAGCTGTCGATCGCCGGCCCCGCGAAGAGCGTCGCGAGGAACACGCCGAAGAACAGCCCCAGGAAGATGTCGCCCTGCTGCGCGAGGTTGATCCCGAGCCGGTCGCGCATCTCGGGGAGCCCGAACAGAGCCCCGAGGATCGCGAGAACGATCCCGAAGACGAAGATCCCCGCCGCCGCGGACCAGAACAGCGCTGCTCTCGACTGCGTCGTGCCGTCGCTCATCGCTTCACCGCCTTCTCGTATGCCGCGAACACCTGCAGGTTGTTGTCGGCCGGGATTCCCTCGACGTTCGGCGAGACGAACACCGGCGGCTTGATTCCTCTCTTCGCGAGCTCCGACGCGACCTCGGCGACGATCGACATCGCGATCGTCGTGAACGCGACCGTCGACCCCGCGGCCACGGGCGCCTTCCATCCGTCGACGTCGACGAGCGAGTCGCGCGCGGGGACGCAGTTGTCGATCACGATGTCGGCGACCTCGGAGAGCTTCTTTCCGCTCGAGTGCGTCGCCTCGCGGACTCGCTGGTTGTCCATCGACGTGACCGCGACGACGGTCAGGCCACGCTTCCGCGCTTCCATCGCGACCTCGATCCCGACGGCGTTCAGACCGCCGTGCGAGAAGACGACCATGACGTCCCCTTCCCGGATCGGCTCGTTCTCGAACAGCACCTCGGCGTACCCCTCGCGGCGCTCGAGCCAGAGCAGGCCGCGCGCGCCGCCCGATCCGATCACGTTCTGCCACATCAGGCGCGCGTCCATGAGAGGCCGGAAGACGGGGAAGCTGCCGTAGCGGGGGAAGACGTCCTGCACCGGGAGCACCGAATGGCCGCTGCCGAAGAGGTGAACGAGCCCGCCGCGCTCGACGGACTCCGCCATCGCCTTCGCGGCCTTGCGGATGGTGTCGCTCTGTGTCGCCCAGATGGTGTCGAGGACCTTCGTGATCCCAGCCCGGTATTTGTCGACGCTCACTTCGCCTTCCTTTCGGATGCCGCGTCGAGCGCGAGCCGCGCGGCGCCAAGGAGATTCGCGCGCGCGCCGAGCTCGGTCACGACGATGTCGATCTTCGGCATCGAGAGCGGCTGCCCGTGCTCGAGCGCGCTTCTTTTGAGTTCATCGAGAAACAGATCCGCGGCGCTCGCGACGCCGCCGGTCAGCACGATCGCTTCGGGATCGAAGAGGCTCGCGAGGTTCGCGACGGCGACGCCGAGACGGCGTCCGGCGCGCGTGAAGATCCCCCGCGCCTCCGCGTCGCCCTGGCGCGCGGCGGCGGCGAGCGACGCGCCCTCGCGCCCGTGCCCCGCGCGCGCGATCGCCGGGCCGGCGACGGACGATTCGAGAGAGCCGACTCTCTTTGCGAGCTCGCTCCGCTCGTCCGTGACGACCATCCACCCCGCGCATCCCGACAGCTCGTGCGCGCCGCGGACGAGACGGCCGCCGCTGAGAATGCCCGCGCCGATCCCGGTGCCGACGATGAGGACGATGACGTCATCCTTCCCTCGCGCGGCGCCACGCCACGCTTCGCCGATCGCCGCCGCGTTCCGGTCGCTCTCGACGACCGCGCGCATCTTCAGCTTGCGCGTGAGCAGGCGCGCGAGAGGAACGGCGTCCCATCCGGGGAGGTTCGGGGCCCAGACGGTGCCGTCGCGACGCACCAGGCCGGGCACCGCGACGCCGATCGCCGAAGGCGCCGTCCGCGCGCCGCGCTGGAGCTCCCGGGCGATCCGGAGGATCTGCTCGAACGGCGCCTCGGGCAACGTCGTCTCGACGGGCTCCTCATGGACCGGACCGACGCGGCCTGCCGCCGTGACGAGCGCGGCGGCAATCTTCGTCCCGCCGAGGTCGACGGCGACGACGGGCGCGGGAGTGGCCTTCCGCTTCGCGCGACGTTTCATTGGACCGCGGAGCATTGTGCTGCGCCCGGTCGAAATTGTCGAGTCGACCCGCGATCGAGGAGGATGTCCCTCTCGTAGTTGAAACTCTGAGAGGCGGTTCCGGCCATCACATTCTCTCCTAAGCGATCTTCGATGCGCCAGAGTTCTGCTCGGGAATGCGGTCG
>JBOGJQ010000507.1:0-3771 GCA_050745405.1 Thermoanaerobaculia bacterium | reverse complement strand
GAGATCCTTCGCTCACGCCCACCCACGCCGCCTCGCTCAGGATGACGCCGTTCGGTGTGCGCAGTTTCTTTTTCTCAGGCGCGCCGCCAGCCGTCCGCTCCGCTCGGGATGACAGGCTCGTGATCGGGACGACGGGGAAAATCGTCATGTCTCGATTACGTCCCTCGCCGCCCGGCCGTCGGGTTCCGCACCCAGGTCGGATCGAACCCGGAGGCGCTCTCCTCCGTCAACTCGCCGCGGTAGATCACGCGCGCGTCGCCCATCAGATTGATCGACTCGACCCCCTCCTCCTCCACGCGCAGCCGGACCGTGAGCACGATCCCGCTCCGCGTCAGCACTTCCAGCGGCGGCTCGATCTTCCCCATGAGCGCCGCGACGGAGCTCGACGCGATCACTCCCGACCCGCACGACATCGTCTCCCCTTCGACGCCGCGCTCCCACGTCCGCACTTCGATCCGGTTCCGCCCCGCGACGCGGACGAAATTCACGTTCGCGCCGTGCGGCAGGTCGCGGTGCCGCCGGATCTCGCGCCCGAGGGGATCGATGTCGCGCGCCCAGAGATCGTCCTCGACGAAGAGGACGTAGTGCGGCACGCCGACCATCATGTACGCCCCCTCGACGACGCTGCCGTCGGCGAGGCGCAGCGGCCGCCGCTCCCGGTACTCGGTCGGCGAGGGAACGCCGAGAATGACGCGGTCGCGCTCGACCGCGGCGTTCACGATCGCGTACCCCGTCTCGATCGTCATCTGCGCCTCGGCCATCCCGTAGAGGTACGCGAAGCGGGCGGCGCAGCGCGTTCCGTTCGCGCAGAAGTCGGCGAGGCTCCCGTCCGCGTTGTAGTACTCCATCTTGACGCTCGCCTCGTGGGAATCGCGGATGAGGATGATGCCGTCCGCGCCGACCGACAGCCGGCGCGTGGTGAGCGCGACCGCGAGGCGCACGGGATCGACGATCCGGCGCTCCCGGTCGTCGAAAACGGCGAAGTCGTTCCCGCCGCCCGACATCTTCAGGAAGACCGGCTGCGGGAAACCCGATGACGCGAAAAGAGTTGTCGCTCGGCTCATGCGGGAAATTTTTCCCTCTCCCGGCTTGCTTGCACCCCTCGGTTCCGCCTGCCGTCTCCCGAACCGCGGGGCGGCTTCGCTCGTCCAAAGAGCCGGTACTCGATTCTAAACCCTCACTGGAGGTCCTCGTCCGTGAAAGCTCTCGCCTGGCTGTCGATCGTCGCGATCGCCCTCGCCCCCCTCCCCGTGCAGGGGCAGGAAACCAACCAGACTGAGCCCGAGCTTCCCCGGCTCATCGAGACGGTCGACGTTCGCGTCATCAACATCGACGTCGTCGTCACCGACCGCCGCGGCAACGCCATCACCGGTCTGACCAAAGATGACTTCATCCTCTACGAGAACGGGCGGCCGCAGCCGATCACGAACTTCTACGAGGTCGTCACGCGCACCGACAGCGCCGAGCCGCAGGTCCGCACCGCGGAGGCACCGCGGCCGGCCGAGCCGGAGCGGCCCCAGCAGCTGAGCCGCAAAATCGTCATCTTCGTCGACAACCTCTCCCTCGCCCCCTTCAACCGCAACCGCGTCTTCGAAGCGATGAAGGAGTTCACGCGCGAGACGCTTCGTCCCGGCGACGAGGCGATGATCGTGACGTGGAACCGGAGCCTCAACACGCGCCTGCCGTTCACCAGCGACGCGAAGCAGATCGAGCAGGTGCTCGACGCGATCGCGGGCGAGAGCGCCCTCGGGATCCAGCAGATGAGCGAGCGTCGTCAGGCGCAGAGCCGGATCCGGGAGGCGCGCACGATGCAGGAGGCGATCGTCACCGCGCGGACGTACGCGCAGTCGCTCGAGCACGACCTCCGCACCACGACCAGCGCGATCAACAGCCTCACGAGCACGCTCGGCGGCGTCGAAGGCAAGAAGATCATGCTGATCACGAGCGAAGGCTTCTGGATGCAGCCAGGGATCGAGCTGTTTCACTACATCGACGACCAGGCGCGCGAGCACGCCGACTGGACCGGCCAGGGCTCGACGTTCCTCGAGTCGATGCACTTCAACTCCGCCCGCCTGATCGAGTCGATCGGCCGCGCCGCGAACGCGAACGACATCACCCTCTACACCCTGCACGCGGGTGGTCTCGTCGGCTACAACCAGAGCTCGGCGGAGCACCGCGAGCCGATCTCCCCCAACGTCCAGCACGTCGCCCTCTCGAACAGCACGGACTCGCTCCGGCTCATGGCGGACCTCACCGGCGGCATCGCCGTCGTCGGGACGAACAACTTCGACGCGGCGTTCGAGAGGATCCGCCAGGACATCTCGTCGTACTACTCCCTCGGCTACCGCTCGGGCACCGAGCGCGTCGACCGTCAGCGCTCGCTCGAGGTGAAGACGAAGAACCCGGCGTACATCGTCCGCGCGCGGAAGAGCTTCATCGAGAAGTCGATCACCACGGAGATGACCGACAAGGTCATCGCGAACCTCTTCTACGAGTCGAGCTCGAACGATATGCGCACTCTGATGCGCACGGGGCAGCCGCGGCGCCAGGAGAACGGTCTGTTCCTCGTTCCGGTCGAGATCATCGTCCCGATGGAGAGCCTCACGCTCCTTCCGCGCGGCGAAATCTACACGGGGAGCTTCTCCATCTACGTCGTCGCCTCGAACGAGCACGGCGACATGTCGGAGGTGCAGCGCCAGCAGCAGAGCGTCCGCGTCCCGGCGGCCGAGTTCCCGAACATCAAAGGGAAGCACTTCACCTACGCGATCGATCTCCTCATGGAGCCGGGGCGGGGGACGATCTCGATCGGCGTTCTCGACGACGTCTCGAATCAGACCGGCTTCACGATGATGGACCTCCTCGTTCGCGATCTCCGCTGACGAACATGCGCGTCCTCCTGACGCTCCAGTACCTCGGCACGCGCTACGCCGGGTGGCAGGCGCAGGAGAACGCGCTCTCGGTCCAGCAGGTCGTCGAGGAGGCGCTCGCGTCTCTCTGCAAACAGCCGGTCGCCGTCGCCGGTGCCGGGAGGACCGACGCGGGCGTGCACGCCGAGCGGCAGAGCGCGCATTTCGATCTGCCGCTCGACATTCCGATCCGCGGCGTGGTTCTCGGCCTGAACGATCTCCTCCCGCGCGACGTCCGCGTCGTCGCCGCCGGGGAGGTTCCGCCCGACTTCCACGCGCGCTTTTCCGCCGTCTCGAAAACGTATCGATACCAGATCTGGAACGACGAGATCGCGGACGTCTTCCGCGCGCCGACGCACGCGCTCGTGCGCGCGCCGCTCGAGCTCGAGCGGATGCACGCGGCCGCGGAGCCGCTCGTCGGCCGCCACGACTTCCGCGCATACACGGTCGCCGACCCGGAGGTGACTTCGACCGTCCGGACGCTCGAATCGCTCACGATCGCCCGCGACGGCGCCGCGATCCTCGTCCACGTCACCGCAGACGGTTTTCTCCGCTACATGGTCCGCCGCATCGTGGGGCAGCTCATCGAAATCGGCCGCGGCAAGTTGGATGTGCCCGCCGCGGCCGCCGCCCTCGAGCCCGGCTTCGCCCAAGCCCGCTGGACCGCCCCGCCCGAGGGGCTCGTGCTCGAGAGCGTCCGTTATTGACCCGAGCCCCCGCCCAGTCGTCAGTCGTCAGGAGGATATGCGCGGGCTCGTGCGCAAAAATTCTTGCGTTCGCCTCTCCGACGCAAAATCTCTTGACACCCCGAATCACGCCCTCGTGCCGGATAAATCATTTTTCATCAATCGGATCGGTTACTCGG
>JBOGJQ010000506.1:0-23229 GCA_050745405.1 Thermoanaerobaculia bacterium | reverse complement strand
GTTCCGTGTGTAACCCGAGGTGCTCCCTTTGCCCGACCCGAAGACTCGACCGCGAGCTGAGCGGCGCGCCGCGCGCCACGTTCTCGGTATGCCCGCGACCGGGATCGAAGCGGAGTTCAACGTCTGGGTGGACGAGAAGGAAATCGTCCCCGAAAAGTACTGGAGTCATCCGCGCGAGTTCATCGCCGATCCGGTCCTGAAGCGGACCGGCCGCTCGTCGCAGATTCCGGCCGGCGGCGCGGTCTACTTCGACCGCGGCGTGATCGAGGTCGTGACCCCGCTGATCGAGATCGCGCCGGGCTGCGCCGCGCGCGCGGTGCGGTCGCTCTGGGAGCAGATCGGCTACGTCCGCCGGCAACTCGATCAGTGGGAAACGGAGCACGGGAACTCGGTCCGGCTGCGCGCCTACAGCACGCACTACAAC
The DNA here is from genome assembly GCA_050745405.1 of Thermoanaerobaculia bacterium. Taxonomy (GTDB): domain Bacteria; phylum Acidobacteriota; class Thermoanaerobaculia; order Gp7-AA8; family Gp7-AA8; genus JBOGJQ01. The sequence goes on along the minus strand of JBOGJQ010000506.1, from coordinate 22,805 downwards.
GTCTCCTTCGACGTCCCGAGCTGGAAACAGAACCGGCAACGCAACGCGCGCCGTCTCGCGCTCTTCCTGGCGTACATCCTTCCGGTCCCGTTGATGCTCCTCGGCGCGAACCGCCGCTCGACCGGCATCGGCGTCCGGCCCCGGGGAAACAGAATCGAGATCACCGCCGACTTCACGCCGGATCCGGCGATGATGATCGCCGTCGCCACCGTCGTAGTCGGCATCGTCCGCGAGGTGATGACCTGGCCCGCGTACCGGCTCGGCCTTCTCCGCGAGCTCCCCATCCCGACGATCGCCGGCGTCGTCCCCGGAAAGCACACGACGCGAAAGGGATGGCTGACCAAGGACTTCCACTATCCGCAGAGCCCTTTCACCTCGGATATCGACGCGTTCATCTGGGACACGCGCGACGGCCGCCGTCTTTCGCTCCGGAGAATCGCCGCCGAGACGGTCTGGTTTTTCCGGAAGTCGATTCATCACGTCGCCGACCCGTTCACCTACCGTCTCATCTTCTCGATCCTCGAGGGGACCACCCCGTCTCTTCTCGAGCTGGACGACCGCCCCGCCGCATACGAGAACGTCGGACGCCTCTGCCGCTGGGGCGAGGTCATCGCGGAGCTGCGGAACTTCCGTTCGACGCTGCAGCTCCCGCCGATGAACGCCGAGATGCCGTGGGAGGACTTCGTCCGCGCGCGGGAGGCGGAGCGGGAGACGATGCTGCGCGCCAGCCTGAAATACGCGCTGCGCGAGACGAGCGGCGAGAAGGGCGGGGAAGAGCCCACGGCCGGGGAAGCCGAGCAGACGAGCCGGCCGCCGGCGGTCGCGGCGACGGGCGAACGACTCCTCCCTCCCGAATACGTCGATCGGCGCCGGCGGCAGCCGGTGCGCGGCCCGAGGCTGCCGGAGCGCCGCGGGAACGGCGACCGGCGCAAAATGAAGATCCCGACGCCGTTCCCCGACCGCCGCCTGAAGCGCTCGGCGTACGAGCAGGTCTTTCTGCGCCTCGTCTCCGGCCGCAAGCTGAAGGTCGGCGGCCACACGTTCACGCCGATCGGGATGAAGGGGTGGTATCACGCTCTGTTCCGCGACGACGCGAACGGGCGGCAGCGCCTCTTCACGATCGACCAGCTCCTCCGGAAGATGGACGACTGGGTCTGATGTTCCGGTCGGGGTGACGGTCCTCCGTCTCCCGAGCATGGAACCGACCCTCTTCGTTCTCTCCCCCGCGAGTCTCGGCGGCGTGCGCGCCAAGCAGCTCGTGTCGCCACGCGCGCGGTTCGAGGCGGCCGTGCGGTACCGGTCCGGAGAGGGCGTCGCGGTCGCCGACGCGTTCGCCTTCATGAGCGCGCTCTACTTCCGCGGAAAAATCGCTTACGCACGGCGGTTCGCCCGCGGATGGGACGGGGACAGCGGGATCCGGATCATCGCGCCCGGCTTCGGCCTGGTCGAGCCGGAGTGGCCGCTCGGTCCGGAGCAGATGAAGCGCCTTCGCCGCATCGGGGTCGATCCGGCGCGTCGCGGCTACCGGCAGCCTCTCGAGCGCGACGCGCGCGAGATCGCCTCGCGCCTCGGGGAGTCCGGCCGCGTCGTTCTTCTGGGCAGCGTCGCCACCGGAAAGTACGTCGACGTTCTCTGGCCGATCCTCGGCGACCGCCTCCTGTTCCCGCGGTCGTTCGTCGGGATCGGCGACATGAGCCGCGGCTCGCTCATGCTCCGCGCGGCCGTCTCCGGCACCGAGCTCGAATACGCTACGCTCGACGTGCCGCGACACGCGAAACGCAAGCAGCCGCAGTCATGACATTCGAGATCCCCCGGGACACCGCCGACGTCACGGTTCGCATTCCCGAGGGGACACTCCGCCTCACGAATCTCAGAAAAGTCTTCTGGAAGCGCCTCGGCATCACCAAGCGCGACCTCCTCCAGTACTACGCGGACATGGCGCCGGTTCTCCTTCCCCACGTCACCGACCGCGCGATGGTGATGAAGCGCTATCCGAACGGGGCGGAAGGGGACTTCTTCTACATGAAGCGCGCGCCCGAGTCGCGGCCGTCGTGGATCCGGACGTGTGTCATTCCGCACAGCGAGGGGCCGGTCAACTTCCCCGTGGTCGAGGACCTCCCGTCGCTCCTCTGGATCATCAACCTCGGGTGCATCGATCTCAATCCGTGGTACGCGCGCTGTGACGACTGGGACAGGCCCGACTTCCTCCACTTCGACCTCGATCCGGGGCCGGGCGCATCGTTCGCGAACGTCCGGAGCGTCGCGCTCCGTCTGCGCGAGCTGCTCGCCGAGCTCGCGATTCCCGCGTGGCCGAAGACGACCGGATCGCGCGGGATCCACGTCTACGTCCCGATCGTGCGCGGCCCTCTTCAGAAGGACGTCTGGACGTTCGCCAAGGCCGTGGCGATTCAGATGGAGCAGCGGCACCCGGAGCTCGTGACGGCCGAGTACCGGAAGGCGAACCGCCCGCACGGCCGCGTTCTCGTCGATTACAACCAGAACGCCTGGGGCCGCACGCTCGCGTCGATCTACTCGGTCCGGCCGACGGCGACGGCCAGCGTCTCGATGCCGGTCGAGTGGGAAGAGGTCGATGCGGGCGTCGAGATCGACGACTTCACGATGTTCAACGCGCGCGAGCGCATCGACGAGGTCGGGGACCTCTGGAAGCCGGTCGTCGCGAAGCGGGGGCGATTCGATCTGCGGACGCTCGTCGAGTCGCCGGCGCCGTCGAAGGCGAGACGGAAAAAGTAGTAGCTGGTAGCTGGTAGCTGGTAGCTGCTGGTCGCTGTCCAGCGATACAAGAGGGGTCGTCATCCTGAGCGAGTGTGGGCGGGAGGGTGTGAGCGAAGGATCTCCTCAGCCGGGTCTCAATTTACGGAGTCCATCGCGAGTCTGAGTCGCAGCTGAGGAGATCCTTCGTCGCTTCGCTCCTCAGGATGACGCCGCGTATGTTTTGCTCCCTGACGACTGACGACTGACGACTGACGACTGACGACTGACGACGAAATCGTCACACCCTCGCAAAGGTTCGTGCGTTTCCGAATTTCGACACGGGTGGTCGTGTTGTCGGCGCCATGCGGACGGGCGCACTTCGCGCGATCCTCTTTCTCTTTCTTCTGGCGACGGCCGCCGCCCACGGCGGAACGGCGTACGAGATCCAGATCACGCTCAAGCCGCGGGGGTTGGTCTGGGGGGACCTGTCGATTCCCGTCTCCGCCGGCCCCTCGGTGCGGCGGGTCGAGCTCCTCGTGAACGGCGTGAAGTTCTCGGATGCGAGTTTTCCGGCCTCGCAGGCGGGACGCGGCCACTCCGCCGTCTTTCACCTCCCGGTCGGCAAGTACATCCGGCGCCTGCGCGTCCGGGTCGTCGGGTACGACGCGAATGGCCGCCTCGTCGGAGCCGACGAGATGGCGGTGAACGATCCGCAGCCGCCGTTCCGCGTCCGGATCCAGGCGCCGCCGGAGTACCCCGAGGATGGACCGGTCGAGGTGACCGCGATGGTGACGGCGCCGCCGAACGTCCCGGTGAGCGAAGTCGAGCTCTGGGCGGGGGAGACGCTCCTGACGCGCGACACGCGGCCGCCGTACGGGTTCGCGTGGCACTCGTCGCTCTTTCCCGACGTCCGCTATCTCCGCGCCGTCGCGCACGGTCCGGGAGGACTCGAGGCGAACGACGTTCATTTCTGGTCGGACGTGCCGCACGAGTCGGTCGAGGTGGTCGTCAAGCACATTCCTCTCTCCGTCGCCGGTGACAACGGCGTCGCGCTGACGAAGGACGATCTCACGCTCATCGACGACGGCCTTCCGCGCGAGATCGAGGCGCTCCTTCCCGCGGACGATCAGCCGCTCAACGTGATCATGCTCATCGACTCCTCGGAGTCGATGCTCGACGAGCTCCCGATCGTCCAGCGCGCAGCGCGCGAGTTCGCGCGGACCGTCATCCGCGAGAACGACCGCATCGCCGTCGTCGCATTCCATCAGCGGATCTTCTGGCTCACCGGCTTCACGTCGAATCACGATCTCGTCGATGCGGCGATCGCGAAGCTGGAGCCGCAGGGTCAGACGCACCTGTACGACGCGGTCATTTCGATGCTGTACGAGCTGCAGAAGATGCCGGGGCGCAAGGCGCTCGTCGTCCTGAGCGACGGCGTCAACTCCGGCGGCACCTTCGAGCTCGATCACCTGGTCCACTACGCGCGCTACGCCGGCGTGCCGATCTATCCCGTCGTGAAGAACAAGTGGCTCTCGCGCCTCATGCGGTTCCGGCTCGCGCTGACCGAGGCCCGGCGCTTCGCCGAGATCGCGCGCGAATCGGGCGCCACGTACTTCGTCGTCGAAAGCCCCTCGGAGCTCCCCGAGGTCTATCGCGCGATCGCCGACGAGCTCCGCCGCCAGTACCTGCTCGTCTTCCGGACCGAATCGACCGGCACCGACGCCTGGCACTCCATCGCCGTCCGCACGCGCAAGGACGTCGACATCCGCGTGCCGCGCGGCTATTTCCCGTAGAAGGCCGCGGCTTTCGCGGTCCTATAGGTCCTATTCGTCCTATCCGTCCTATACGTCCTATGCGTCCTATGTTCCTATGAGCAGATAGGACGTATAGGACGAATAGGACCTATGGGACGAATAGGACGTGTACACGCTCGGACTGGTACGGTCCGTGAAGCAATTCGCGCCGCAAATGAGCGAACAGGCGCTTCTCCCGCGCCGCCGTGAGGGAGGGACGCTCTGGTCGGCGCACGGCCTCAGCCCGCGCCAGGAGCGGATCTTCCATCGCCTCACGGCGCTGCTCGTCCTGACGCTCGGCACCGGCTGGGTGTGGTCGATCTGGACGACGTGGATCCGCACCGATGAGATCGCCCGCATCGAGGCGGACATCCATGGGTACGAGACCGAAGTCCAGCCGTCGCCGATCGCCGGCCGGCTGGCCGAGGCGCTGACCGCGCGCTCGGCCGCGTCGATGGCGTTCCTGAATGAGGCCGCGCTCCGCTACGCCAATCCGTTCCGCGGCTACAGCGGCGACGTCCGGATGATCTCCGGCCTTCCGGGAATGACTCTCGCCGAGAGCACCGACCCCGGCCTCGGATTCGTCGTCGGCGGCACCGCGAGGAAGGCGGAGGACCTCGTTTTGCCTCCCGAGCCGGGGATCTACGATATCGAGCTCGCCCTCGACCGCGTCACGCGCGATCTCCCCGACCTGCGCGTGATCTCCCTCGTCCCCTTCTCGGCGAAGCGTGCGGGAAAGATCGGCGCCTACATGCTCGGCAGCTGGCCCTACGAGGACGGTGGCACGCCGCGTACGCCGGCCTACGCCGATCCGGCCGGCTTCATCGAAGTGCCGCCGGAGGCACGAGAGATTCAGGTATCGGAGCACTTCCGCCTCGGGCAGTTTCTGACGAAAGGACAGGAGGACGTCTGGCCGAAGTACCTTCTTCTCGAACCGAGGCTCCTCGACAAGCTCGAGCTGATGATCGAGGAGCTGGAGCAGGAAGGCGTCGACGTCCGGCACGTCACGGTCATGAGCGGATTCCGGACGCCGCGCTATAACGTCGCCGGCGGCCGGACGGCGGGACGGGCGAACCTGAGCCGCCACATGTACGGCGACGGGGCCGACGTCTTTCTCGACAACGATCGCGATTTCTGGACCGACGACGTCAACGGCGACGGAAGGGTGAATACGGCGGATGCCGAAATGATGGCGCGCGCCGCGGAGCGCGTGGAACGGAAGTATCCGAGTCTGGTGGGAGGAATCGGGATCTATCCCGCCTGCTGCGGCCACGGGCCCTTCGTGCACATCGACGTACGCGGAAACAGGGCCCGCTGGCGCGGAAGCGGCACTGGATGACGTCGTGGATGAGACCGTCCGCCGGGCGCCCGGCACGACGAAGGAGGTTGACGTGACAGACGAGATGCCGTGTCCCGAGTGCGGGACACCAGGAAAGCGGCGCGATGCGGTGTGCGTCGCGTGCGGGGCGCCGCCCGAAGCGAGCCAGGACGTGCGCAACCGCACCGGCGGCATACGCGACACCGATCTCGAGCCGTACGTGACGCTCCGCTACATCGCGAAGCTCTTCAAGGTTCTCGCCGTGCTCATGGTTCTCATGCTCCTCGGCGAAGTCGCGACGGGCCTCATCACCCACGGGACAGGCTCGATCGTCACTCTGATCGGCGAGGCGACGCGCTTCCTCGTCCTGGCGGGTCTTCTGTGGGCCGCGGGCGATCTCGCCGTTCTGCTCATCGATCTCGGCCACGACATCCGCGTCTCCCGGATCCTTCTCGGCCGCATCAACGCGGAGTTCCACCGCCGCCAGACCGAAGGAGAAACCGAGGAGCAGCGACGCCGCGCGTGAGCAGCTGCGAGCCGCGAGCTACGGGTAATCAGACGATCGCGCGCCGCATCACCTCGCGGATCTCGCCGAACACCTCCTCGGGCGGGATCCCCTGCTCGCGATGCGTCGCCGCCTTCTTGACGAGCTGTTCGAACGATTTCTCGTCGAGAACGCGTCCGTCGATCGCGCGATCGTTCAGCTCGCAGAACGCGAGAAGCGAGGCGAGCGCGAGGCGCCGGTTGCCCGTCCGAAACGGCAGGTTCTGCAGCAGCGCGAAGAAAAACGCCGCGGCCTTCTCGTAGAAATCGGGATACGCGTCGCGACCGAACACCGTCGTCTTGGGCCGCTCGACCGCGTTCGTCAGACCGAACGGCGACTCGACCACGCCCGGCTCCGCGTTCCGTCCGCCGAACTCGGCCGAGATCGCCCGGTGCAGCTCGATCAGATCCTGGTTCGACAGGTAGTCGACCTGGAGCCGCCGCTCAGTCGGATAGCCGCTTGAGAGCGGCAGGATACTTCTTGGTGGCGCGCTTGAAGGCCGCGGCGACGGCTGGATTCGAGAAGTGGATTTCGACCGGGACGCGGCTCCCTTTGCTCGCGGGGCGGGCGCCGCCGGTTTTCGCGGCGCTTTTGCCTTTGCTTTTGCCTTTGCTTTTGGCTTTGCTTTTGGCGCGGGGGGCTTTCGCGGCTGCGCCTTTTTTGCCGGCCGCTTTGCTGGCGCCTTTGCTGGCGCTTTTGCTGGCTTTCGCGCCGGCTTTGCCGCTTTTTTTGCTGGAGGCTTTTTTGACGGTTTTGGACTTTGCTTTTTTGCCATCCTTCATCTCGACCCCCGCGCGTAATCGTAACGCCGTTAAGTCACTGAGTCAACGCGCGTTACGTCGCAGCACGGGCTTCTTTTCCGAAAACGACGGGTCCCCGCCCGCCGCTCCCCACGCTTACCCTCGTTCGTACAGCGGACGGTAATCCACGCCGAGGAACGTCTCTCCCCGGGAGGTGAGCCGGTATGTCCCGTCAGGGCTCCGTTCGACGAACTCTTTTGTGATCAGCATGTTGAGCGGAGCCTCGCCTCCGCCAGCCGGGTGGCGGATCGCGTCGATTTCCCCATGTCCGAGCTCGCTTTTTCCCATTCGCCGGAACTCCTGCAGGATCCGGATCGCGTCCGCGCTCAGCCCGTCCCGCAACTCGATGGCCATCCCAGCCAAGGGTAGCAACGTCCTTCAACGGAGGGAACTGAATTCAGACGATCGGCCGGATGCTGCGGGTCCGGAGGGCGAGCCAGACGCGGGCGCCGGCGGCGAGCCCGAGGTCGGCGGTCGAGGCCGCCGTGAGACGGATCCGGAGCGGCGTCGGAGTGCCGACGAGGAGAGTCGCGGTCCCGTCCGAGAGCTCGAGACTGCGGATGGTCCCCTCGAAGACGTTCCGGGCGGAGATCCCCCGCGGCCTCTCGGTGAGGACGACGACGTCGTCCCCGCTGACGCGGATGAGGAGCGGCCACTCGAGGCCGGCGGCGAGCTCCTCCGGAATCGCGAACACCATCCCCTCCGCCGTGCGCCCGCGCGTCAGGCCGCCGGACGTGCCGGCCGGCGTCTCGAGCTCGACGACGTTCTCGACCCCCCACTCGCCGGCCATCGCCGGCGAGGACAACAGATCCGCCGCCGGTCCGCGCGCGACGACGGCTCCGCGATCGAGAAGGATCGCCTCGTCCGCGAGAGCCAGAGCCTCGAGGGCGTGATGGGTGACGTAAATCATCGGGATCTCGATCGCGCGCCGCAGCCTGCGCAGGAACGCCACGATTTTCTCTTTCCTCGGCTGGTCGACGGCGGCGAGCGGCTCGTCGAGCAGAAGGAGGCGCGGGCGCGCCATGAGTGCGCGCGCGATCGCGACGCGCTGCCTCTCCCCGCCGGAAAGCACCCGCGGCAGGCGATCGAGGAACGCGTCCAGCTCGAGCACGTCGCTGAGCCGCGCGAGGAGATCGGCGTCCCGTCCGGCGAACTCGATGTTCCTCCGCGCCGTGAGGTGAGGAAAGAGCGCGCCGTCCTGCGGAACGTAGCCGACGGCGCGCCGCTCGGGTGGAAGGCGGATGCCGCGCGCCGAGTCGAGGAACGTGGTCCCGCCGGCGGCGATGCGTCCTCGCGCGTCCGCGCGGAGGCCGGCGATCGCTTCCAGGAGCGAGGTTTTCCCCGCTCCCGACGGCCCGACGAGAGCGGTCACGCGCGCATCGAGCGCGGCGCGCACGCGGATCGCGAACGTCGCCGCCGGGATCTCGACGTCCAGCTCGATCACGCGCGCCGCTCCACGCCGCGGCGCGAGAGAAGCTCCGACGCCGCGATCGCGACGAAGGCGATCGCGACCGAAACGACGAGGAGCGGCGTCGCCTCCCGCTCACGCCCCGACTGGACCGCCTGGTAAATCGCGAGCGCGAGCGTCTGCGTCCGTCCGGGGATGTTCCCCGCGATCAGGATCGTCGCTCCGAATTCGCCGATCGCGCGGCACCAGCCGAGAACGATCCCCGAGACGAGACCAGGCCAGGCGAGGGGAAGCGTCACGCGAAAGAAAGCGGCGGCGCGCGTCGCCCCGAGTGTCCGCGCGACGCCCGCGTACCGCGGATCGATCCCGCCCAGCGCGATGCGGAACGCGCGGTACATCAGCGGAAACGACATGACCGCCGTCGCGACGACGACCGCCTTCGGCGTGAAGAGGACCTCGATTCCGAGCGCGTCGAGCGTCCGCCCGAGCGGCCCGTACCGCGAGAGGAGCTCGAGCAGGAGAAATCCGACGGCCGTCGGCGGAAGGACGAGCGGAAGCGATCCGATCGCGTCGACGATCGTGCGTGCCCGCCGCGGGAGACGCTCCGCCCCCGCCGCGACCGCCAGCGCCAGCGGAATGTTCACCGCCGTCGCGATGGCTGCCATCTCGATCGTGAAGGCGACGACGGAGAGCATTTCCAGCGATGTATACCACGGGAGATATCGGGTCCACAGTTGAAGAGTTGAACAGTTGCACAGTTGAAGAGTTGAACAGTTGTGGAGCCTACGTCTGGCATCCCGGACACCAATACGTGCTCCTCGCGTTCACCCCCTGCTTCGCCCACCGGATCGGCGCGCCGCAGACGCGGCACGGCTCCCCTTTGCGACCGTAGACCCAGAAGCGTGCGCCGGGATCGATGCGGCGCGTCGTCCGCCGCATGACGGGTGCCGAGGAGAGCCTTCCCCCTTCCGCCGCCGCGACGTTCTCCGTCATGAGCCGCCGCGACGTGTCGAGGAGCTCGCCGAGTTTCGCTTCCTCCAGCCGTCCGACCGGGACGAACGGGTCGACTCGGCAGAGGAAGAGAACCTCCGATTTGTAGACGTTCCCGAGCCCGGAGGCGATCCGCTGATCGAGGAGCGCGTCGGCGACCGCCACGGCCGGGCGCTCCCGCATCCGGCGCAGCGCTTCGGCGCGGTCGAACTCCGGCGCGAGCAGGTCCGGCCCCTGCGCCGCGAGCTCCGGCTGGCGCGCCGCCTCGCGCGCCGTCAGAAACTCGGCGACCGGAATCGAGAAGCCGACCGCGACCCACTCGCCGTTTCCGAGGACGATGCGCGCATCGCTCGGGCGCCGCTGCCACCGCTCGCCCTCGCGGTAGACATGCCAGCTCCCGTGCATCCGGAGGTGCGTTCGGAGGATGAGGTCTCCCGACAAATCGACGAGGAGATGTTTTCCGGACGCGCGGACGCGGTCGACTCGTCTTCCGATGATCGGCGTCGCGCGATCGACGCGCACGAGACGGGGAAAGACGGACTCGAAGCGCGTGACCGTCCGTCCCGCGAGAACGCGTTCGAGCGTCCGCGCCGTCCGATGAATCGTATCCCCCTCGGGCATTCAGATCGCCTCGTCTTCCTCGTCGTCCACGGCGCCGCTCGCGGCCGTTCCGCGCGGACGGCGCAACTGCAGTCCCCGCGCCGTTCTTTCGAACCCCTCGTCGATCAGTGCGACGGCGAGCTCGCTCTCCGCGGCGGGACGGCCGTCGATCTCGTCGAGCAGGAGCGCCGGCCGCGCCGCGTCGCGGACGAGATCCGCGAGTCGCGCGGCGATCGCCCGCATCGTCCTGCCGCGGTCCGGCTCGTCGGCGGGAATCCACGTCAGCATCGCGCGCATGCCGCGCGGGAGATAGGCGGCGAGACGGCCGGCGGCGAGAACGACGTGCGTCCCTGCAGTTCGCGACGGCGTCGCGCCATCCGCGCGCGCGGGCCAGCGGAACACCGACCCCCACGGATTCGCCGGATCGGCGGAGGCGAGAAGAACGGCTTCCGGTTCGCCGTCCTCCTCGCGAATCGCGCGGAGGAGGTCGACGGCGCCTCCCGCCGCGAACTGCATCGCCGTCATCCCCGCGACGAAGTAGCCGCGCCGGATCCGGCCGCTCTCCTCGAGTGAGCGAAGCACGGGATAGACGGTCGAGAATCCCCCCGGCACGTTCTCGTGCGCGATCGATTCGCGCCCGACGATCCCCCAGCGCGAAAGAAGCTGCTCGGCGAAGGCGTGCGCGCGCTCGGTCGGCGTTCCGGCCGGATCGGGGAGCAGGGCCCATCGCCCTTCGCCTCCGCTCGGCGCCGTCCGTCGCGAACGGAACTCTCCGCGCCGCCGATCGCGTCGCGCACTCCGTCCCACGAAGGAGCGCAGCGCGTGAAACGAATCGTTCGTCACGACGCCCTTCCAGACGAGGTCCCACAGCAGATCGAGCGTCTCGGCGGGAAAGCCACCGCCGATCGCCTCGTGCAGAGGTGCGAAGAACGACGCGCCGCGGCGCGCGAGAACGTCGACGATCACCATCTCGCGGTCGTCGAGCTCCGCCGCCGCAGGACGCCGCAGCAGCGGCAGGCGATCCGTCAGATAGAGAGCGATGCGGCCGTCGCGATCGCCGAGCGGCTCGACGCCGGTCCACACGATCTCGCCGGCGGCCAGCAGCATGTCGAGATGCGACGGCCGGTAGTCGCGGACGCGCGCCGGAAGGACGTCGCTCTCGAGAATCGATGCGGGAATCGCGTGCCCCTGCAGGACCTCCACCGCGTCGAGCACCGCGTTCGGTCCCTCGCGCCGCTTCGCCACCCCCTGCCACGAAACGAGGAGCCGCCCGAGCGCCGCCGGATCGGCGGGCTCGATCTCGCGCCGCAACCGCGCGAGCGACTTGCGGCGGATCCTCTCGAGGACGTCGGGGTGACACCACTCCCTCTGGGTCCCTCCCGGACGGAAGTCGCCGTGGAGCAGCCGTCCCTCCGCCGCGAGCGCCGCGAGCTCCTCCTCGGCGACCCCGCGCCCGAGTCCGTAACGGTCCGCCGCTTCGGGCGTCGTGAACGGACCGCGATGGCGCGCGAAGCGGAGCAGAAGCGCCCGGAGGGCCCCCGGCGATTCCTGAAGAAACGACTCCGGGAGTCCGGGCGGGAGAGGGATGCCGAGAGCATCGCGATAGCGGCCGGCATCCTCGGCCGCGATGAAGCGCTCCTCGCCCGCGATCGCGACCGCGACGATGCGCCTCGCGCGGGCGAGATCCCGTATCCACTGCGTGGTCTCGCCGCCGGCCGAGCGCGCGGCGACCTCGTCCGCGGTGAGGTCGCCGAGACGGAGCAGCAGATCGTGCACGGCGTCGGCGTGCCGCGCCCTCATCGACTCGGTGAGGTGCTGGAGCTGGAGCTCGGCCTCTTCGACGGCGCGCGCGTCGAGAAGCTGGCGGAGGTCCTCGTCGCCGAGCAACTCGCGGAGCTGCTCGCGATCGATCGTGAGCGCCTGCGCGCGTCGCTCGGCGAGCGGCGCATCTCCGTCGTAGAGATAGTTTGCGACGTATCGGAAGAGGACGGACGACGCGAAGGGCGACGGCGCTTCCGTGTCCGCGACGGCCAGCCGGACGCTGCGCCGCTCGATGTTCCGCAGAAGCGTGACCAGTCCGGGCAGATCGAAGACGTCGCGCAGAACTTCGCGGTAGGTTTCGAGAAGAATGGGGAACGAGCCGAAGCGGGACGCGACCTGGAGAAGATCGTGCGCGCGCTTGCGCTGCTGCCAGAGAGGGGCGCGCTGTCCCGGACGGCGCCGCGGCAGGAGGAGGGCCCGAGTCGCCGCCTCGCGGAAACGCGCGGCGAACAGCGAGGAGGCGCCGAGCTGCCGGATGACGAGCTGCTCGACCTCGGCGGCACGTGGAACGAGGAGATCGGCTTCGGGCGCCTCCGGCGTGTCGGGAAAGCGGACCACGAAGCCGTCGTCGCTCCACATTGCCTCGACGTCGATCCCCTTCTCCTCGCGGACGCGCGCGAGAACGGCCATCGCCCAGGGGGCGAGCACCTTTCCGCCGAGCGGAGAAAGGACGCAGACACGCCAGTCGCCGAGCTCGTCGCGGACGCGCTCGACGAGGATCGTCCTGTCGTCGGGGACGGATCCCGTCGCGGCGCGCTGCTCGTCGACGTAGCGGACGAGGTTCTCCGCGGCGAGCGGATCGAGACGCGCCTCGCGCGCGAGCATGTCGATCGCGCGGCCGCGGCCGCGCTCCCGCACGGCGCGGGTCACGGCGCCGATGCGCTCGCCGAATCCGACCGAACGGCCGGCCGCGTCGCCGCGCCAGAACGGCATCTTTCCCGGTTCGCCCGGCGCGGGGGTGACGAGGACGCGATCGTGCGTGATCTCTTCGATCCGCCAGCTCGACGCGCCGAGGACGAACACCTCGCCCGGCGCGGACTCGAAGACCAACTCCTCGTCGAGCTCGCCGACCCGCGCGGCGCCTTTCTCCGCCCCGGCGAGAAAGACGCCGTAGAGGCCGCGGTCGGGGATCGTTCCGGCGTTCGCGATCGCGATCTTCTGCGCGCCGGGACGCGCGGCGATCCGGCCGCTCCCCCGATCCCACGTCACCCGCGGGCGCAGCTCCGCGAACTCGTCGGACGGATAGCGTCCGGAGAGCATGTCGAGGACTCCGTCGAACACACCGCGTCGCAGCGAGGCGTACGGCGCGGCGCGCCGAACGAGGTCGAAGAGCTCGTCCGCGTCCCACCCGTCCATCGACGTCATCGCGACCATCTGCTGCGCGAGAACGTCGAGCGGATTCCGCGGGTAGGCGATCGGCTCGATATCACCTTCGAGCATCGCCGGAACGAGCGCCGCGCACGCGAGGAGATCGCCGCGGAACTTCGGAACGAGCACTCCCTTGCTCGGCTCGCCGACGTGATGGCTCGCCCGTCCGATGCGCTGCATGCCGCTCGCGACGGAAGGCGGCGCCTCGATCTGAATGACCAGGTCGATCGCACCCATGTCGATCCCGAGCTCGAGCGACGAAGTCGCGACGAGTGCCGGAAGCCGTCCCGACTTGAGCTCGTCCTCGGTCTCGACGCGCCGGGTGCGCGCAAGCGAGCCGTGGTGGGCGTGGACGATCGTTTCTCCCGCGAGCTCGTTCAGCGCGGCGGCGAGACGTTCGGCGAGACGCCGGCTGTTCACGAAGACGAGTGTCGAGCGGTGGGCGCGGATCAGCTCGAGCAGCATCGGATGGATCGCCGGCCAGATGGACGGCCGCGTGGGTCCCGCCGCGGCCGGCCCGCTCGCGACGTCGAGCTCGCGCCCGATTGCACCCATGTCCTCGATCGGAACGCGCACGCTGAGATCGAGCTTCTTCCGCTCTCCCGTCTCGACGATCGTCACGGGACGGTACCGCGCCCCCGAGGCCGAAGCGAACTGCTCGTGAATCTCCGACTCGGGCGAGGGCTCCGTCGCCTTCGCCCGGCGCTTCGGCTTCGCGTGCGTGGCGACGCCGCCGAGAAAACGCGCGACCTCGTCGAGCGGCCGCTGCGTCGCGGAGAGGCCGATCCGCTGCGGTGGTCTTTCGCAGATGCGCTCGAGGCGCTCGAGAGAGAGCGCGAGGTGCGCGCCGCGTTTGCCCGGGACCAGGGCGTGGATCTCGTCGACGATGACCGTGTCGACCCCGCGGAGCGCCTCCCGCGCCTGCGAGGTGAGCATGAGGAAGAGCGATTCGGGGGTCGTGATGAGTATGTCGGCTGGATCGCGGCGGAAGCGGGCCCGGTCGCGCGCCGGCGTGTCGCCCGTCCGCGTTGCGATCTCCGGCATCCGGAACGCCTCCCCTCCGGCCTCGGCGGCGCGCGCGATTCCGACCAGCGGCGAGCGGAGGTTGCGCTCGACGTCGACCGCCAGGGCCTTCAGGGGAGAGAGATAGACCACCCGGCAGCGGCGTTCCCGCGGCGCGGCCGGCGCGAAGACGAGACGGTCGATGGCCCACAGAAAGGCGGCGAGCGTCTTGCCGCTCCCGGTCGGCGCGGAGACCAGGGTCGAGCGTCCCGCCGCGATCGCCGCCCAGGCGCCGGTCTGCGCCGGAGTCGGGCCCTTGGGGAACGCCGCACCGAACCAGCGGCGGACCACGGGGTGGAACGGATCGGTCGTTGGCACGTCGAGCCCACCTCCGCCCCTAGTGTAGTGTCGACCACAACCGCGCAAGTTGCTGGACAGACGACGGATTCGGCTGCAAGAATAAGGCACTCGGACCGTTTCGAGGATCGACGTGAACGCATGAGACTGAAAGTACTCGGCGCCTATGGGGCGTCGGACGCGACCCACAATCTCACGGGGTACCTGATCGAAGATCGGATCGCCGTGGACGCGGGGACGCTCACGTCGAAGCTCACGCTGTTGCAGCAGGCGAAAATCGAGGTGATCTACGTCACGCACGCGCACGCGGATCACATCCGCGACCTGCCTGATCTGATCCAGAACCGCTTCGCCCAGAATGCTCCGCCCCTGAAGGTCCTCGCGTCGAAAGACGTCATGGAGCGGCTTCGGCGCCACATCTTCAACGGCGAGATCTGGCCCGACTTCGAGCAGTTCCTCTCGCCCGAGACGGGAAAGCCGGCCGTGCACTACCGCGCTCTCACGCCCGGCAAGCGCGTCGTCGAGGCCGGCGCGGGATTCACCGCGGTCAACGTTACGCATTCGGTCGCGGCGGCCGGCGTCATCCTCGAGCTCGACTCCCAGGCGATCGTCTTCACCGGCGATACCGGACCGACGCGCGAGATCTGGAAGCGCGCGAACAAGACGGCCGGCGTCGTCGCGGTCGTGACCGAGGCGTCGTTCCCGAACGATTATCAGCAGCTCGCCGACGAAAGCGGCCATCTCTCTCCCCAGACCCTCGCCGACGAGCTGACGAAGATCGAGATCGACGCCCCCATTTACGCGAGCCACCGCAAACTTCCCTACGAGCGGAAGATCGAGTCCGAGATCAAGAACATCCGCGACCGCAGGGCCCGGATCCTCGTCGAGAAGCAGTACACTTTCTGAGCAGCCGTCGCGGAACCGCTCTCCGTCCCGCGTCCGGACCCCTGATGTCGCAGAACCCCCTCAGCATCCTCATCCACACCTACAACGAGGCCGACCAGATCGTCGACTGCCTGCGGTCGGTCGAATGGGCCGACGAGATTTTCCTGATCGACGGCTTCTCGACGGACGGCACGGCGGACATCGTCCGCTCCACCTTCCCGCGCGTCCGCGTCGAGCAGCGCGTCTCGCTCGGATCGGCCGCCCAGAAGAACTACGGCATGGACCGGACCGCGCACGACTGGATTCTGGTGATCGACGCCGACGAGCGCGCCACGCCGGCGCTCGCGGCCGAGGTGCGCCGTACGCTCGAGAATCCGACGCGCTGGGCGTACGCGATCGGCCGGCGCAACTTCGTCCTCGACCGCGAGATCCGCTTCAGTGGACTGCAGAACGACCGCGTCACGCGCCTCTTCCACCGCGGCCACGCGCGTTATCCGAACCGGCGCGTCCACGCGGACCTCGTCGTCGATGGCGAGGCGGGCGCGCTCGACGCGAAGTTCGACCACTACTACGTCCGCTCGTTCGACCACATGGTCGCGAAGATGACGCGCTACGGCGTCTGGGCCGCCGCGCAGCTCTGGATCGACGGGCGCCGCAGCAGCACGGCGAAGATCCTCCTTCGCCCCGCCGGGCGGTTCGTGCGCGAATACGTCCTGCAGCAGGGGTTCCGCGACGGCGTCCGCGGCCTCCTCGTCACCGGCCTCCACACGTTCTACGTTTTCTGGAAGTACGGAAAGCTGTGGGAGCTGGAGTGGCGCGCCAGGCGCGACCTGCCGCTGGAGCTGCCCGAGGTGGAGACGGATCCCGCGATCTGGCGAAGGCCGTGGGAAAGAAGGAAATAGGACGAATAGGACCTATAGGACGAATAGGACGTATGGGACAGGCGAGAATGTTGCCGGGGTGGGCGGTACGACGCCCCAGGTGAACCCGTCCTATAGGTCCTATTCGTCCTATAGGTCCTATTCGTCCTATTCGTCCTTTTCGTCCTATCAACGCCGAAATCTACTCGTCATCCCGATTCATCTCGATCTCCCGAAACGCCGAGCCGGGCGTACGGTTCGCGAGGCGCGGGCGGGCGAGGATATCCGCGGTGAAGTCGGCGATTCCCCAGGCGAGGAAGCACGTCGCGGCGACCGTGAACAGCTCGCCGAACGATCCGAGGCGCAGAAAGAAAAACAGGATCGCCGGGACGACGATCCCCATCACCACGAGCCCCACGACGAGCCGTTTTCCGTGCATTGCGGCTATTTCAACACAGCCGGGGCGGGGCCGCTACTCGGTCACGGCGCCAATCGCCGGAACCTGCTTCCGCACCTCCTCGGCGCTCATCTCGAGCGTCTCCGCCACCTTCCCGGAGACCTTCTGTTCGAAGTCCTTCTGCGCGTTCGACACCTTCTTCACGTAGTTGCGCGTCTCCTTGAAAGGAGGCACGCCGCCGTAACGCCGCACGTTCCCCTCGCCCGCGTTGTACGCGGCGAGAACCTTCGTCTCGTTCCCGTCGAACCGCTCGTTCAGGTACTTGAGGTACTTCGTTCCCGCCTTGACGTTCTCCACCGGATTCGTCAGGTTCCGCGCCCCCATCCACTTGCCGGTCCGCGGCATGAGCTGCATCAGACCCGTCGCGCCGACGCCGGAGCGTGCCGTCGGCCGGAAGTTCGATTCGGTCTGCACGACCGCCGCGACGAGCTCCGGGTCGAGATTGTTCTTCTTGGCCTCGCGGTAGATCAGCGACCCGAACGGAACTTCCGACTTGAAGAAGTCCTCGCGCACCTTTTCCGTCACGAGATTCACTTCCTTCTCGGACAGTGGCAGCGCTTCCTCGATCACCCCGCCGAACGGAATCGCCTCCTCCACGCCCGAGGCGATCTCGCGCCCCACGCGCTGGGCCGTCTCGACCCCTTCGGAGGGCTCGCTCGCGACACGGCTCGCCGACATCGGCACGCCGATCCCGCCGACGGCGAGCGAAGCGCCGAGAATCATCGTGCCGTACCGCTCCCGGATTTTCCGGAACCGCTTCCGCTTCGCCCGGAGTGTTTCCTGGCGAAGGCGCGAACGGTCGAACCCTTCGATCACGCGTTCCCGCCACGGTCTGACGGGTCTGGGCGCCTGTTCCATCGGCTCCTCCTTCCACCTGGTGTTGCCCTTTTTATTGCAAGGTTAAGACCGGGTTTCGGAGGGACGGCAAGGAGGGAAGTTCTTTAGGATGTGCAACTTACGTTGGCGGGGCGGATGGGGCCGGTGCCCTACCGGTCCGGCAGCAACAGACAGAAAACGCTCCCGCCGCCGGGGGCGGGCTCGACCTCGATCCGCCCGCCGTGGCTTTCGGCGACGCTTTTCGCGATGAAGAGGCCGTATCCCGGCCCGGTGCCCTTCTGCTTGTCGAGCTTGAGCCCGAGCTCGAAAATCTGGTCGACGTACCGCGGGTCGACGCCGATGCCGTTGTCGCGCACGCAGATCCGGTGCATGCCGTCTTTCCGGATCGCGTGCAACTCGACCACGCGTTCCCCCGGCGGCCGCTCATTGAAGGTGATCGCGTTGCACACCAGCGCCCCGAGCGCTTCGCGCAACTTTTCCGCGTCCGCCTCGACCGACGGCAGCTCTCCCGCGACGGTGAAACGCACCCCTCCCTCGTCGAGCAGGTTCGCGAACTTCAGACGGATCTCCTCGACGATTTCCTGCAGATTCACGGGCCGCGGCGCGTCGGGACGCGAGAGGAGCTTGATGAGCTGCGACATGTCGTCGAGCACGCGCTTGATCTGCCCGGCACTCGAGCGGATGCGGCGGAGGAAATCGCGACCGTCCTCGTCGAGGCGGTCGGCGTAATCCGACTGCAGCAGCTCGCTGAACCCGTCAATCGAAAAGATCGGCGACTTCAGATCGTGCGCGAGAACCAAATAGATCTTGAGCAGGTCCTCCCGCGTCAGCGCGCCTTCGCGCAACATCGCTGTTTCGATCCCCTTCTGCGTCACGGTTCGTACTCCAGCGCATCTTCCGGCCGAATGGCCGCCACAGCCGCCTCCCCCGCAAGAATGATTCCTTCAGAATAATCGGCGCCTTCCAGCCGCCGGCAGACGAGGGCATTCCGCACCCGGGCCCCGTCCGGAAGCCGGACGCCCCGCCCCACGATCGCGTCGCGCACCCGCGCTCCCGCCCCGATTTCCGCGCCTTCCCACACCACCGATCCCGTCACCGTCGCCCCGGGCGCCACCGAAGCGTCCTCTCCGATCACGCTTTCCACGATTCGCCCCTCGACGCGAGCGGTCGATGCCACGATGGATTCCTCCACGGCCGCCGACCCCTCCGGAATGGCAACCCGTCCGCCGGCCATACGCCGCCGCACGGCCTGGCTCGCTTCCAGATACCGCGCCGGCGTTCCGATGTCGAACCAGAGGCCGTCGTAAATCATCCCGCTCAGCCGCGCCGATCCCGCCCGCACGGCCGGCACGTAAACGTCCTCGGTGATTCCCGAGAACGGCCGGTCCGGGAGCAGGTCGAACACGGCGGGCGAGATCGCGTGCGCCCCCGCGAACATGAGTGCTTCGCCCGTCCCCGCACCGAACCCGGTGACGCGGCCGCGCTCGAAAAAGACTTTCGTGAAGCGGTCGTGCGCGGGCGGGTACCGGAGAAGGAGTGCCGCGAGCGCTCCATCGCGCCGGCAGAGATCGGCCAGGGCGCCGAACGGCGGCTGCTGCACCGTGTCGCCGTTCGCGACGACGAACGGACCGTCGCCGTCGAGGTGCTCTCTCACGCGCCGGATTCCGCCGCCGGTGCCGAGTATCGTCTCTTCGCGCGAGAACACGAAGTCGCACCGCGCGCCGTAGTGCTCGCGAAGCCACGTCTCGAGCATCTCGGGAAGATGGTGGAGGTTCACGACGACCTCGCGGACACCGTCCGCGAGCATGGCCTCGAGCGCCCAGGCGGCCAGGGGACGGTTGCAGAGGGGGATGAGCGGCTTCGGGATCTCGTACGTCGCCGGACGGAAGCGCGTTCCGAATCCGGCGGCGAGGATCATTCCTTTCATTGGGTCGGGAAGTCCTGCGGGTCGAATACCATGTTCTCGGGCAGATCGGCGCGCGTGCGGCGATGCTGGCGGTACAGATCCGCGTAGCTGAGCCGGATGCCTCGGTCGATGGCGAGCCCGAGCTCCCCGGCGACCGCGCGAATCGTCTCCGCCGGCCCTTCGATCTCGAGGTAATCGCCGATCGGCGTCCGGTCGAGCACGACCTCGGCGTCGCGAAGGCGCCACACCTCGCGGAACTTCTGGTAGCGGAACACCGGCTTGAACCCCAGAGCGTCGAACAGAGCGACGCCGCGCTCGAAGCTCTCGAGTCCCGTCTGGACTTCGTCGCGCGTCCGGATCGTGCCGTCGAACGAGACGGGGCCCTTGAACGTCGCGAGGACGTAGCGGCCGAATTTGCGGAGGCGCAGCAGCGATCCTTTCGTCTTCAGCTCGCCACGCCGGTCGAGAACGATGTTGTCTTCGAACGTCTCGGGGTAGAGCTGCTGCCCGCCCGCGGCGACGAGGCGCCCGACGATCACCTCGCGGTTGTCGACGGCGAACTTGACCTCGATCTCCTGCGCCATCGCCGTCAGCGCCGCAGCGCGTCGATGCCCGGAAGCGAGGCGCCGGCGATGAACTCGAGCGATGCCCCGCCGCCGGTCGAAATGTGGCCGATGCGATCCGCGAAGCCGGAGCTCTTGACGGCCTCCACCGACTCGCCACCGCCGACGATCGAGATCCCCGGCGCGTCCGCGACCGCTTCGGCCATCGCGAACGTTCCCGCGGCGAACGCCTCTTTCTCGAATACGCCCATCGGACCGTTCCAGAAGACGAGCTTCGCGTCACCGAGCCGGCCGCGGAAGGTCTCGATCGTCTTCGGTCCGACGTCGACGGCCATCATCCCTGCCGCGACGCCTTTCTCGATGGCGACCG
The DNA here is from genome assembly GCA_050745405.1 of Thermoanaerobaculia bacterium. Classification (GTDB taxonomy): domain Bacteria; phylum Acidobacteriota; class Thermoanaerobaculia; order Gp7-AA8; family Gp7-AA8; genus JBOGJQ01. The sequence continues at coordinate 2,214 of JBOGJQ010000506.1, read as the reverse complement.
TCTCGACGCGCGACGGCGCATCGAGAGAGTCGGCGATCACGACGTCCTCGGGAAGAACGACCGCCGCCTTTCCCGTCTCGAGGATCCGCCGCGCCACGTCGAGCGAATCGGCGTCGACGAGGGACGATCCCATTGCGACGCCGCGCGCGGCGAGAAACGTGTTCGCCATGCCGCCGCCGATCAGCAGCGCGTCGGCGCGGTCGGCGAGCACCTCGAGCGGCTCGATCTTGCCGGCGATCTTCGCGCCGCCGAGAAGGGCGACGAACGGCCGGTCGGGCGCGGAGACGACCTTCTGGAGGAACTCGAGCTCGCGGGCGAGCAGGAGACCGGCCGCCTTCTCGCCCTCTCCGAAGAGATCGGGAAGGGCCGCGATCGACGCGTGAGCCCGATGCGACGCGCCGAAGGCGTCGTTCACGTAGACGTCGCCGAGCTTCCGGAGCGCGCGCGCGAACTCCGGGTCGTTCTTCTCCTCGCCCGCATGGAACCGAAGGTTCTCGAGAAGGAGCAGCTCCCCCTCGCCCAGCGCCGCGGCCTTGCGCTCCGCCTCCTCGCCGATGCAGTCCGCGGCCCACGCGACCGGCGCGCCCACGATCTCGGAGAGCTTCGCGCGCACGGGAGCGAGGGAGTACTTCTCCTTGCGCTCTCCCTTCGGGCGGCCGAAGTGCGCGGCGAGGACGATGCGCGCGCCACGCTCGCGGAGCAGGCGGAGCGTCGGCAGCGTCGCGTCGATCCGGGTCGTGTCCGTGATCGTCCCGTCCTCGACGGGAACGTTGTAGTCGACGCGGCAGAAGACGCGGCGGCCGCGAACGTCGAGGGCGTCGACGGTCGGAATCTCGGGCATGGCTCCGGTCACCGCGCGGCCGCGGAGAGGGACTCCTTTTTCTTGCTCGCGACCCAGGTGATCAGGTCGAGCACCCGGTTCGAGTAGCCCCACTCGTTGTCGTACCACGCGAGCACCTTGTGCATGTGCGGATCGACCGAGCGCGTGAACGCCGTGTCGACGATGCTCGAGTTCGGATTGCCGTTGAAGTCCGCCGAGACGAGCTCGTCGTCGGAGAACGCGAGGATCCCGTTGAGAGGTCCGTTTGCCGCCTCCCGCAGGACGTCGTTGATCTCGTCGGCGTTCGTCGCCTGCTCCGTGTAGAACGAGAGGTCGACCAGCGAGACGTTCGGCGTCGGCACGCGGATCGCGATCCCGTCGAACTTCCCCTTGAGCTCCGGCATGACGAGGCCGACGGCCGTCGCCGCGCCCGTGCTCGTCGGGATCATCGACAGCGCCGCCGCGCGGCCGCGTCGCAGGTCCTTGTGCGGCAGGTCGAGGATCTCCTGATCATTCGTGTACGAGTGGATCGTCGTCATGATCCCCATCGTGATCTTGAAGCGGTCGTGGAGGACCTTCGCGACGGGCGCGAGGCAGTTCGTCGTGCACGAGGCGTTCGAGATCACCTTGTGCTTCGAGGGATCGAACTCCTTCTCGTTCACGCCGAGAACGATCGTGAGGTCGGCACCCTTCGCGGGTGCCGAGACGATGACGTGCTCGACCGAGTCGCGCAGATGAAGCGCCGCCTTGTCGCGCGCCGTGAAGCGGCCCGATGACTCGACGACGATCTCCACGCCGAGATCGCTCCACGGAATCGCCGCCGGATCGGGATTCGAGAAGACCTGGACCTTCTTCCCGTCGACGCTGATCGACCCCTCGCCGGACTCGACACGGTTCGGAAGCGTCCGGTGGACCGAGTCGTACTTCAGGAGATAGGCGAGCGTCGAGGGCACCGTCAGGTCGTTGACGGCGACGAACTCGATGTCGGTCTGCTTCTGCAGCCCCGCCCGAAACACGTTCCGGCCGATCCGGCCGAACCCGTTGATGCCTACGCGAACCATAAATACCCCCCTAGAGAATCGAGCCTGGAGCGGGAAGGTGATGCACTTCGGATTCCAGGCGAAAAGCCGCTGCGGAGCGTAAGTATAGTGAATAATCCGGCCGTGCCGGCGACCGCCACACCGCTCGTCTGGCGGGAGGGATCTCTCGCCATTCTCGACCAGAGACTGCTCCCCCACCGCGAGATTTGGATCGACGCGCGCGCGGCGGCCGAGGTGGCTGCGGCGATCGCGGGGATGGCGGTCCGCGGCGCTCCCGCGATCGGGATCGCGGCCGCGTACGGGGTCGCGCTCGAGGCCCGACGGGCGGCCGCCGGCGGCGACGTACGCGCTGCG
>JBOGJQ010000505.1:0-4551 GCA_050745405.1 Thermoanaerobaculia bacterium | reverse complement strand
CCTCGAGATCCGCCCTCAGAGCCTCCCCGACCCGCGCCCGATCCCCCTCGATCGCGCGCAGCAGTTCGCCGGGATTCTCGACGCGCGCTCCCGTCAGCGCGGCGCGGACCGCCGCCTCCGCCTGCGCGTCGCGGCCGCTCGCGTCCGGCCTCGCCCCCGCCGCTGCCGTCGCCGGTCCTCGGTTCCACCCGAGTACGCGCACGCCGAAGCCAAGGCGGCGCCACGCCTCCCAGAACGGAACCGCGCGTCCCGACGGGAGGTGCGCCGAGATCCGCTCCACCGGAGGAATCAATCCCCATCCCTTGAAACCGACTCCCATCGGAACGAGAAGGAACGGCTCGTCCGGCCGGTTCAGCGGCGTCTGATACGAGAAGCGTCCCGTGACCCCGTGCCGGCTCGGCAGCTTCCCCGTGTTCAGAGATGCCCACAGAGCCTTCGGACTCGTCGTCCGGAACGGCTCGACCCGCGCGAAGAACCCCTTCTCGGATGCGGCGGCGAGGAACGGGACCGCCCCCTCGCCGCGCAGCGTCACGATCCAGTCGTACGGAAGATCGCGCACGGCGACGAGAACCGCCGGGCGAAGACGCTCGCTCACGGCCACGCTCGCGACCACCGGCGCGCGGACGTCGCTCCGGTATCCCTCCCGCCGTTCGTAGAGGAAGAAGCTCGAGACGACGATGAGGGCGACGCCCGTCGAGAAGAGGATGCGCGAGGTGCGCCGCTCCGCCGTTCGCTCCACGAGCCAGAGGATGAGGAGCAGCGCCGCGGTGACCGCGATGACCGTCGTCGCCTTCGACAGGATGCGAATCGCGCCGCGGGGAAGGTAGATCCGCAGCAGCTCGAGATGCCCCAGGTAGACCAGGGCCGAGAGGAACGCCGCCGTCACGACGAAGCCGAACCCGTGCGGCCGCGGACCGAGGCTCTCGCGGCCGAAGAGGCGGATCCGGAGGAGGCGGAAGCCCCAGAGAATGCTCCCGAAGATGAGCCCGCAGATGACGACGTAGGCGAGCGTCACCGCGATGAGGCGGAGCGGCGTGATGTCGATCTGCGGGTTCAGGTAGTAAAGCAGGTGGGCCATGTAGAGCCCGAAAATCGCGCCGGCGACGACTCGTTTCGAGTAGCTCCACGGAAAGCGCATCGCGGGCGGAGTGTAGCAGGGGGGCGCGCGTGATCGGGGCGGCGGACGTTCGTGCGTGCGGCGACCTGGCGGGCGTCATCGATCTGGTCGGAAAGCTCGGATATGCGACGGCCCCCGTCGCGATCGATCCGGTGCGATGGGAGACGATCGGCGTCGGCGCGGAGCTCGCCGAGAGCGTGCGCGTGTCCCGCGTCGCGAACCTGGGACCGATCGAGATCTACGCGGGGGAAGGGGAGGCGGCCGCGTCCGAGGTGACGCAGTTTACGTCAAAATTATCAGCATGGAATACAGTCACTAAATTCGTACTGCTTTATCGTTCGAGCGGGACGGGGCGGCTCTCGATCTACGGGACCGATCCGCGCCGCCGCCTCCGCCGGATCGATCTCGATCCGCAGCGTCCGCGCGCCGACGCCCTCGAACGCCTCCAGGGGTTCGCGCGGGCGGGCCGCCCGCCATCGGAGCTCGTCGCCGCGATGGAGAAGGCGCTGGAGAAGGAGGAGATCGGGAAATGCTTCTTCACGCGCTTCCGCGACGATGTCGCCCGCTTTACCACGGAGTTGCTCCGCCTCCATCCGCAGGAGACGCGCGATGCGGCCGCGTCCGAGGCGCTTCTCGTCCTTTCGCGCATCCTCTTTCTCTATTTCATCCAGCAGAAGCGCTGGCTCGACGGCTCCGTGTCGTTCGTCGCGGAGCTCGTCGAGCAGTCCCGCCGCGTCCGCGGCGGCCTTTTCACCGGCGTCTTCCTTCCCCTGTTTTTCGGCTGCCTCAACACGCCGGTTCGCGCGCGCGATCCGTTCGCGCGGCGGTTCGGGCGGATCCCTTATCTCAACGGCGGCCTGTTCGAGCCGAGCGCGTACGAGGTGCGCCATCCGGTTCTGCCGGTCGACGACGCGGTTCTCGAGCAGATCGTCTTCGAGACGTTCGAGCGGTTCCAGTTCGCGGTCGAAGAGGACGACGAAGTCGGGGCCCACATCGATCCGGAGATGCTCGGGCACGTCTTCGAGAATCTGATGGCGGAAGAGGAGCGGCTCGTGAGCGGGAGCTTCTACACGCCGCGCCCGGTCGTGGACGCGCTCGTGTGCCGCGGTCTGGCCGCGTGGTGCGGCGCCGGCGACGCCGCGGTCGCGGAGGCGGTGACGCGGTGGACCGCGGGAGATGAGGACGCGCTGAGCGAATGCGACGCCCCATCGCTCCTCGAGCGCCTGGAGTCGATCCGCGTTCTGGATCCCGCATGCGGCTCGGGCGCGTTCCTCCTCGCGGCGCTGCAGTGGATCGCCCGCCTCGACACGTCGCTTCGCGCGATCCGAGGAGTGCCGCCCGACCTGTCGGTTCGAAGGCGGATCGTCGCCGACTCCCTCTTCGGCGTCGACCTCAAGCCGGAAGCGGTCCGCCTCTGCGAGCTCCGGCTCTGGCTCGCCGTCGTCGCGGCGTGGAACGGCCCGCCCATGGCCGTCGAGCCCCTCCCGAACCTCGATCGCAACATCCTTCAGGGCGACGCGCTCCTCGGGCCGCTCGACTGGCCGGAGGCGACGCGGCCCGGGATGTACCGTGACTGGGCGTTCGCGCTCCGCGCGCGCGAGCAGCTCGCCGCGCGCTACCGCGCCGCCCGTTCGGCGGAGCGCGCCACCCTATGCCGCGCGCTGCGGGATTCCGATCGCGACCTCGCGCTCGGCTTTCTCGATCGATCCATCGAGAGCGCGCAGGTCGAAATCGAGGAGCTCTCCCGGCGGCAGGGGAGTCTCTTTCCGACGTCCGCCCGCAACGAGCGCCGCATTGCGGAGACGAGAGCCCGCATCGACGCGTGGAGCGAGGCGCGCGACCGCCTCCGCGCCGGCGAGGTCGGCTTCTTCGCCCCGGAAGTCCACTTCGACCACGTCCTCCGCAACGGCGGATTCGATCTCGTGATCGGGAACCCTCCCTGGGTCCGCCTCGCGCGCATTCGTCCGGCGATCCGGAAGTCGCTCGCGGACCGGTATCCGATGTTCCGGGCCGACGGCGGGTCGCCGATCCCGCAGAGCGACCTCTCTCTCGCCTTTTTCGAGAGGAGCCTCGCCCTCGCCGCGCCCGGCGGCTCCGTCGCGCTTCTGATGCCGGCGAAGGTCGCCACGGCCGGCTACGGCGCCGTGTTCCGGACTCACGTCCAGCGTCGCGTCGACCTCGTCGCGCTCGAGGCGTGGAGCGATCGCGGGCGGCGCCTCTTTCAGGCCGATACCTTTCCGCTCGGCGTGGTCGTGCGGAAGGCCGAGCCCACCGGCCCTGTCGAAGTGCGCGACCAGGAGCAGACGATCCGCCTCGAGCAGTCGGCGCTCGCGCGGCGCGCGGGAGCGCCGTGGGTCCTCGCCCCGCGCGAGGTCGGCCGGATCCTCGAGAGGTTGCGGCGCGCGCACCCGTCGTTCGCCTCGACCTTCGGCGCGCCCGTCATGGGCGTGAAGAGCGGAGCGAACGCGGAGTTCTTCGTCGACCCGGAGGTCGACGTGCGTCGCGGGACGGCGCGCGTGCGCGGGATCGAGATCCCGCTCTCGGCGCTCGTGCGCGTCGTGCGCGGCCGCGACGTGCGCAAATGGCGGGCGGAGGGATCGCGGTGGATGCTCTGGCCGGAAGCCGGAGCGCCGTGGGTGCGGCAACTTCTCGGCGGAAACGGGCGCGCGCCGCGCCTCGCGTACGTCCGCCGCGAGCATCGTGAGGCGAAGGTCGTCTGGCGCGACGTGTCGCGCGGCGTCGCCGCCGCACCGCTCGGGGCGAACACGCGATGGCACGGCCGCGCCGTCGCGATCGTCCCGAACCAGACGGTCTACTGCGCCGCCGTCGAGAACGAGGATCGCGCTCTCATCGCCGCGGCGATCCTGAACTCGACCGTCGCGGGAGCGCTGCTCGTCTCGATCGCCGATCGCGCGAAGGACTTCCACTATCGCTATTTCGCGCGAACGGTCGCGACGCTGCCCGTTCCGCGCCTGCAGCCGGCCGACGAGGCGTCGCTCGCCGAGCTCGCGCGCCGCGGCGCGCGGGGCGAGCTGGTCGACGAGGCTCTCGACGAGGTCGTGGCGGACGCGTACGGCCTGTCGACCACGGAGCTCGACCGCCTCACCTCGTTCCTCCGTCATCGCCTTGGGCGCCACCTCGAGGTCGAGCCGGCGAAGGCGCCGCTGTTCGGATGAACGCCGCGGAGTGGCTCGCCGCGGTCCGCGAGAGCGAGCTCCCGCCGCTCCGCGCGCGCGGCGCCGTCCGCCTGCTGCCGCATCAGGAGAGCGGGGCGCGCCGGCTCGTCGCTCTCCTCCAGCGGTTCGGAGGCGCGCTCCTTCTCGACGGCGTCGGGACGGGGAAATCGTTCACCGCCGCGGCGGCCGCGCGGGAGCTCGCCGCGTCCGGCAGCCGGGTCGCGGCCGCCGTGCCGCGCGTTCTCGTCGCCGCGTGGG
>JBOGJQ010000504.1:0-14161 GCA_050745405.1 Thermoanaerobaculia bacterium | reverse complement strand
GTGGTTCCGCCGCTCCGCGGCGTCACCACCGGCTACCCTCGTCGGCGCCGCCGGCGCCGCCTCGTTTCTTCAAGGACAACCGCACATCGGCCAGCGAGCAACGGACCAGCGACGAGCGACTAGACCGTCGTCTCGGCACCTTGCAGCAGCATCTCGAGCTCCTGGGGATCCCACGGCCGGCTGATCACGCAGGAGTTGATGCCGCCGATGCCCATGCTGAGCTTTCCGGAGTAACCCGACGGCGCGGGGCAGCCGTCGCGCTGAACGAAACGCGCGTTGTGAATCTTGACGTCCTCGTGGAGATCGCCCTCCGTGAGCGCGGCGGGATAGAGCCGGCCACGCATGAAGCCGAGGTGCTGCGCGGTCAGCTCCCAGCCGCCGCCGACGGACATGCCGTGGCCGAAGGTCCCCTTCCTCGCGGTGAAAACGACATCCGGATGGAGGACCTCGAGCGAGTGCTGGATCTCCGTCGCGTCGCCGGGCGTCGCGGTCGCGTGCATGTCCCACGTCGCGATGGAGGACGGATCGACGTCGCGCATCGCGTAGCGGATCGCGAGCTGCGGCCCCTCGCGCGAGGGCGTGATGATGTGATGCGCGTCCGAAGAGACGCCGACGGAAACGACCTCCATCCCGACGGGATGAAATCCCGCTCGGCTCAGCTTCGCGACGTCGCCCACGATCCAGATGCAGCTTCCGCCCGCGACGTGGGTCCCCTTGAGACCCGTCATCGGGCGCGACACCTCGGCGTCGGAGGCGAGAACGTTCGCGTTGTAGAAGGCCGAGAGCGAGATCGGATGCGGCGGCGGATCGGTCATCCCGACGACGCACACGTCAGCTTCGTCCAGGCGGATGGCGTCCATCGCGAGCCGCAGCGCCACGCCGAACGAGGCGCACGCCGCCACCGGCGCGAACGCCGCGCCGGTGATCCTGCCGACCATGGAAATCTGCGACGCCGGGATGTTCGCGATGTTCCAGAGAAGGTTCGGCGATACGGCGGCCCACGGCTCCTCGGGGCATCCCCACTTCCGGTTCAGCGCCTTGATCCGCTTCAGCTTCTCCCGGATGTTGCTCAGCTTGGCCGAGCCGGAGGAGGGGGGAACGGGCTCGCCCTGGATCCCGCGCGCCTCGCGGAGGTACTCGTGGAGTCCGTCGCTCCGCGAGGCCCAGAACGCCTCCCATTTTTGCTTCGCCTCGACCCATTCCTCCGTGCCGATCGGGAGCGACGCGGGATCGGGGGGCGCCGCCGCGTCGGCCTCTCCGTCGCGGTGGCGGCGAAGCGGCTCGCAGCGATCCGGCGCCGCCCAGAACTCGTTCCATCGCTTCTGCGCCCGGTCGAGCGCGATCGCCTCGTCGTGAATCACCGTGAGCTCGCCGAGGCCGGTGCCGACGTAGACGTGACAGCGCGTCCCGAGCGACTGCATCCAGGTCTCGATCCCGGGGTTCTGGTCGAGGGACTGGATGAACGCGCCGATCGCGTACTTCACCATCGGTCCCATCTTCTCGTCGAGCTGCGCGAAGCGGGACGGTGGAAAGCGTTGGTCGAACCAGTCGTGGTACCGTTCGAAGTCGAAATCCGGATACCCGACGAGGAAATTGGACGGGCCGAATTCGCGAAACGGGACGAGCCACGAATCGGAGTGCTCGAGGTTTTGCTCGAAGACGGTGATGTCGGGAGACTTCGGTGCGACGATGCCCCAGCCGAAGATGCCGATGCGTTTGTGCCGATCCGACGCCATGACGGGGGGATTCTACAGTTTCCGGGGAACAGGTCCGGGCGCGAGGCGCGCTGTCAGGAATCTTGCAAGAGGCAGCCGCGGGATCGAATCCGCAACCACCGGGAGACACACCGTGGCAAAGCGCTTCCTGTTCGTCCTGCCGCTCGTTCTCGCTCTCGCCCTCTTTGCGGGATGCAATGCAGCGAGCGACGAGGACCCCAGAACCGAGACGATCGAGCCTGCGCTCGTTCCGGCCGATACGTCCGGTGACGCGATCATCACGCAGACCACCGAGGTCGGCGAAGAGCGTTCTCCGAACGAGGGGGGCGTGCTGACGCGCCCCGGCCCCACGACGACCGGCTCCCCACCGCCCGCCGGGGCGCAGCCGGAGCCCCCGCCGCAGAGCAAGCGCCCTCCGGGATGACCATTTCGAGTCGCTCCCTCCACGAGCCGATGCTGACTCGCGACGAGGCGGAGATCCGCAGCGTCGTCGCGTCGATCGCGCGCGAGGAGGGGGCGGAGGCCCTCTTTCGAGCGGTTTCGCGTTTCGCCCTTCTCGCATACAACCCCTCGCAGCACGCGAAGCACGCCCTCCTCGCCGTCACTGCCGCCTGGGAAGTTCGCGAGGACCTCGGCGGAGACTTCGCGGCCGTCCTCGCCGAGTGTGCCGTCTACGCGGCGAACGCGCGTCTCCCGTGGAGCGAGGCGCCGCTGCTGGACCCGCCGCGGCACGAAGGACAATCCGTCTCTCTCGACGAGGCGCGGGAGGCGATCCGGGCGCGCGACGCTCTCCGCCTGCAGAGCTGGCTGGCGGCACGCATCCGTTCGGGCGAGCTCCGCGAGGCGTTCTTCGAGCTCGCCGCGGACGATCTCCGCGATTTCGGCCACCCCTTCGTCATCGCCACGGCCGCATGGAAGCTCTCGCTCCTGCAGGACGCGCATCCGTCGTATCCGGTCCTCCGCGTCGCCGCGGTGGAGTGGTGTGCGGCGCGCGAGGACGAACCTCCTCAGGAGAACGAGCCGCTGCCGGACGAGACCCTCGCGCGCGTCCTCGCCGCGCGGGTCGTCGCGCGGCAGGGTGCCGTCGATGCGTTTCACGACCTCGTCCTGTTCGATGCCGCCTGCGAGGCCGCGGCGCTGGGCGCTCCGGCGCCGGTGGTCCATCGAGTGAAGGCGGCGATCCCACGGGAGAGTGCCGGAGGATCCCCGCCGGATACGAGGCGCGAGATGAGCGCCCCCGTGTACCCCCTGGCGCGCGACTACGCGGAGCTGCTGCTCGCGCACGCGATCGCGAGCCGCCTCCGCGACCGCGGATGGGTCGCCGATCCCGGGCCGCTCGTGGCCGCGGCCGAGTACAATCTCCGCTCTTCGTCGTTCGACGAGTGGAGCTTTGCTTGAATTTCAATCGAAAACTCTTCCTCGCGTCCGTTCTCGCTCTCTCGGTTTCGTGCGCGTCGCGGCCACCAGCAGCCGTCGCGCCGCCGGAACCGTCTCCGCGTACGCTCGCCGCCGCGATCGAAAGCGAGATCGCCGCGTCGCCCTTCGATCACGCCCTCTGGGGAATCCACGTCGAGGAGGAGGACGGAACGGTTCTCTTCTCGAAAAACGGCGGAATCCTCATGATGCCGGCCTCGAACCGGAAGCTCTTCACGATGGCTCTCAACGAGTCGTGTCTCGATCTCCGCAGCACGATTCCCACCGAGCTCTGGATCGAGGGAGAGGCCCGCGGCGGCGTGCTGTTCGGGAACGTGATCCTCAAGGGGTACGGCGATCCGTCCTTCGTCGGGCGGTATGACAGCGGCGCCCGCGACGCGCGGCTCCAGCCGTTCCTGCGCGCGCTCCGCGAGCGCGGCATCGAGCGCGTCCTCGGATCCGTCGTCGGCGATGGATCGGAGTTCGACCGGGCGACCTTTCACGGCACCTGGCAAATCGAAGATCTCGGGACGTCGTACCAGACGCCGGTCGACGCGCTCGCGTTCAACGAGAACGTCGTCGGGGTTTTCTATTCGGTCCCATCGTGTGGCACTGCCGTCGTGGACACCGACCCGGCATTCGTCGACGCTATGGCTCGCATCGAGTGCGCCCCGCGTGACCTTCTGCTGTTCTCGAGCGACGCGGAGAACACCGTCTCGATCGAAGGACTCATCGAAGGCCCGATGCCGGAGACGGACGTCGAGCTCGTCTCGATCCGCGACGCATCGCTCTACGCCGCGCAGGGGCTCGACGGTTTTCTTTCTCGAAACGGGATCGCGATCGATGCCGGGCCGCGGACCGGCCGCGCCTCGCGCGATGCCGCCCTCGTCGCGACGATCGAATCGCCGATCCTCGGGGACCTCCTCTCCACGATGATGAAGGCGAGCCAGAACCTCTACGCCGACACGCTCTTCAAGCGCGTGGCGATGGGGATCGAGCCGGCCACCTGGGAGCGCGCGCAGGAGATCGAGGAGCTGTTCCTGACGATCGAGGTCGGAATCGACCCGACGGAGTTCGATTTCGAGGATGGGTCGGGCCTCTCGGTCCGCAATCTCGTCACGCCGCGGGCGATCGTCCAGCTCCTGCGGTGGCTCGACGCGCCGCCGCGCCGGGCGAACAACGACACGATCTTCGCCACGCCGGGAGAGGCCGAGGGGACGCTGCGGCGGCGGCTCGCGGGCTTCGAGGCGACGTTCCGCGGGAAGACGGGAACCCTCACCGGGGTCAATGCTCTGAGCGGGTACCTGATCGGCGAGGACGGCGAGCGAACCTACCTTTCCCTGATCGTGAACCATCACGCGGGCGGCTCGCGCGCCGCGGTCGCGATCCTCGACGCGATCGTGAACCACGTCGCCGGCTTCTGATACGGTGGACGGGTGCGATCCCGCGCCCACGGCTGAGTGCGCCAGTGGCGTGCGTTTCGCACGGAGCCCTCCGACGTGAGCCAGCCGACGCCGCAGACACCAACGCCCCGCCGGGTCCGCCCCCTCGGGGCCGACGAGCGCCTTCTGGTCGCCATCCTGACCGTCGCGACCGCCCTTTTCCTCATCGCGGCGATCCTCTGGCTCACGCGCGCCGTCCGGAGCTGGCAGACCCGCGATCTCGAACGCCACTCCGAGCTCGTGGCGATGATGCTGGCCGAGGACTTCCGCGCCGGAAGCGAGGCCGACCTCGCCACCCGTTTCGAGCGCGTCGCGACGGATGAGCGCGTGCACGGTCTCCTTCTCTGCCGGCGGCAGGAGACCCTGCTCGCGAGCACGGGGCTTCGCGGCTGGCTGGACTGCTCCGACGCGCCCGTGCGCGCCGCCGTCGGCAGCGGGATTGCGCTCGACGCGCGCGTGGGCGTCAACGAGCTCTTTCTGTCGGCGTATCCGGTGCCCGACGGACGCATCCTCGTCGTGATTCAGGACCGGAGCCTTCTCGCGCAACGCGGAAGAACGATCACTGAGATGGCGGTCGTGGCGGCGCTCGCGGCGAGCGCCCTCGCGGGCGTTCTGTTCTGGGCGATCTCGCGCCTCGCGCGGAGCCGCGCCCGTCGGCGGATGGCGGAGATGCTCCGCCGCGCGATCCGCGGTGAGCGCCCCCAGAGCACGCTCCCTCCCGAGATCCGCATGCTCATCAAGGATCTCGACGAATCGGTCGGGCGGCGGCGGCGGGAGCAGGTCGTCCACGAGCCGGCCGAGTCGGGACCGGCGAGGCTCCGCCGCCTGATCGAGGAGAAAATGCCCGATACGCGGATGGTGCTCGTCGCGAATCGGGAGCCGTACATCCACAGCCGCGACGGCGAGCGCGTGACGGTCAGCCGCCCCGCGAGCGGCCTCGTGACGGGCGTCGAGCCGCTGCTCCGCGCCTGCGGCGGCGTGTGGGTCGGTCACGGCAGCGGGAACGCCGACCGGGAGTTCTCCGATGCGAACGGCCGGCTCGGCGTTCCTCCCGACGCCCCCGAGTACGTTCTGCGGCGCGTGTGGCTGACGCGGAAGGAAGAGGAGGGGTACTACTACGGCTTCTCGAACGAGGGGCTCTGGCCTCTGTGTCACATCGCGCACGCGAGGCCGGTGTTCCGGCAGAGCGACTGGGAGGCGTATCAGACCGTGAACCGCCGCTTCGCCGAAGTGACGGCGGAGGAGGCGGGGGAGCACGGGCTGGTGCTCGTTCAGGACTACCACTTCGCGCGCCTTCCGGCCGAGCTGCGCAAGATCAATCCGGAGAACGTCATCAGTCTCTTCTGGCACATTCCGTGGCCGAACCAGGAGGTCGTCGGGATCTGCCCCTGGACCGAGGAGCTGCTCGACGGGATGCTCGGCGCGGACGTGATCGGGTTCCACACGCGCTATCACTGCCTCAATTTCCTCGATACCGTCGCGCGGTACATGGAAGCGCGCGTCGACCTCGAGACCATGTCGGTCGAGTACGGCGGGCACACGACGCGCGTCAAGCCGTATCCGATCAGCGTGCAGTGGCCCTATCCCGCCGCGACGCCGGAGGAGGCCGACGACATGCGCCATCGGCTCGGTCTCGACGGCGTTTTCGTCTACCTCGGCATCGACCGCGCCGACTACACGAAGGGGCTTCTCGAGCGCGTCTGGGCCATGGACGCGCTGCTCGAGGCGCATCCGGAGCTCGTCGGAAAAGTGGTGCTGCTCCAGCTCGCCGCGCCCAGCCGGACGCACATCAAGCGATATCGCGACCTGATCAGCGAGCTCGAAGAAGAAGTCACGGCCGTGAACCGGAAGTACGCGCTCGACGGGTGGGAGCCGATCCGGTTCGAGCTGCGTCACGGGCAGGCCGACGAAGTGCGGCGGCTGTACGCGATGGCGGATTGCGCGGTCGTCACGCCGCTCCACGACGGGATGAATCTCGTGGCGAAGGAGTACGTCGCGTCGCGGTCGCTCGATACCGGCGCGCTCGTCCTGAGCGTCTTCGCCGGCGCGGCGAAGGAGCTCGACGGCGCCCTCCCGGTGAATCCGTACGACACTTCGGAAGTCGCGGACGCGATGTACCGCGCGTACAGGATGCCTGCCGAGGAACAGACCACGCGCATGCGCGCGATGCGCGCGGCCGTCGCGCGGAACTCGATTTACGACTGGTCGTCGGCGCTGTTGTCGGATCTCGCGGAGATCTGGCGCCGGAAACAGCAGTCGTGGCGGCCCGGGAGCGACGCCGTTTCCGAACCGGCGCCGGCCGGGACGCGCGAATGACGCGCCTCCTGCTCGCCAGCGATTTCGACGGGACGCTCGCCGCGATCCGCGAGGATCCCACGAGCGTCGCGATCGACCCCGAGGCGCTGCGGGCATTCGCGCGCGCTGCCGCGGTATCCGGCGTCGAGATCGCGATCATCTCCGGACGCGACGTCGACGATCTCCGGGGCCGCGCGGGCGGCCTCCGGGCCTGGTACGCGGGATCGCACGGTCACGAGATCGTCGCTCCGGACGGCGCGACCGTTCGGTCGACGGAGCCGTGGCGCGGAACGCCCGACAGGGAGTGGCTCGCGCGCGCGACCGCGGCGGGCCTGCGCCTCGAGCCAAAAAAGTACGGCATCGGGCTCCACTGGCGCGGCGTCGAAGGAGTCGAGCGCGAGCACCCGGTCGTCCGCGAGTTCGAAGCATGGGCGGAGGATCAGGGGCTGGAGCTCATTCCCGGACGGTGCGTCGTGGAGGCGTCGATTCCGGGCGCGACCAAGCACGACGTGCTCGCGCACATCGCGGGCGCGACCGGCGCCTCGCGCGTGATCTACGCGGGCGACGACCTCACCGACTTCGGCGCGCTCCGCTGGGCGGCCGCGCATGGACGCGCGTTCTTCCTCGCGAGCGCGGAGCGAAAGGAATCGCCCGGCGAGGGCGTCGAGCGGCTTTCTTCCCGCGCGGAGCTGATCGGGGAGATCGAGAGGGAAGTGGAAAAAGTGAGGGGAGAGGGATAGGACGGATAGGACGGATAGGACGTATAGGACGGTGGGCGGCGGGTCCTATACGTCCCATACGTCCTATAGGTCCTATTCGTCCTATTCGTCCTATCGGTTCTACCGCGCCCCCGCTTCCACCTCCCCGAACACCCGCATGAAGTTCCCGCCGAGGACCTTCTCGACCTCGTCGGCGTGAAAGCCGCGCTGGAGCATCGCCTCGGTCAGCAGGGGGAGAGCGTCGATCGACGAGAGCTCCTCGGGGAGCGCCGGGACGCCGTCGAAGTCGCTGCCGATACCGACCGAGTCGGCGCCCGCGACCTCGGCCGCGTGGACGATATGGTCGAGCACGTCGTCGAGGCGCGCCGCGGGCGCGTCCAGCGAGTCGTACCACTCCCGGAAGGCGGCCCAGTCCGCGCGGTCGTCCGGGAGCTCCTCGCCGCTCGCGGGGAGTTTCCTGCCACTGGAGCGCGAGACGGCGCGGACGACGTCCGCGACCTTCTGATTGATGAACGCGGAGTAGAAATTGATCATGCACACCCCGCGCGCCTGCGCGAGGTCGCGGAGCATCGCGTCGCTCAGATTGCGCGGATGATCGGTGAGCTCGCGGCAGGAGGAGTGCGAGGCGATCACGGGAACGCTCGAGGTCTCGAGCGCGTGGTAGAAGGTCGTGTCGGCGACGTGAGAGATGTCGACGATGACGCCGAGGCGGTTCATCGCGCGGACGACCTCGCGGCCGAAGCGCGAGAGGCCGCCGTGGCGTGCGTCGTCCGTCGACGAGTCGGCCCAGTTATTCGTGTTCACGTGCGTCAGCGTCAGATAGCGGACGCCGCGCGCGGCGAAGTGCTCGAGCGTCTCGATCGAGTCCTCGATCGCGTGTCCCCCCTCGATGCCGATGAGGATCGCGGTCCGGCCGCTCTCCTTCGCCCGGCGGATCGCGGCGGTGTCGCTCGCGGCCAGGAGTCGCTCGGGATAGCGCGCGGTCTCGCGCTCGATGATGTCGATCATCCGATCGGCGAAGGCCCTCGAGCCGCGGCCGGCGTAGTACGGGGGGACGTAGGCGGCGAAGAACGACGCGGTGAGGCCGCTCTCCTCGAGAGAGCGGAGCGTGACGTGCGCGGTCGGATCGGCGTCGCCGAGTCCGATCTCGTGGCGCTTCAGGCGGAAAGGCGTGTCGCAGTGGCCGTCGACGATGATCGCGCGGCGGTGGACTTCTCGCGCCTCGTCCGTCATGCGGTCGAGGCGCTCAGCGGCGGAAATAGACATCGAGCGTTTCGAGCCTCCTCTCGAGATCGGGAACGTCGTCGAAGATCCACTCCGCCTTCGCGAGCGATTCTTCGGGAAAGCCCCCGCAGCGCACCGCGGCGATCGGCGTCGCGGCGCGATGGGCCGCAGAATATCGTAGGGAGTGTCACCGACGATCGCCGTGCGTGACTTCGGCGCGCGGATCTTGTCGAGAGCGGCCGAGAAAATCTCCGGGACGGGCTTCGAGAACTCGGCGTCGGACGAGGAGGTCGTGTCGTCGACGAGGTCCTCCACGTCGAGAATCTCGACGAACGCCGCCACCTCGTTCTCGTTCGAGGAGGAGGCGAGAACGATCGGGATTCCCCGCTCGCGCAGCCGCTCGAAGCTCTCCCGGATTCCGGGGAACGGGTGAGCGCGCGGCAGGTACTTTTTCCTGAACAGCGCCTTCCGGGCGTTCTGGACCTTCTTCCCGAAGTCGCGCATCTCGGCCGCGTTCAGGAGGTCCGGGACGAGGAGGTCGCCTCCCTTGCCGATGTGCGGCCGGATCTTCGCGACCGGAATCCGCTTGCCGAACTCCCGGAAGGCTTCCTCCCAGGCGCGGGCGTGGAGCTCGTTCGAGTCGAGAAGTGTGCCGTCGATGTCGAACACGAGGCCGGCGAGTCCGGAGCGGCGGGGCATGGCGGGCCGGAATCGCAGGAAGCGTGCCGGTGATGTGGTCGCGGCGTCCGGCCGCGCGCCCTGCACGGGACCCCTCAGTCCTTGCACGGGTGCGCGCCGGGACGGCGCGCCCACATTCGTTCGCTATAATCCGCCCCCGGCCATGGGTAACCAAACCGACCGCGATCTCCACCCGGAGTGGGACGAAGGCGGACGCCGCCGCTTCATGATCGCCGGCGAGCAGGTCATCCTCCGGGCGCTCGAGTCGGAAGACCTCGACCGCTGCTACCGGTGGATGAACGACCCGCAGATCGTCCGCACGCTCAAGACCCGCTATCCGATTCCGTTCCTCAAGGAAGCGGAGTGGCTCGAGAACGCCGTGCGGCCCGCGGCGAACGAGCGGCACTTCGCGATCGAGCGCCGCGACAACCGCGAGCACATCGGAAACACGTCGCTGCACGACATCGACTGGGTCTCCCGCCGCGCCGAGTTCGACCTCTTCATCGGGGAGCCGAGCGCCTGGAACCGCGGTTTCGGCAGCGACGCCGTCCGCACGCTCGTCCGCTTCGCCTTCGACGAGATCAACCTGAACAAGTTGCGCATCGACATTTTCGACTACAACGAACGCGCGAAGCACGTCCTCGGGAACAACGGCTTCGTCGAGGAAGGGAAGCTCGAGCGCGAGTTCTACCGCGACGGGGCATATCACGACATCGTGATCCTCTCCGTTTTTCGGGAGAGCTTTCCCGGCGGACCGGGGGAGGTGTGATGGCAGAGAGAAAGATCCGCGTTCTGATCGCGAAACCCGGCCTCGACGGTCACGACCGCGGCGCGAAGGTCGTCGCCCGCGCCCTGCGCGACGCCGGCATGGAGGTGATCTACACCGGCCTCCGCCAGACGCCCGAGCAGATCGTCGCCGCCGCCATCCAGGAGGACGTCGACGCGATCGGCCTCTCGATTCTCTCGGGCGCGCACAACGTCCTCTTTCCCGAGATCATGCGTCTGCTCCGCGAGCAGGACGCGAGCGACATCCCGGTGTTCGTCGGCGGCATCATCCCGGAGAAGGACATCCCGAAGCTCAAGGAGATCGGCGTCCGCGACGTCTTCCTGCCCGGCACACCGACGTCCGTCGCGGTGCAGAAGATTCGCGACGCCGTCGGCACGCCATGAGCGGCATGGAACCGATCGCTTCCCATCTCGACACGACGACGGACGATTACCGTGCGAGCTTCGAGCGCATGGAAGGCCTCGTCGCCGAGCTCCGGCGGCGCATCGAGCGCGCTCGCCAGGGCGGCGGCGCCCGCTACCTCGAACGCCATCGCGAGCAGGGAAAGCTTCCCGTGCGCGAGCGGCTCGAGCTCCTCCTCGACCCCGAAACGCCGTTTCTCGAGCTCTCGCCGCTCGCCGCGGAGGAGATGTACGACGGCGACGCCCCCGGCGCCGGCATCGTCACCGGCATCGGCCGCATCGAAGGACGCGAGTGCCTCGTCATCGCGAACGACGCCACCGTCAAGGGCGGCACGTACTTCCCGATGACCGTGAAAAAGCACGTTCGCGCGCAGGAGGTCGCCGAGCAGAACCGCCTCCCCTGCGTCTACCTGGTCGACTCGGGCGGCGCGTTCCTCCCGCTTCAGGCCGAGGTCTTTCCGGATCGCGACCACTTCGGGCGGATCTTCTACAACCAGGCGCGGATGTCCGCGAAAGGGATTCCGCAGATCGCGGCGGTCATGGGCTCGTGCACGGCCGGCGGCGCGTACGTTCCCGCAATGTCCGACGAAGCGGTGATCGTCCGCAACACGGGAACGATTTTTCTCGGCGGCCCTCCGCTCGTGAAGGCCGCGACGGGGGAGGACGTTTCCGCGGAAGATCTCGGCGGAGCCGACGTCCACACGCGGATCTCCGGCGTGGCCGACTACTTCGCCGACGACGACCCGCACGCGCTCGCGATCGTGCGGAGCATCGTTGCGACGATCCCGCGGGAGAAGCACGAGCCCGCCGGAAGGCGCGATCCGGAGGATCCGGCCTACGACCCGCGCGAGATCTACGGCGTCATTCCGGCCGACACCCGGAAGCCGTACGACGTCCGCGAGGTCATCGCGCGCATCGTCGACGGCTCCCGCTTTCACGAGTTCAAGGAACGGTATGCGCCCACTCTGGTCACCGGCTTCGCCCGCATCTGGGGCTACGAGGTCGGGATCCTCGCGAACAACGGCGTGCTGTTCAGCGAGTCGGCGCTGAAGGCGACCCACTTCATCGAGCTGTGCAACATGCGGCGCATCCCGCTCGTCTTCCTCCAGAACATCACCGGGTTCATCGTCGGGAAGCAGTACGAGCGGGGGGGCATCGCGAAGGATGGCGCGAAGATGGTTCACGCCGTCGCGAACTCCACTGTGCCGAAGTTCACGGTCATCATCGGCGGATCGTTCGGCGCGGGGAACTACGGGATGTGCGGCCGCGCGTACGAGCCGCGGTTTCTCTGGATGTGGCCGAACGCGCGCATCAGCGTCATGGGAGGCGAGCAGGCCGCCGGCGTCCTCGTGACCGTCAAACGGGAGCAGCTCGAGCGCGACGGGAAGCGCCTCTCGAAGACGGATGAGAAGGCGATCGCCGATCCGGTCCTCGCCAAGTATGAGACCGAGGGGAGCCCGTGGTACAGCACGGCGAGGCTGTGGGACGACGGCGTGATCGATCCCGCCGACACGCGCACCGTCCTCGGGCTCGGCCTCTCGACCGCATTCAACGTCCCCATCGAGACGCCCCGCTTCGGCGTATTTCGGATGTGATCATGAAACCGCGCTGGTTCGTCTTCGATCTCGGCAACGTCGTCGTCCAGCTCGACTACGACCGCGTTCTCGACGCGATCTGCCGCCGCTCGCGCGCCGAACGCGACGAGCTCATCGCCCTCCTCGACTCGGCGGGCGGATACCGCGATCTCGAGCGCGGTCTCGTCACCTTCGCCGATTTCCATCAGCTCCTGCGCGACCGCGTCGACTACAAGGACGACCTCCGGACGTTCCGGAACGTCTGGGGCGATTTCTTCGCGGGCCCGGTCGAAGGAATCGACGAGGTCCTCCGGCGCGCGCGGCGGCTCTATCGCATCGCGTTCCTGTCGAATTCGAACGAGGTGCACGCCGAGATGATCCCGCGCCGGTTCGCGCCGCTGTTCGAGAAGAACGACGTCTTCATCTTTTCGCACCGGTTGCGCTGCGCGAAGCCGGATCCGGAGATGTTCCACCAGGCGCTCGAGATGCTCGGCGCGGCTCCGGAAGAGGTCATCTACACGGACGACCTCCTCGAGAACGTCGCGGCCGCGCACAACCTCGGCCTGCAGGCGTTCCACTTCCGGGACGCGGTGACGCTGGTCGACGAGCTCGAAAGCCAGGACCTGCTCTAGTGGACGGTAACGGCGTCGCGGCCTAGACGCCGGCGAGCTCGTTCGCGTACCAGCGCCTGTGGAACTCGAGCAGGGCGTCGGCCTCGGCCGTCCCAGGGGGAGGGGCGTTGCCCAGCGGCCGAAAGAGGCGGGGGAGATCGAACAGCACCCACGCGAAGTTCCGCTTCTCGTATTCGACGCCGGCCTTGTGGAACGTCGGCCCATCGAGAACGAACCGCTCGGTTCCCCGCCACCGGAGGACGACTTTGTCGAAGTCGCGGTCGGTCATCGCGCGCGCGTATTCGAGAAACGCAGTGTGGACCTGCAGCGGCGTGGTCTCGGAGCCGAGGTCCTTCAGGTCATACACGACGACGCCCGGAATGATCCAGTACTCGTAGTGCGCCGATACGGTGATCCCGTTGAACGCCTCGTTCCCGCGGATGATCTCGTTCATCGGCTGCTGCAGCACGAGGAAGTTCGCGAGGTAACCGATCATCGTGGCGATGATCGGGGTGCCCACAAAGACGAGCTTCGCCTTGCGGAAGGCCGGCATCCGGACGGTCACGCGCTCGAGCCGCGCCTGCGAGCGGACACTCCGGGCCCAGCGGCGCATCGTCGATTCGCCGGCGACCGGGTCGAGCGCGTCGGCCGGAATCGCGTAGTAGAGAATCGAGAGAAGCAGGCCGGCACCGATCGCGACGAGTCCGGCGGGCCTGAAAAAGAGAAGCAGGAACAGGCCGAGGACGTAGGCGACCCAGCTCGCGTAATTGACGCGCTCGCGGCGCCGCCGGATCTGCTCCCGCCGGAAATCCTCGTCGACGATCTGGCCGCAGTGCCGGCAGCGGACGGCCGTCCGCTCGATCGTTCCGAGGCAGAAACGGCAGTCGACGAGATCCTTGTCGCGGGCCCGGCGTCCCTGGCTGACCAAGTCTTCCTTGCGGCGGAGCGGCGGCTCCTGGTGAAGGAAGAGAAGGCCGCACTTGCGGCATGCGATCTCAGCCGCAGAGTGGAGGGTGTGGCATTCGGGGCACCGGAGTTCCATGGCCGTTTGCAACCATTTTTATTTGCAAACAAGCCGCCATCCCCGCCCATCCGCCCGGTCGTCAGTCGTCAGTCGCCCGTCGTCAGGGCGAAATCGGTCCAGCCATCGATCGCTCGCACGAAGCGAACAAAGATTAATCGAGCGCCGTGCGCCCGAAGGGCGCAGGAGAATAGCCGGGGGCAAGCGCCCGCAAGGGCGCACGGCCCCCGGAACTGGACGCGGACAATAAATGCGCGCCCTGGAAGGGCGCGGCAGTCCCG
>JBOGJQ010000503.1:0-1864 GCA_050745405.1 Thermoanaerobaculia bacterium | reverse complement strand
GAACGCAGAACGCAGAACGCAGAACGTAGAAGTAAGAAAAAAGTCGGCGTTTGAATCAGTGTGGTGTCGATTTTGGGGCGGACGGTTTCGTCGTCTTCTTGAGAATCGACGTGAGAATCGCGACGATCTCGTTTGCTTCACCAGCAAGCCTTGTAACTACAGGTGGCGGTCCGAGACGCGTTCGAACGAGAATGCGAAGCCAATAGTGCGATTCGCGAGCTTCTTTGAGTGCGATCCGGGCTTTCCCGACGAAATCAGCCCGACTCTGTCCGGCACGAGCTTCCCAGAGATTCGATCCGACGGACGAGCCGGACCGGAGCAGCTGCGACGCGACGAAGTGTGCCGCTCCTCGGCGCGTTCGTATCTTTTCGCATAACTCGATCACTTCGCATGCGAATTCGAATGCTCGTTCATCGATGTTCCACGTTTTGTCGCTCACGCTGCCTCCATTCCGTTGCTTCCGGTCCCCTTTCTTGCTTCTACGTTCTGCGTTCTGCGTTCTGCGTTCAAGAAATCAGTCATAAAGGCCATCTACGAACCAATCTCGCGAATTCGCGAGATACGCCCTGTAGACACCGCCTCGATGTAATTCCAGATCCCAGTATTCGCGCCGCGCAGGCGCTGAGCTCCACCATCCTTCTTCGACTCGCCAGGGTCCCGATGCCACGCGCACGCTGCCGTCGATTTCGATCGCGCGACCGTTGACTTCCGCCGTCGCCAGAGATCGGATCGAGCGGGGTTGTCCGGTCGCTTCGTCGACGACCACCTCGAGCGGGATCGCGGGGCGGAACGTCCGGACGGCGAGGATCCCGCGGCTCGGACGCGGCGTACGGCGCATGATCGGCGGCGGCGGGGGTGCGAACGGCGCGAGGGCGCAGCGTTCGGGCAGATGACCGTCGACCGTGCGCGGCGAGCCGACGCGCTCCGGACCGACGATCGACGCGAGGCGCGCGACCGTCGCGGCGAGCTTGTCGGGCGGCAGGGCGGGAGGGCCGAACAGGCCGAGCTGCGCGCGGCGGGGGCGGTCGGGAATCCCGGTGATGCGGAACCCCGCGACCGGCGCGCCGGGAGGACGCGCCTCGAGATCGAGCTTCGCGAGCGTGAGGAGCGTCCTGGTGTCGCGCGTCGGCGCGGGAAGATCGATTCCGCGCGCGTCGCATCCGTCCGGCTCGAGATCGAGCGTCAGCTCGAGACGGCGGCACGCGTACCCCGCGTCCTCCATCCGCCGGATCATCCGGTCGAGCGCCGCGTTCGCGACGAACAGAAACGGCTCGAGCGCGACCAGAGGCCACTCGAGGTGCATCCCCTCGGTGAACGTCGGCGGCGGAACCGTGGGGACCAGCGGCCGCGGATCGATCCCGCGCGCCGCCGCGAGCAGATCGCGTCCCGCTTCCCCGAGACGCGCCGCGATCTCCGCCTCGGGGAGGCGCGCGAGATCGCCCACCGATGCGATCCCCCACCGCTCGAGCGTCGCCATGACCTCGAGCTCCGGCGCGAGACGAAAGAGAGGCAGCGGCGCGAGAAACGCGGACTCCTCGCCGGCCGGGACGATCGTCGGCGACTCGGGGAGCTCCGCAGCGACGCGCGCCGCGAGCTTGCTCGAGGCGATGCCGATCCGGCAGGGGAGGGCGGACGATTCCGCCGCCTTCCGGAGCGCCTGCGCGAGATCCCGTTCGGAGCCGAAGAGGCGCTCGAGCCCGTCGAGATCGAGATAGGCGACGCCCTCGCCGCCATCCTCGATGCGCGGCGAAAAACTTCCCGCGAGATCGAGCAGCGCCTCCTGCGCGGCGCGCTCGCACTCCGCATCGCGACCGCGCGCGGTGACGCGCGGCAGGATCGCGCGCGCCTGCGGGAGCGTCAGCCC
>JBOGJQ010000502.1:0-3990 GCA_050745405.1 Thermoanaerobaculia bacterium | reverse complement strand
AACGCTCTCGCCCGCGGTAATGCGGAGGCTCGACTGGCGGAGCGGCGCACGGACGAGCGCGGGCGCGGCGGCGAACGCCGCCGGGTCGAGGAGAGGCGCGGCGAGCACCGACCGTCCGACGCGCATTTCGTCGCCGAGAATCTGTACGACCTCGCCCGATCCGTTCGCGGCCCAGACGGCGGAAAGGACGGCGTCGTCGCTGCGCGGCCGCCCCAGCGCAAGGACCTCCCCATCGTCGCGCGCGACGTAGAAGCTCTGATACACCGCCGAGTCGGGATCCTGGCGCTCGCGGAAGACGATCGCGACGCGATCCCGGCCGGTGATAAGGCGAGCGCCATAGAAGAGCCCCCCTTCAGCCACGCGCTCGATCCGCACGATCGTCCCGTCGGCTCCCGCCACGACGTGGTCGAGCGCTTTCTGCTCGGGACGGAAAACGGGAAGGTGGAACATGGATCCGACGGCCGCGATCCCGAAAGCGCGCGGCACCAACCTCGACGCCTCGACCGAGCCGTCGCTCGCCAGGAGAAGGAGCCGGGACTCGAAAAAGCCCTGGAGGAGGACGCCGAAGCGCTCGCCGGCGGCCGCGATGCTGACATCGAAATTCTCGGTTGCGATCGTCCGTGACGACTCGATGGCTCCGCCGTCGCCGATGCGAAAGGTGCGGATGACGTCTCCGCGACCGTGCCTTTCCCGCGCGACGACGAGGAGGGAGTCGCCGTTCCACGCCGCGTCCGCCGATCCATGATGCTCGATCCACGGCGACACGAGCTCGAGGAGCTCGCCGTCGCGCGAGATCTCGGCGTAGTGGAGACCGAACGTGCCCCAGATGAGAACGTAACGGTCGCCGCGCCAGAGAAGAAGGGGATTCGAGACCATCACCTCATCGGGAAGCAGCAGGACGGGGTGCGGGTCGAGTGGCTCACCGTCTCCGTCGAGACGAAGTCGATAGACCGAGTCGACGCCGTGCGAGTAGGAGTAGAGGAGAGCGAGGTACCTCTCGCCGTCGGATGCGATGACGGACCCGTCGAAGTAGTCGGCGAGCCCGATCTCAGGTGGGGCGAGGGGAAACGGCTCGGACGCGAGAATCGGCGAGGCGAGAGCGAGAACGATGGTGAGGGAGAGACGCAGCGCCATATCGATCCTCACGGGAGGCGGCGGCTCACGGGAGGCCGCGTCGTCAAATCAGCTAGATAAGTTTATGACGAAATAGCATAGAGCAGCAGGCAACGCAAGCGCCGGGGACCGCGGAAGAATTGGCTCGAGGTCACGGTCGCCCTACGGGCCGGTGTCTGGTGGGCGGTGGCTCGGCCGCGAGGACGGCCGCGAACACATCGAGCCGCGGCGTGGTGACGGCCGAATTTCGAGGATCGGCCACCGGCTTTCCGGAAGCGCGCAGGATCTGCTCGATCTCGTCGACGGTTCGCGAGGGATCGAGCTGCATGAGAATCGCCGCCGCGCCCGCGACATGAGCGGCCGCGTAGGACGTTCCGACGACCGTTCCCACTCGCCCGCCCACCAGTCCGGTCGTAATCGCCGCGCCGGGCGCGAGCAAGTCGAGCGCCGCGCCGGAGTTCGAGAAGCAACAGACCTGATCCGGCGCGGTCGTGCCATCGGTGCATACGGCGTGGCGGGCGGCGCCGATGTCCGCGTCGTACACGGCCCCCACGGCGACCGCCGCCTCGAGGCAGGCGGGAAGCCCGATTCCCGCAGCGTTGGCGTCGTTCCCGCTGGGCGCAACCACGATCGCACCGACGTCGCGCAGGCGCTCGACCATGAGCGAAAAGGTTTGCGCATGCTCGTCGCAATGGCCGATGAACGTCGCATCGGTTCCAAAGGCCATGTTCACGACGCGTACGTCCGGCCGGTTCAGGAGGATCCAATCCAACGCGGCGATGATCTGCGCGGTCGAACGGATTCTTCCTCGGTCGTCCATGACGCGGATGCTCAGGAGGTTCACGCCCGGCGCGATCCCAGTCGGGCCTGTTTCTCCCGAAGAGGCGATCACGCTGGCGACGCTCGTCCCGTGACCGTGGCGATCGAACGCCGCTCCGGTTCCATGCTGTCTGCTGGTCCCGTCCGGACAGCAGCCCCGCCAGTCCACAGGGAAATACGACGATGAAAAGTTCTGACAGAAACACTGCTCGTCGAGGATCCTTCCGGCCAGATCGGGGTGGAGCGAATCGACTCCCGTGTCGAGAACGGCGACGGTGATTCCGCTCCCATCGAACGCCAGGCGGCGGACTTCGTCCGCGCCTACCAGAGCCCGGGACTCGACCAGATTGGCCTTTCCGGGGTAGTCGAGCTCGACGTGCGCGACGGCGGGATCCGCCCGCAGGCGCTCGAGCTCCGCGGTATCCACACGCGCGGCGAACCCGGGCATCGTCCGCCAACGGTACCTGACACTCTCCGCCAGCTCCGTCCGTTCGATCACGAGCTCCGCGAGATCACGAGCCGCTTCACCGGTGCGCTCTGCCGCGGATGCATCCTGGCGCAATAGAACCAGCACCGGGACCGAGTCACGCGAGCGAAGCGCCGCGGCGATGGGATCGCGCTCCAGGTCAGGATGAGGGGCTTCCGCCAAGAGCGGGAGCGAGACCAGCGCGAGGAGAATGGTTCGTTTCAGGGGTCCACCTCGAACGAGCTGTTGAATGCGCAATGTACCAGCCGTAGTCGGGTCGAACAAGATCTAGCGCGCGCATGGCGACCTCTGCGGTCGACGGCGCCGTTAGAAGAGATCGGGCAGAAGCATAAAGCTCTTCATCGCGTCGACCGTCCGGGGCGAGAGGTCGCCCAGGAACCGCGTGATCGTCTCCTGCGTCGTCTCCGGAATCGCATAACGCGTGACGAACGCCACTTCCACGTCGCGATTCGCGCCGCCCTCGGGCGCGCTGCCGAAAAGATCGTCCACCGCGCGCTCGTTCGGGTCGACGACCTTCGCGCGAATCCCTTCCTCGCCGAGCGCGGAGGCGAAGAGGTCCTTCCGGTAACCGTAATGCGTGCAGGCGAGGCAGGCGACCACCGGCGTGTCGCGGTCCGTCATCTTCCTCATCGCCTCGGCGACGCACTCCCTGATCTCCGCGCGCGCTCTCGTCCCCTCCCGATCTTCCGAGATCGTGGTGGCGAGGCCGGGACACGCCTGGCTGATGATTCGCGACGCGGCGATCCCGCGATCCCGAAGGAGGCGCGGGTAGGCACCGGAGTCGATCGTCGTCTCGGTGCCGAAGATCATCGCCACGCTGCGCGGATCCGATTCGAGCTCGCCCAGCAGAAACGCGGCGCCGGTCTCGACGATCCCTCGCACCGGGATCGCCGCCTCGGCGGAATACGCCGTGTCCGGCAGCAGCACCGAGAGCGTGTTGCAGGCGATGTAGATGAAGTCGGGGGAGAAGCGCGCGGTGACGCTCCGGAGGAAACGATCGAACGTCTCGAGCTTCTCCTTTTTCGACGGCATGGAGTTGTAGCCGTAGTCGTTCGCCGGCGCGGCATTGGCGAACGTCAGCCGCACCGGCTCGGTGAATCCGCGCGTGCGCACGAACCGCTCGGCGTACGCGACGACGGAAAGCCCGCCGACTCCCGAATCGGTGATGAGAATGTGCATCAGCGTTCCTCGAGCTCGAAGCGGCCAGTCATGAGGTCGATGAGAAGCGGGACGTGGCGGTCCTTCAACGTATAGAGAGAGGCGTCCTCGACCTCGAACGTGACGAGATTGAGTCCGCATTCGCTCGCCCACGTTCCCATCGATCCGGGCGTGGGGTAGCCGATCTCCGTCAGGAAGGGGAGCCCGCTGCGGTCGGCGAGTTGCCGCCCGAGGTCGGACGCGCCGGAGTCGTCGACGCAGGCGAGCGCCGAGTGAAGGGTGACGACCGCCCTCGGATTCAGCCGGTCGAGCAGCGAGAGAAGCGCGGTGGTCTCCGGCTCGGAGGCGGCGGCGGTCCCGGGACTCAGCGCGATGTCGCGCGCGTCGTTCGCCCGGCTCTTGTAGAAGACCGG
>JBOGJQ010000501.1:0-15303 GCA_050745405.1 Thermoanaerobaculia bacterium | reverse complement strand
GCCCCGGCCGCCGCGGCGATCGCCGCGCCGACGACCGCGAGTGCCGGCGCGCGCGCGAGCGCCGTCCCGCCGAACAGAATCGCGGCCGTCCGCGACCACGGAACGCTGCGGATCGCCGCGACCATCTCGGCGAACGAGACGTCGCGCGACAGATCGAGCGTTCCTGCCGCGGCCGCGACCGTCAGGAGGACGGTCCATGCCGATGCCGCCGCCACGGCGACGGCGCCGATGGCGCCACTCCGGCGCAACAGCCACGCGACCCCGATCGCCAGCGGAATCGCCAGATCGACGAAGCGCCTCGGTCCGAACGAGAGCCCGCCCCAGAAGTAGCGATCGAGAAGGCCGTTCGCGAGCCACTCGCCGGCGAACATCGCGAGAAACGTTCCGGCGAGGACCCGCCGCCGCACTTCGAGAAACCATCCCGCGATGCCGAACGCGGCGACCGGCGCCCACGGAAGAAGGCCGTGATAGGTCGAGAAGAGGACTTCGTCGAGCGCGATCGTCCGCATGACCATCCACGTCCCGCCGAGAGGGCTCGATCCGGCGGCGAGGGGCCCGAGCGGCTGGCCGTAGACTGCGGACCACGCGAATCCCTGCGCGAGAAGCGGCAGCGTCCCCGCCAGGGCGACGGCCACCCACGAACGGAGCGGCCGGCGGACGCGCCAGAGGTGGAGCGCGACAGCCGGGATGAGGAGGACGTGCTGGAGCCGCGTGACGATCGCGAGGCCGAGCCAGAGGCCGATCAAGACGTCGATCCAGCCGTCTCCTTCGTCCTCGGCTCTGCGGAGTAGCATCGCGACGACGGCGATGCAGAGAAGCCCGGCGAGGTGGGTGCCGAGCGGATGGCGGTACTCGTACCAGAACATCGGCGTCCCGACCCACACGGCGGCGAGAGCACCGAGGGCGAAGCGCGGCGCGATGTTCTCCCGCAGCGCGATACGCCACCCGAGGAGAGAAGCGAGGGCACCGAACGACACGGCCGCCCAGGCGAGCGCGTGGCCGTAGACGCCGCCGAAGCCGTTGCGGATCGCGGCGCCCGTCGCGACGAGGTGCGCCAGCACGTATGCGGGAGCGGACAGAATCGAGGCGCCGATCCACCAGTGGTTCGCGAGGGCGCCCGCGGCGCTGACCTCCTTGAAGAGAGGAATCCCGTCGCGGATCAGACCGAAGCCCGTCCATTCGTCGAAGAAGAGGAAGTCGCCGTTGAAGACGAGAGAGCGGATCCATGCGAATACGGCCACCGAGTCGGGCTCGAGATAGCCGGGCGTGAGAGCGATGCCGCCGGCGAGGTGCGCCGCGACGATCGCGAGACCGATCGCGCCCGCGCGCCGGTCGCTCATTCCGGCTGCCGCCCCGGAACCGCGGGGCCCGGAGCCACCGCCGCCCGCGGACGGAAGATCGGGTGCGACCAGATCCCCTTCTTGTGGAGCTTGTAGAAGACCATCGTCTTCAGGATCGCCAGCCCGTACCGTACCGACCGCCAGAACCCGATCTGCGACGCCTCGCGGAAGTAACGCGTCCGGATCGGCACCTCGCGAATCAGCATCCCCTTGTCGACGCCCTGCGCGATGATCTCCGTGTCGAAGACGAAATCGTCGGAGTCCTGCTCGAAGTGCACGGACTCGAGGTACCGGCGCGAGTACGCGCGGAATCCCGAGTGGTACTCCGAGAGGAAGACGTAGAACGTCGCGTTCTCGACCATCGTGAGGAAGAGGTTCGCGAAGTACTTCCACTTCGGCATCCCTCCCTCGATGGGGCGTCCGCCGAGCATCCGGGAGCCGAAGACGGCGTCGCATTCGTCGCGGAGAAGGGGTGCGATCAGGGCGGGGATGATCGTCGGGTCGTACTGGTGGTCGGGATGAACCATGACGACGATGTCGGCGCCGAGCTCTTCGAGCGCCGTCCGGTAGCACGTTTTCTGGTTCCCGCCGTACCCGCGGTTCTCGGGGTGGACGATCGTGCGGATCCCGAGTCGGCGCGCGACCTCCACCGTCCGATCGCGGGAAGCGTCGTCGACGAGAAGGATCTCGTCGACCCACTCCTTCGGGATGTCGTCCCAGGTGGCCTCCAGCGTCTTCTCCGCGTTGTACGCGGGAAGCACCACCACCACTTTCTTGTCGCGAGGTTCCATTAAGGCGTCTCGGGCGTCTTGAGCGTCTTGGGCGTCTCGGGCGTCTGGGGTCCGCCGTGAGAGAGAACGGAGCCGCAGATTGCGCAGATTACCGCAGATTAAAAGAAAGAAATTCAATCTGCGTCAATCTGCGGAATCTGCCAAGACGCCCAAGACGCTCAAGACGCTCAAGACGCTCAAGACGCCCAAGACGCTCAAGACGCTCAAGACGCCCAGGACGCCTTGGTAGAATCCGCGGTCTGTGGAGGCGAGAGAAAGCACGGCGCGCGGCGCCGAGGTCCGCGCGGCGCTTCTGCTCGTCCTGGTGTGCGCGCTTCTGTTCGTCGACGTCCTCCTGCTCGGCAACCGTTTCTTCATCCGCGACCTGACGCGCTACTACTACCCGACGAAGAGCGTGATCCGCGAGGTCGTTCTCGGTGGTGAGTTCCCCTACTGGAACCGCCACTACGGCGGCGGCCAGCCGATGGCGGCGAATCCGGAGTACGAGATTTTCTACCCGCCGCAGTGGCTCGTCTTCCTTCCCGACTACGATCTCGGCTACCGGCTCCACATTCTGATTCACCTCCCGATCGCCGCGATCGGGATGTACGCGCTTCTCCGCTCGCTCGGCCTGCGGCGCCGGAGCGCGATCTTCGGCGGAATCGTCTACGGCGCGGGCGGGGTGATCGTGTCGACGATCAATCTGCTTCCGATCCTCTTCGTGATCGCGTGGACGCCTCTCGTGCTCCTGTTCGCCCGGCGGGCCATGTTGCGCCCGAACGTGCGCGATGTCGCCCTCGCCGCGATCGTCCTCGGGATTCAATCGTTCGCGGGAGAGCCGACCTCGCTCGTCCAGACGGGGCTGCTCGTCGGGGCCTACGCTCTCTATCGCGCGTGGAAGGACCGGCGGGGCGGCATCCGTCGTGTCCTCATGCCTCTGGTCCTGACGCTCGTCATCGGAGGACTCGGCATGATCGCCGGCGCCGCGCAACTCCTTCCGGCCGCCGATCACGTCGCCGACTCGGCGCGGGCGCGCCCGTTCGAGTACTCGCTCGTGACCGCGTGGAGCATGCCGTTCGCGCGGCCGCTCGAGCTCGTGGTCCCGCGTTTGTTCGGCCATATCTACGAGCGGGGAACGTGGTACTGGGGCTCCGGCCTCTATCCGGGAACGGGGTCGCCCTTTTTCTTCAGTATCTATGGAGGGCTGCTCATGGCGGCTCTGCTCGCCGGCAGTCTCGCCGTGCGGCCGCAGGGCGGCGTGTTCGTCCTCCTCCTGTGTGCCGGCTCGTTTCTCGTCGCGCTCGGCGGGCACACGCCGCTGTTCCGGATTCTCTACGACGCCGGGATCGCGACGACGGTGCGGTATCCCGAGAAGTGGTCGTTCGTGGCTCTGTTCGCGCTCATCGTCTTCGCCGCGATGATGTTCGACCGCGTTCTCGACGGCGACCGGAAGCTCATCGACGCCGCGATCGGCTTCACGGCTGCGGTGGGAGTGGTGGCGCTCGCGCTCGCGCTCTTCGGCTTGAGCGATTTTTATCGCGAGGCGTTTTTGCGCGTCTGGGGAATCCGGCGCCCGAGCGGGCCGTGGATGGCTTCCCTGTCGGCACACGACTGGTGGACGGTCGTCGCGCGGGCGGCCGCGGTGGTCGCCCTCCTGTGGGGGGCGCGCCGCGCGGCCGGGGCGACCTCGCGCCTCTGGTTCGGCGCCGTCGTCGTGGTCGTCATCGCCGATCTCGCGCCGGTCGCCCTCGACGTGAACCCCCGCATCGACCGCTCGTTCTACACGCCGCCGCCCGTCGCATCGGCTCTCGACGGGAGAAAGACGAGCTACCGGATCTTTCACGAAGTCGACTGGTACGGCTCGAGCGACGTCGCGAAGAAGTACTTCGGCACGGGCGAGGCCGTGTACTGGATCGTCCGGAACGGGATCTACCCGCAGACGCCGGCGACGTGGGGCTTCTCCTTCGTTCTCGGGAGGGACTACGACAAGACGGAGCTGCTCCCGACCGTCGATCTCGTCGCGGCGATGTGGAAGGTGCGCGACCGCGGCGCGGCGTGGTGGCGGGAGACGTTCATGGCGATGTCGAACGCCTGGTATTACGCGGACTACCGCGACTTCGCCGAGGAGCGAAAGCGCGTGGACGGCAAGATGAAGCGGGCGCACCCGGTCGATTTCGTGGCGGAGGGGGCGTACCCGCGCTACTACTTCGCCGACGAGATCGTGACGATCGGCGACCACGACGAGTTCATCGACAGGATCGTGGCGGAGAAGCCGAGCCCGCGCGCGGCGTTCGTCGGGTTCGAGGCGTTCGAGTCCGCGCCGGCGCGGGTCGTCCGCGCGGTCGAGACGGCGAACACGGCGCGCATCCAAATCGAGGCCGAAGGGCGGGCGCTGCTCGTCATGAGCGTGACGCCGCACCGGTACTGGAAGGCGACCATCGACGGCCGCCCCGCGGAGCTCCAGGTCGTGAACATCGGCTATCAGGGCGCCGTCGTTCCGCCCGGCCGGCATGTCGTGGCGATGCGCTACGCGAACCCGCTCGTCCGCGCCGGGATGGGGATCTCGGCGGCCGCGTTGGTCCTTCTCGGGGTCGCCGCCTGGCGATGGCGCCGGTCAGGCTCGACGATAGCGGCCGTGGCGGAGGCGGATGCGCACGATGTCGCCGAGCATCCGGAGCGAGTCGCGCACGATGCGGACCTTCGAGTCGGGGGAGTTGTCCCACCGCACCGGGACTTCGGCGATCCGGAATCCGAGGCGTGAGGCGATGACGAGCGCCTCGACGTCGTACGCGAATCGGTCGACCGTCGCCTCCGCGAAGATCCGCTGTGCCGCCTCGGCCGTGAAGAGCTTGAAGCCGCACTGCGTGTCGCCGAACGGAAGCCCCGTCAGGATCCGCATGAGGCGGTTGAACGTCTTTCCCATCCAGCGGCGATACCACGCCTGCGAGGTGCCGATCCGCGAGAGGGTGAGGGCGCGGGACCCGATCGCGACGTCGTGCGTCGCGAGCGCCCCGGCCAGCTCGTCGAGCTCCTCGAGCGGCGTCGAGAGGTCCGCGTCGCTCACGAGCACCGCGTGCCCGCGCGACGCATCGAGGATGCCGCGGCGGATCGCGTATCCTTTTCCCGCGTTCGGCCAGTAGGAGACGATCCGGATCCGATCGTCGGTCGCGGCGAGCTCGCGCAGCAGGCGCCCCGTACCGTCGCTGCTTCCGTCGTCCACGACGACCACTTCGCGGACTCGCGGGTCGCGTCGCATGAAACCGATGATCTTCCGTACACTCTCGGGCAGCCGTCGCTCCTCGTTGTAGGCGGGGATGACGATCGTCACAGGAGAGGCTGGAGGAGAGGGGACAGTGGGACTCATCGAGAAACGGCGCTTTTCGCGGGAATTCTACCTGACGCTCGCGATCGTCCTCGCCGCCGCCGCCGCGGGCGCCGTCGCGATCTGGCGCACGGCGCAGATTCCCGACAGTCTTCTCTACATCCCGGAAGAGGCCGAGATCACGCCGGAGGTCGAGATGCTCCGCGCGTACATCCGGATCGACACGACGAACCCTCCGGGAAACGAGATCGCGGGCGCGCGTTTTCTGGCCCAACGGCTCCGGCGGGGTGGCGTCGAGCCGGAGATCATCGAGACCGCGCCGGGACGGGCGGCGGTGTACGCGCGCATCCGCGGGACGCGACCGGGCGAGGGGCTCCTTCTGCTCAATCACATCGACGTCGTTCCGGCGAACGCGGAGGCGTGGACCTATCCGCCGTTCGAAGCGCGCCTCGAGCGGAACATGATCTGGGGCCGCGGGGCGCTCGACATGAAGTCGATCGCGATCTGTCAGCTCGCGGCGTTTCTCGCGCTCGCGCGATCGGCGGCGCCTCCCGAGCGCGACGTCGCGTTCCTCGCCGTCCCGGACGAAGAGCGTGGCGGCGCGATGGGAATGGGGTGGATTCTCGAGCACCGGCCCGACGTGCTCGAGGGGATCCGGTACGCGGCGAACGAGGGCGGCGTCACCGAGACGGTGAAGGGCGAGATCGTCTACTTCGGCGTGGAAGTCGGCTCGATGCAACCGGTCAAGCTCGCCGTGCGCGCCGCGCGCCGCGAGACGCTCGAGGAGCTGCGGATCGCGCTCGAGCCGCTGTTCGAGCCCGACGCGCCCGAGGAGATTCTGCCGCAGGTGCGCGAGTACTTCACGACCGTGGCGCCGCACCGGCTTCGCTACGCTCCTCTGCTCGAGGATATCGACAGAACGATCGCCGAGGGGCGGTTCTGGCTGCTCCATCCGAGTTACCGGCAGATGACGGCCGAGTGGCTCATCGCGAGCGGCATCCGCACCGAAGACGACGGCCGCCACGCGATGACCGTGACGATCGTGACTCTTCCCGGACGCGATCCCGACAAGGCGGTCGCGCGATTTCGCGAGCGCGTCGCCGCGTACCCCGTCGAGATCGAGCTCACCTATCGCCCCGTCGTCGCTCCGCTCTCCTCGACCGGCACCCCCTTCTTCGGCGCGATCGAGCACGCCGTGCGGCGCCACTACGGCGACGTCCCCGTCGGACCGCTCGTCATGGTCGACGTCGCGACCGACTCGCGCTTTCTGCGCAGCCGCGGCATCGATGCCTACGGATTCTGGCCCTATCCGGTCGACTTCTTTCAGACGCAGGGCATCCATGGCGCCGACGAGCGGATCCGCGTCGACTGGTTTCAGGAGGGAGTCGAGCTGACGACGGAGCTCGTCGCCGACTGGGCCCTGGGGAAGTGACAACG
The DNA here is from genome assembly GCA_050745405.1 of Thermoanaerobaculia bacterium. Lineage (GTDB taxonomy): Bacteria > Acidobacteriota > Thermoanaerobaculia > Gp7-AA8 > Gp7-AA8 > JBOGJQ01. The sequence continues at coordinate 8,434 of JBOGJQ010000501.1, read as the reverse complement.
GTTGTCAGGACCCGCTGCCACAGATTGTCCACGCGGCTGCGGCTGGCGGCCATTGCCTCTCATTCCAAAGGATTTACGTCGGAGGTCCCTCTGGCACGTCCCTTGGTCTAGGGGAGTAACGGATCGGTATCCACCGACAATCAAAAACAGGAGGCAACATGATCAAGATATCCCGGAAGCAGAAGGGTTTCACGCTCATCGAGCTGCTGATCGTCGTCGCCATCATCGGCATTCTCGCCGCGATCGCGATTCCGAACCTGCTCACCGCCATGCAGCGGTCGAAGCAGAAGCGGACGATGGCGGACATGCGATCGATCGCGACGGCGTGGGAAGCGCGCGCGACCGACACGAACGGCTACAACGCCGCCGGCTGGTCGAATCTCGAGACCGTGACGATCTCGACGCTGGACGGGGCGCTCGCGCCGACCTACATCCGCTCGTTCCCGGAGAAGGACGGCTGGGGTAACGACTGGGTGTTCGGCGCCGACGTGGCCTTCGGCACGACGGGGAATGCCCAGGCGTATCACATCCAGGCGACCGGCCGCGACGGCTCTGCGGAAGCTTCGGGCGACGACGGCACGAAGACGACCGACTTCGACTGCGACATCGTCTACCAGAACGGCACGTTCGTGCAGTGGCCGGAAGGCGCGCAGACGGGCGGCGCCAACTAAGCCTCTCCACGCTTCACGTTTCGAGAGGGCGCCCATCGGGCGCCCTCTTTTTTTGAACGCAGAACGCAGAACGCAGAAGTAAGAAAACTTTAACGTTCTGCGTTCAAAAACAGTGACGCGCTATACTCGACCGGCCTGATGCGACGCCGTCCTCTCCTGCTCGCGTCCTTCCTCGCGCTCGTTCTCGTGGTCTCGTTTCCGGCTTGCAATCGCGGCGAGGCCGTCGACCGCGATCCGGTCGAGGCCGAGGCGGAGGAGCTTTTCGTCGCTTACCTCCGGATCGATACGTCGAATCCGCCGGGAAACGAAACGGAGGCGGCGCGTTTCTTCCAGAAGATCTTCGAGCGCGAAGGGATCCCCTCGCGTCTGGTCGGGGCCGATCCGCGGCGGCAGTCGATCTACGCGCGTCTCGAGTCGGGCTCCGACGCTCCCGCGCTCCTGCTGCTCCATCATCTCGACGTCGTCCCGGCCGACCCATCGGAGTGGTCGGTGCCGCCCTTCGAGGGGCGGCGCGCGAACGGATACATCTGGGGACGCGGTGCGCTCGACGTGAAATCGCTCGGGATCGCCCAGCTCATGGGCTTCCTCGAGCTGCACCGCGCGCGCGCGGCTCTCGCGCGCGACGTCGTCTTTCTCGGCGTCGCCGACGAGGAGGCGGGCGGCACGGCCGGCATCCAGGCGCTGTTCCGCGATCACCCCGAGCTGTTCGAGGGCGTCGGGTTCGTCCTGAACGAGGGCGGCGGCACGGAAACGATCGTCGACCGGGTGACCTGGTGGGGGATCGAGATCGATCAGAAGGTCCCCGTCTGGGTGCGGCTCGTCGCGAAGGGACGGCCGGGACACGGCTCCATCCCGCCGCCGGGCGGCGGCGCGCCGCGGAAGCTCGTCGCGGCCCTCGAACGGGTATTCGCCATTCCGACGCCGATGCGGCTGACGCCCACGGTCCGGGCGCACTTCGCCTCGTTCGCGCGCGCGAAGGCCGAGCTCGACATCCGACGCGCGATTCTCCGCGATCCCGAAGCGTATTTCGACTCGCCGCGGATCGAGCAGCTCCCCGCCGGCGCGCGCGCCCTGCTCCAGGACACGATCTCGCTCACGGTTCTCGACGCCGGTACGAGCGTGAATTCGATCCCGGCAAGCGCGCGGGCCGAGCTCGACGTGCGGCTCCTCCCCGGCAGCGATCCCTCCCCCTTTCTCGACGCACTTCGGGAGGCGGCGGGGGAGGACGTCGGCGTCGAGGTTCTGATCGCCGGGAAGCCCGCGCCTCCCTCGCCCGTCGACACGCCTCTGTTCCGTCTCATCGCGGAGCTCGCGAAGGCTTCGGATCCGGGATCGATCGTGGGGCCGTACGTCTCCGCGGGGACGACCGACAGCCGCTTTCTCCGCGGGCGGGGCATGGTCGCGTACGGGTTCAATCCGTTTCCGGTGAACTACTACGACGGCGCGCGCGTTCACGGCGTCGACGAACGGATCCGCGTCCGTTTCTTCGCCCGCGGCGTCAACCTGATGCGGCAGATCGTCCGCCGCGCCGCGACCGCGCCGGAGCTATGAGAGACCGCGCGATCTCGCTCGCGCTCGCCGCGCTCGCGTTCGTCCCGTTCGCCGGGATGCTCCTGCGCGGCGAGGTCCCGGCCTTTCGCGATCACGAGACGTACTTCCTCCCGCTGCGGTGGCACACCGCCGCGGCGGTCCGTGCGGGCGACCTCCCTCTCTGGAACGCCTGGAGCGGTCTCGGCGAACCGTGGCTCGCGAACCCGCAGACGGCGGTCTTCTATCCGCCCGCGTGGATCTTCTTCTTTCTCCCTTTCGAGACGGCGTACGTGCTGTTCCTCGCGGGACACGTCGCCCTTCTCGGCGTCACGGCGCGCCGCCTCTTTCTCCGATGGACCGGCGATCCGGCCGCGACGTTCGGCGCGGTCGCGCTGATGCTCTCGGGGCCGGTGTTCTCGCTGCTCGACGTGAACAACAATCTGGCGAGCTTCGCGTGGATGCCGCTCGCGCTCCGTCTCGCCTTCGAGCGGCGCGCGGCGCTGGCTCCGCGAGGCGTGCCCGACGAGAGTGGCGCCGCGGTGGCGCCGGGCGGGAGGATGCGGAGCGGCGTTGCGATCGGCGGCGTCCTCGCGCTCGCCTTTCTCGGGGGCGAGCCGGTCTACGCGGCGATCGCGGCGCTCCTGGTCGCCGCGGCGCTCGGATCCCGCGGTGACTGGCGCGGGGTCGCCTCCGCGGGAGCGTGGTCGATCGCCCTTTCCGCCGTGCAGCTCTTCCCGTTCCTCGGCTGGATTGCCGGAAGCGAGAGGGCGGCGGGACTCGACGCGCCCGAGGCGTTCCGGCACTCGATGCGCGTCGGCGACTGGATCGCCCTCGCGATGCCCTTCGCCTCGACGGATGGATTCGAGCGGCTCCGCATCGGCCAGCAGTTCATCCCGTCGCTCTACGTCGGGGCGCCGACCGTGATTCTCGCGCTCGCGGCGGGGCTGGGATCGCTGCGCGCCGAGGCGGCGGCCCGGCGGCGGATTCTGGCGATGCTCCTCCTGACGTTCGCGGCCGTGATGGCGCTGTCGGCGCTGCCGGCGTACGCGCCGCTGCGCGACGCGCTCGTCGCCGTGCGCGCGAACGCCATCCGGTATCCGGCGCGGCTCGTGCCGATCGGCGCGCTCGTCGTCGCCGCGCTCGCCGCGATCGGCCTCGATCGCCTGCGCAAGGAGCCGCTCGGCTCGCGCCTCGGCGTCACCTTCTGGATCGCGCTGCTCGTCGGCCTCCGGTTTCTGACCGTCGAGCCGCTCGGCCGCGAGACTGCCGTTCTGCGGTTCGCGATCTTTCTCGGCTGGGTCATCGTCTTCGGTCTCGTCTACGTCGGATTTCCCCGCTGGCTCGAGGACCGTCGCGTCGCGGCGCTTCTCATCGCGCTGGTCGCCGCGGATCTCCTCTGGTCGTCCTCCCCGCTGCGTTCGTCTCGCCCGTTCGTCGCGTCGTCCGGGGCGTGGGGCGAGGTCCTGGAGGGGCCGTGGCGCTTCACGCGGGTCGAATCGACGCGGGGCGCGGCGCGCGATCCCGATCCCGACCGATGGCTCGTCGGATACGCGAACCTGTACGAGCGGCGGTTCGACTTCGCGACGCCCGCGCCGGTCGTCGCACGCGAAGCGCTCGCGTATTACGAGACGGCGATCACGGGCGATCGCGACGATCTCGTCGACGCGGCCTCGGTGCGGTGGATCACGACGGACCGCCGTCGGATGCCGCCTGGATACGCTCCGGCCGGGGCTGCCGTGGACGGCGTCCGCCTCTTCGTGAACCGCGGCGCTCTCCCCACGGTGCGGTTCGTTCCCGAGCCGAGCGCGCCGGAGGTCGTGACGGAGGCGTTCGACCCGGCGCAGCGGATGAACGCGGCGGCGGCGGCGATCGTGCCGATGCGATTCGCGCTCGCTTTCGATGGGAGGTCGGCGACCGCGCGCGTCGACGCGCCGTCGCGCGGCACGGTGGTGCTCGCGCAGCTCGCGGCGCCCGGATGGCGCGTGACGGTCGACGGTGAGCCGCGCGCGCCGCGGCGCGCGAACGGAATCTTCCGCGCCGTCGGCATCGAGGCCGGCGCCCACGTCATTCGGTGGTCATACCGGCCGCGCTCTCTCGTCGCGGGAGCGCTCGTCACGCTCGGCGCGGTGATCGCGCTCACGCTCGTTGCGTGGCGGCGGCGCATTAGTCCCTCGATTCCGTGAAGTCAAGACTTCCAAATCGAAACGAAGGCGAGTAAAAACGCTTCACCGGTTCTCGCGCAGGTGTGTAGAATGCCGCGTCTCCCGAAAATCAGGGGCAGCTTCGATGTCGAGCATTGACGACCGACTCACGCAGATCATCCGTGAACTCATCGCGAACGGAATCACGCTCGAGCAGGCGGTCGAGGCATTCGAGTGCAAGTACATCGCCGTGGCGATGGCCGCGAATCAAGGCAACGTCACGCGCGCCTCGCAGCTTCTCGGTGTCCACCGCAATACCGTGCACAACAAGCTCCGCACGCAGTCGCGCCTCAACGGCTACGTCGCCGCGCTCCGGCCGCGGAAGAGCGTGAAGAAAGCGGCCCCGGCGCGCGGCGCGTCGCGCGCGCGCAGCAAGCGGAAGTGACGTGCACCGGCTTTTGCACGGCATGCGGTCGTGAATAGAGGAGCGGACGAGCCGCTCGAGCGGCAGATCGTCGCCCTTCTTCGCGAGAAGGGAAACAGGATTCTCGCCGTTCGCGACATTCACGAACGGCTGGGCCTGGGACGCGACATCGCCCCGCCGCGCGAGGCCGTCGCCGCCGCCGTCGAGCACCTCGAGCGCGAGGGCGCCATCGTCGCCGTGCGCGGCAAACGATACTCCCTGCTCGAGTTCACCCCCTTCCGCTCCGGCCGAGTCCGCATCACGCCCGAGGGCTACGGGCTCCTGTATGGCGAAGGCGACCTTTCCGACCTCTTCATCGACCGCCGAAAGCTCAAGGGCGCCATGAACGGCGACGTCATCCTCGTGCGCATCGATCCGCGCCATCCGCGCCCGAAGCTCATCCGTAAGCGCGAGTACCTCGAGGGAGAAGTCGCGCGCGTCCTGCAGCGCCAGCACCGGACCGTCGTCGGCCGCTTCCACAGGGGCGAGCCGCCGTACGTCCGCCCCTTCGACGTCCGCCTCGACGAAGACATCGAGATCGACGCCGCCTCGACGCTCGGCGCGCGCGAGGGCGAGATGGTCAACGTCGAGATCGAGCGGTACCCCGACAAGGGGACGATCGCGTTCGGCCGCGTCTTCGAGCGTCTCGGCATGCTCGGCGAGCCCGGCGTCGACATCGAGGTCGTCATCCGGAAGTTCCACATCCCCCACGCGTTTCCCGCGGAAGTCCTCGAGGAAGCGGACGCGATCCCGCAGGAGATCGACGCCGCGGAGATCGCGGGCCGCACGGATCTGCGCGACCGCGCCATCGTCACGATCGACGGCGAGACGGCGAAGGACTTCGACGACGCCGTCGAGGTGATCCGCCTCGAGAACGGGAACTACCGTCTCGGCGTCCACATCGCCGACGTCTCGTTCTACGTGCGCGAGGGAACGGCGCTCGACCGGGAGGCGTTCGACCGCGCCACGTCGGTCTACTTTCCGGGGCGCGCGATCCCGATGCTTCCCGAGCGCCTCTCGAACGGGATCTGCTCGCTCAATCCGCGCGTCGACCGGCTGACGTTCTCCGCCGAGATCGAGATCGATCCCCGCGGACGGTTCATCGGCCGCCGGTTCTACCGGTCGGTCATCCGGACGGGGGAGCGAATGACGTACACGGACGTCGCCGCGCTGCTCGAGGCGCCGACGCCGGAGCTCGAGAGGCGCTACGCGCCGCTGCTCGAGGACTTTGCCCGGATGCGCGAGCTGTACGAGATCCTGCGCCGGCGCCGCGACGCCCGCGGGTCGATCGACTTCGACCTGCCGGAGAGCGAGATCCTCCTCGGCGAGCTCGGGGAGATCGAGGCGATCCAGCCCTCCTCGCGCAACGTCGCGCACCGCCTCATCGAGGAGTTCATGCTCGCCGCGAACGAGGTCGTCGCCGAGCACCTCCAGCTCGGAGGCCAGCCGGCGATCTACCGCGTCCACATGCCGCCGGACGCGCAGAAGATCGAGGATCTGAAGAAGATCCTCGAAGAACTCGGGCACAAGATGCGCGCGAACCCGGAGCAGCTCCGCCCGAGCGACCTGCAGCGCGTCCTGCGCGAGGTCGAGGGGACGCCCGAGGAGCGCTTCCTCACCGAGCTCGTGCTGCGGTCGATGAAGCGCGCGCTGTACGCGGAAGAGAACCTGGGTCACTTCGCCCTCGCCCTTCCGTTCTACTGTCACTTCACCTCGCCGATCCGGCGCTATCCGGACCTCGTCGTCCACCGGGTGCTCGGCGAGATGCTCGAGAGCGGGCCGCTGTGGGGGGACCGCCTCGACGCCGTCTCGGCGCGGCTGCCCGCGGTTGCGGCGCAGTCGAGCGAGAGGGAGAAGCGGGCCGAAGACGCCGAGCGCGAGGTCATCGAGTGGAAGAAGGTCGTCTTCATGCGCGAGAGGGTGGGGGAGGCGTTCACGGGACGGATCACCGGGGTCACGGCGTTCGGTCTGTTCATCGAGCTCGAGGAGATCTTCGTCCAGGGCCTCGTCCCGATCTCGACGATCGGCGGCGACTACTGGACCTTCGCCGACCGCGAGCACCGCCTGCGCGGCGCGAGCACGAGCCGCGAGTTCCGCCTGGGCGATTCCGTGCGCGTCGAGGTGTGGGAAGTCGACGAGGACCGCCGCCAGATCTCCTTCCGACTGCTCGAGGCGGGTGGGGAGAAGGTCGAAGAGCGGACCGCGCCGCCGGGACGGCGGTCGACGCGTTGATCGTTGTTCGTTGACCGTTGTCGGTGACTCGTTGTCCGTTGACGAACTTCATGTAGAATCGCGGCGGGAGAAGTTATCTATGAGTAATGCGGGGGCGGTGCCGGCGAAGGTGCGCGAGCTGGTCGACGCGCGGGTCGAGCTCGAGAGCAGACTGCAGCGGGAAGCGGGCGCGCTCGGCGCGGCCGCGGCGGGGGGATACGACCGCGCGTACGCGCGGCTCCAGAAATCCCTCGTCCAGCTCTTCGGCGAGGCGAGCGACACGGCGACGCGAACGACCGTGATGCTCGAGATGATCCGGATTCTCGAGAACAAGCTCGTCTACATCGAGAACTTCACCGTCGACGCGACGACGGAGAACCGGATGTTCGCTGCCCTCGTCGATCGGTTTCTCGACGACCTCGGCGCGTCGGGCAGCACGGTCCTCACGCGTCTCGAGGCGACGTATTACCGGGCGATCGCGGCGCTCTACGCCGGCGACATCCGGACGGCACGCGAGGGCTTTGCCGCCGCGTGCGAATCCGAGGAGTCGGACGAAGCGAACGACATCAAATACAAGTCGTACGTGATCCTCGGGAACCTGGCGCACGAGGCACGTGACTACGCGGAAGCGCGCGCGCTGCACGACGCCTCACTGCAGTACTCGGCGAACCAGAACGTCACGGCGCAGGCGCTGGCGCTCAAGGCGCTCAACAGCTACGCCCTCAAGGAGCTGGACGAGGCGCTCGAGCTCTTCCAGAAGGCGATCGCGATGTTCGACCGCGAGGCGCCGTTCTTCAACGCGTACTTCTATCGGAACTCGCTTCTGTTCGCCGGGGCGATTCTCTACGGGCGGAAAGACTACGAGAGCGCGGCCGCACACTACGAGCGCGTGCTCGACGCCGTCGAGGAGAGCTCGTACGACTACTTCGACGCGGTCACGCAACTCGGGCGGATGGCGTATCTGACGGGGCGGTTCGACGAGGCCGCCCAGCGCTTCGACAGCGCGATCCGTTCCCACCGCTTCAGCGAGAACGAGCTCCTGATGGACACGTACTTCTGGCTCGCGAAGACCCGGATCAAGCAGAACCGGATCGACGAGGCCAAGGCGTGCCTCGAGCGCGTCGCCGGCTCGGCCATCCGCTACGAAAACAAGCCCAAGGCGATCGAGATGCTGCAGAAGGTCTCGTGAGGCAGTCGCTTGTCGCTAGTCGTAGCTAGTAGCTAGTAGCTAGTAGCTAGTAGCTAGAAGTTAGTAGCTAGTAAGTATTGCATCGCCCTCGCCTGCTAGCGACTGAGGATGTCCCGAGTTTAGTTGAAAAGTGAGATGGCGGTTCCTTTCGCCGGATCGTACGATTCGGCTGAGTATGAAAGGAGAACCGCCATGAGAAGAGGGTATCAGAAGAGGAAGTCGAGCCGAT
>JBOGJQ010000500.1:0-2920 GCA_050745405.1 Thermoanaerobaculia bacterium | reverse complement strand
CGTTCGCCTTCCGTTGCTCTCCACCCCGTGTCGCCACGACGCAGTTACGGTCGGCTTCAGTCAATGAACGTTTGACCCGAGGGGACTTTCACCCCTCCGATCAGGTGCGCTCCCGGGCGCACTGGCCCGGGCGTCTCGCCCGGGCTTCGTTGGCTCTTGCGATCCTGCCGATGACGTAACGGGGGCACGGGCGAGACGCCCGTGCCACTGTCGCTTCGCGTCGGCGGGCGTGTTGCGCGATTGCGGCCGGCAGACACCGGCTCCCGAGCGGGAGAACGGGAGCCACTTTTAATCTGCGTCAATCTGCGTAATCTGCGGCTCGGTTTCTTTTCCCCTTCATCTCCGCGATGATCGCGGCGACCTGCTCGGGGTGCGACCAGACCGCGCCGTGGCCGCCTTCGATCCGGCGAAAGGGCATCGCGATCTCCGCGATGCGGTCGCGGTCGACGAGAGGGTCGCGATCGCCGGCGACGGCGAGACCGCCGGACGGGACGCTGCCGAGGTCACGGCACGATCCGGCGGTGTGGCGGAAGATCACGAGAAGACCCGATTCCCAGTACGCGCGGACGGCCTCCGCGATCAGCGACCACGGCTCGTGCAGCGCGTCCCGCGCGAGGAGAGCGGGAAGGCGCACCCACGGGAGCGGACGCTCCGTCCAGATCGGCCCGACGTGGATGGCCGCCGCGACCTCGCCCGGAGCGGCGCGCGCGACGTGATCGACGATCTGGCATCCGGTGGAATGGCCGACCCAGACCGCGCGGCCGATCCCGGCGTCGCGCTTCCACTGCACGAGCCGCTCGGCGAGGGCGGCCGGATCGTACGCACGACTCGGATGCGGCGCGCTGAACGCGATGCCGGGAAGATCGGGCGCCGCCGCATGAATCCCGCGGGCGTGGAGCGCCGCGGCGAGGCGTCGGAAGTAGCGCGAGCCGATCCCGAGACCGTGCACGAGCACGACGCGCGGAGCCGGACCGGAGGTGCGCCAGCAGATGCCGCCGGCGCAGTCGGCGATCGCCCAGGAGAAATGGTCGCTCCGCAGCGGCGTCCGCTCCGGCTCGGCCTCGACGCGTTCCAGAAAATCGCGGAGAAGCGCGTTGAACTTCTCGGGGCGGTCCCACATCGGGATGTGCCCCGCGCGCTCGATCACGTGCAGCTCCGCGCGGGGGATCGTGTCGCGCATTCGTTCCGCGTAACGGAGCGGCACGAGCGGATCGCTGTCGCCCCAGACGAGGAGCGCCGGAGCGTGGACACGAGCCATCGCGTCGCGGGCATCGCCGAGAAGAGTGTGGACGGATCCGAGGCCGAGTGCGGCGGGGCCGGCGCGGAGCGCGTCCGCCGTCAGCCGCGGCGCGAACGTCACCAGCCCCGGCGGCGGACGGCGCATCAGAACGGCGACCCGCTCGGCCGTGGCGACGGTGAACGGAATCCCGGTCGAGCCGACGAGCGTCAGGGAGCGGACCACGTCGGGCGCGCGCGCGGCGAGCTCGATCGCGATGTGGCCGCCCATCGAGTGACCGACCAGGTGGACGGGCGCTCCGATTTCCGTTCGGAGCCAGCGCGCGAGCAGCGACGCGGCTTCTTCGAACGAGAGCGGCAGGGCCGAGCCGGCGAAGTGGCCGCTCCGCCCGAACCCCACGAGCTCGATCGCGTGGACCGCGTGCTCGCGCGCGAGAGAATCGATGTTGCGGTCCCACCACCGCGACGACCCCGCCAGCCCGTGAAGCAGAACGACCGGCGTCCCCTCCCCGGCGCTTCGCACCCAGAAGGAGTGGGGCGGTAGATCGATCCGGCGCATCGTCATCCCGAGCGTAGCGAGGGATCAGGGACGGGTGGGCAACCCGTGATCGGAGCATCCCCGGTCGGCGGGTCGACGAAGATTCGCTGTTCCGGCCAAACGACAATCCCGCGTCACGCGCATCCCGCCCGACCCTGATCCCTCGCTAAACGCTCGGGACGACGCGCCCGTACTCGACCATCAGACACCGGTCCTGCACCACCTTGATCCCCGCCTCGGCGAGCTTCCCCGCGACCTCGTCGTGCCGGATCCCCAGCTGGAACCAGACGTACTTCGGCTTCGCCGCCAGAATGTCGTCGAGGTGCGGCGGGATGTCCTGCGGGCGGCGGAAGACGTTGATCATGTCGACGGGCCGCCCGATGGCGGCGAGCTGCCGGAACACCGGGTCCCCGAGAATCTCGGTCACGCCGGGGTAGTAGACCGGCACCGGGATGATCTCGAACCCGTGGCGCTTCATGTACGCGGGGACGTAGTGAGCGGGCTGAGCCGAATGGCTCTCCGGCTTCATGCCGAGCACCGCGATCGTCTTCGTATCGGCGAGCATCGCGCCGATGGCGCGTTCGTCCTCGATGAGATTCTCGTGTCTCACATCGCCTCCTGACGGCGCGGCGCCGTTTCCGGATTCGCAGTGTGCACGCGGCGTTCCGCGTGGCATCTGGAATTTGACGCGCGCCCCGGACCATTAGAAGAATAGCTCACGAAACAATCGGCTCACGGAGATCCCATGCAGCGCCACGCCATACTACTGGCCGCCGTTCTCGCCTTCAGCGGCCTCACGTCCGCATCCGCCGCGGAAGCGACGGCTCGGAAGACGTGGATCGTCGGCACGACCGGCTCGCCGGTTCGCGCCGCCGTGGCCGAGCGGCACCGCGCGCGGCCCGTGCGGATGTTCCGCTCGATCGATGCGTACGCGGTCGAGATGACGGCCGCCGAGGCCGACGCGCTCCGGAGCAAGCCGGGGGTGCGGTGGGTCGAGCCGGAGTACGAGGCGTTCCTCCTCCGCTCCCGCAGCACGGCGACGACGCCGCGCCGGACCGCGGAGCCGGCGACGGCCGACGCGATCAGCACCGCGCAGTCGGTCCCCTGGGGGATCGATCTCGTTCGCGCGGAGGAGCTCTGGGCGCA
>JBOGJQ010000499.1:0-5990 GCA_050745405.1 Thermoanaerobaculia bacterium | reverse complement strand
ACGAGTACGACGCCCGTGGCGCAGCAGACCGTCGCAGCCGAGTCGAAGCACGCGCGCGCTCTGCGCGAGAAGATCGAGAACAAGACCGCCGTCGTCGGCATCATCGGCCAAGGCTATGTCGGCCTGCCGCTGGCACTCGTCATCGCGGAGAAGGAGTTTTCCACGATCGGGTTCGACGTCGATCCCGCGAAGGTCGAGGAGCTCAATGCCGGGAAGTCGTTCATCCACTACATCGCGGGCGAGCGGATCACCGCGGCGCGATCTGCTGAGAAGTATGAAGCCACGCTCGATTTTTCGCGGCTCGGCGAGTGCGACGTCGTCATTATCTGCGTGCCGACGCCCCTCACGCCGCAGCGCGAGCCCGATCTCCGCTACGTCCGCATCGCCACCGAGCAGATCCGCGACTCCCTCCGCCCCGGCCAGCTCGTCATCCTCGAGTCGACGACCTACCCCGGCACGACCGACGAGCTGGTGAAGTCGATCCTCGAGGGCGGCAATCTCGTCTGCGGTACGGACTTTTTCCTCGCCTTCTCCCCCGAGCGCGAGGACCCCGGCCGCGCCGATTACACGACGTCCACGATCCCCAAGGTCGTCGGCGGCGTCGATCCCGTCTCGGGAGATCTCGCGGATCTCTTCTACTCGAAAGTCATCGCGAAGACCGTCCGCGTCTCCTCGGCGCGCGCGGCCGAGGCGAGCAAGCTGACGGAGAACATCTTCCGCGCCGTCAACATCGCCCTCGCGAACGAGCTCAAGATGATCTACGACCGCCTCGGCATCGACGTCTGGGAAGTCCTCGACGCCGCCGAGACGAAGCCGTTCGGCTTCATGCGCTTCAACCCCGGCCCGGGGTGGGGCGGACACTGCATCCCCCTCGATCCGTTTTACCTGACGTGGAAGGCGCGCGAGGCGGGGTCCACCACGCGCTTCATCGAGCTCGCCGGCGAGATCAACGTCCACATGCCCGAGGTCGTCGTCGAGAAGATCATGATGGCGCTGAACGAGCGCGCGAAGCCGGTCAACGGCGCGAAGATCCTCGTCCTCGGACTCGCCTACAAGAAGAACATCGGCGACCCGCGCGAGAGCCCCGCCTTCGAGATCCTCGACAAGCTCCTCGACCTCGGCGCGTCCGTGAACTTCCACGATCCGCACATCCCCGTCGCGCCGTCGATGCGCCGCCACCCGGAGTTCGCGGGGCTGCCGTCGCTCGAGCTGACGAAGGAGAACGTGGCGGAGCAGGACGCGGTCGTCATCATCACGGATCACGACGCGGCCGACTACGGGATGATCGCGGACCACGCGCAGCTCATCGTCGACACGCGCGGCGTGATGCGGAAGATGCGCGAGCGGGTCAACGGGCGGCTGGTTCAGGCGTAAGACGGGCCGGCGCAACGGCCGCCCGCAGGGCGGCCCTACGTTCCGGCACCCCTCCGGGGTGCGGATTCGTTTGTGCCGTTCCTGGTTACCGGGGGTCTTCGACCCCCGGCTACGCGTCAGGGACCGCTCCGCGGTCCCATCCTGTGGACCCCACACCTCGGCACACCAGATCTCGGTTCCGGCGCGACACGCGCGGTCCCTCGAGCTCAAGGCAGGCCGAATCCGAGACTCGAAGCGACGGCTCGCTGGGACGTGTCGAGCGTTGCGAACGTCAGATCGGCCGGGTGATCCCCGGCTAGATACAGAGCACACGCGACGTGCCAGAGATCGGCGCCCCGGAGATGGCCGTGTTCGAGCGCTCGCCCGATCTCCGGCGCCAGCCGCCGGTCGGGATGGATCCACGTGATCGCGTCCAGGAGCGGGCCGGGATCGTCGGAAATCTTCTCCCGGCGCAGGACCGCCTTCAGCTCCGCCTCGAGAAGGTTCGAGGAGACGAGGGGATCGAAGCGGGAGAGCGTTCGGGCCAGCGCGGCGGCGTCCCGCTCCCGCGCGGCGATCGCGACGAGGCAGGACGTGTCGACGTACGCAACTCTCAATCGCGGTCCTTCAGGAACCGCTGCAACGCTCCCTTACGGGTGGCCAGGGGCCGCAGCCCGGCGGGTCGCGACGCCGGAACGATCACGCCGCGGCTCTCCAGATCGGCGAGACGGTCCGCCAGCGTCCCCGACGGAGGCGCGAGCGGAACGACTTCGGCGATCGGCTGCCCGTGATAGGTGATGCGAACGCTCTTCCCCGAGCGAACCGTGCGGATCAACTCGCTGAAGCGGGCCTTGGCGTCGTAGGTCGAATAGGAGCGCTTCATGTCTGGTCCAAATGACCAGAATCGTCGCGGAATTCCTCGTGGCTGTCAACGCGATCCCGCCGCGACGGACGCGACGCGCGCGCGAAACCCGCGCGGATCGAGCGCGGGATAGCGATACAGCTCCGGCTCGATCGCCGCGAACAGCTCGAGCAGCCGCTCGGGAGCGACGAGGTTCCGCGCGATCATCTCTCGGACGTCACCGAGGTCGCGAGCATGGCTGCGCTCGATCTTCGATAGCGTCTGGGCGTAGAAATCGTAGTGAAGGAAGGTGATCCGCCCTTCCTGCGCGATGAAGACGCTGCGCTCGCGCCACCCGGGAAGCTCCGGAATGAAATCTCCCGGCGAGGCGAGCTCGAGATTCATCCGGAGCGTCTCTTTGAGCGCCGGGATCGCGCGCAGGACGCGATCGTCCTCGGGTTCGAACTTCAGATCGACGTCGACGGTCGTCCCGCGCCAGCCGACGAGCACCGCGCTCGATCCGCCCGTCAGGTACGCCCGCGTCTCGGTCCTCGCCTCCGCCCCGAGCGCACGCATCAGAGCGAGCACGCGTCCGGCGTCGACTAACTCGCGCATTCCGCCGCCCGCTCGAAGCTGACCAGAAGACGGATCAGCGCGTTGTAGCGCGAATGCGCGCCGTCCGGATCCTCGCGGGCCACGAGCTCGTACAGACGGATCTCGGGATCGGGGGCCGTTCCCGGCGGCACGTCGATTCCGATCCCGCGCAGCCTCGGCGCGCCGACCTGGACGAGCAGCGCCGGGACGGACTCGACCCCGCGCCGAAGGTCGTCCACCCCCTGCGCGATGAGGCCCGCTCCGGGGAGTGCGGAGTCGATCACGGCGTGAGTATAGCGGGCTCGCGCCGCGAAGCGGCTATCATCGTTCCCGTGACTTCCCGCATCGCCGCCATCGCCGTCGCCGTGCTCGCGCTCGTCCTGAGCGTCGTCGCGATCGCGGCGTATCGCGCCGATCTCGCGCAGCGCGAGGTCGTTCGCGCGTTTTTCACCGAGTACACCCACGACGTCCGGCGTCCGCTCGTCGCCGACACGATCGACTACGCGCCGCGCGCCGACTGGCTCGCCGGCATCGCCGCCGACGCCGTCCTCCAGGATGTCTACGGCGCCGTCGACCTCGACGAGCTCGAGCCGGACGTCCGCCAGGCGTGGATCGAGATCGTCGCGCGCACGACCGACGAGGCGCGCGAGGTCCGCGGCATTCTCCTCGACGCCCTCCGCACCCGCCCCGGCTGGGCCCTCCACGCCGGCGGTCTGGGGCAGATCGAATACACGCTCACACGCGCGGACGCCGAGGAGGGGAAGTGGCGGCGCCCGGTGGCGTTCGCGACGAGCGCGTCGCCCGGCTCGGACGCGCTCGCCGTCTTCCTCGCCGCCGGCGACATGGAGCAGGCCGCGTTTCGCGGGCGCGAGCTGACCCCTACGCAGAGAGCGTCGATGACGCGCGCGTTTCAGAACGCGGCGTTCCTCCAGGCCGCGCTCCCAACCGCCGTCGCCCTCGTCGGGACCGAGGATGCGCTCGCGCTCGTGCCGGACGAGCCGCAGCCGCTCCGGACGGCGTTCTCCCACTTCGTGCGCGAGGGGGAGGTGACGACCGCGGCGTCGATCCTCTCGCGGTGGCAGAAGGCGGAGTGGGCCTCGCGCGCCGCGGAGATGGAAGAGATCGAGTCCCTCGCCTCCCTCGGAGACCGCACGCGAATTCTCGGGGCGGTGCGGCAGTGGGCGAGCCGCCATCCCGCGCGCGAGTTCGGCTCGCGCGCGTCCGCGCAGCTCGTCCGCCTCCTCGAGCTCTGGCCGGATGACGATCCGGGACAGTGGCGCCGCGACCCGCGCGGCGAGATCGTCCGCGTCCTCCTCGCCCTCGACGGGCGCGCTCCCGAACTGGGGGAGGCCGTGCTCGGCGCCGTACGCCAGCTCGACGGGACGCCGGAGACGGTGCGCGCCGAGGCGCTGCTGGCGGCGGGGAGGATCGAGGACGCGGAGCGGTTCGCGCGGCAGTCCGACACCGCGGGGACGCTGTCGTGGACCGACTTCTGGGCGCACGTCGCGATAGCGTGGACGGCGCGGGGCGACGAGGAACGCGCGCGCGACGCCCTCGCGGAGATCAACCCCGTCGCACGGGAGGAGTGCGAGGCGCGCCTCGCGCGCGGTGTGGGAGAGCTCGGCGATCCGCCGCTCCGCTTCAGCCGCGCGGGCGATCTGCCGGTCTGTATCGGTCCTTCCGAGGAGCGGGATCTGGTCGTGCGCGCTGCGACGGAATCGCCCGCGCTCCTCGCGATCGGCTGGAACGGCACGGCGGAGTCGTGGCCTCTGGTCGACTCGGGCACCGCGGTGCGGATCCCTCTCGGCGATCGTCGCGGCCGAGAGATCCTCACGGTGCGGACGATCGCGGGATCGGTCGACGGTCTCGAGGCTGCGTGGGTCGCGCGATCGGGGGAACGGGAGCCGCAGATTGCGCAGATTGACGCAGATTAGCTGCTCGTCTCTCAGCGGTTTCCCACGGCGTCCCACAGCTCGAGGTACTTCGTGCGGACACTCGCGTCCAGGTCGTCCGCCAGGTCGCGCGGGAGATCGCGCGCCGCGATGAGCTCCTGCACGTCGGCCAAGTCCTTCAGGCGGTGCGGTGCCGACAGCCCCGAAGCGAGCTTCAGCTCCACGAGCGCCGGCAGGGGGATGATCCAGATTCCCTCGCGACGTTCGCGCGCCCTTTCGGGATCGGGGAAGCGGACCGGCTTTGGCTTGCCGTCGCCCGGATAGTCCCCCGTCTTGACGACCTCGATCCGAATGCCGGTCTCGGCGTCGCGGAAGGTCGACCCAGCCCCCTCGAACGCCGGCCGCAGACCGCGTCCGATCATCCTCTCGCGCATCCGCTCGAGGCCGGGCTCCGTCAGCAGGACGTCGATATCCTCGGTGAGCCGTCGATACCCGTGTGCGAGGAGCGCCAGACCGCCGACGATCGCATAGGGGATCGCCTCCTCTTCCAGACGCGCCACGAGGCGTCGCACTGTTTCGTGGAGCTTCCCCTCACCCGCAAAGTAGCGGCTGCCGTCGCGGATGCTGTCCCAGAGCGGCGGGGCGCCCGGCGCCGGTTCCATGAGGGCGAGTATCGCACGGATAGAATATCGCCGGGCCACCTGCCACATGCGCGTTCTGATCACGGGTGCTTCGGGTTTCCTCGGCTCGCATCTTGGCCGCACCCTCCGCGCGCGCGGCGATGAGGTCGTCGAGCAGGGACCGATTGACGTCGTTCACCACCTCGCGTACGACACTCGTGCCGAGGATCCGCGGTTCAATGTGGAGCTGGCGGTTCGCCTGGTGACCGCCGCGCTCGACGCGGGCGCGCGGCACGTCGTCTTCGCCTCGAGCGGGTTCGTCTACGGCGACGCGGAGGTGCTCCCGATTCCGGAGACGCATCCCACGCGGCCGCGAACGCCGAACGGCTGGGCGAAGCTGTGGAGCGAGGAGGCGCTCGCCGAGCTGTGCGCGCGCCGCGGCGCCGCGCTCACGATCCTCCGGTACGCGAACCTTTACGGCGGGGGAGAGCGCGACCGGTCCGTGATCGCCCGCTTCATCACGGCGCTGCGCGACGGCCGCCCCGCACAGATCGCGGGCGACGGCTCGCAGACGCGCGACTTCATCCACGTCGACGACGTCGCCGCCGCGAACCTCGCGGCGATGCGTCTCGAAGGAACCTACAACGTCGGGACCGGCGTCGAGACGTCGATCCTCGAAGCGTGGGAGAC
>JBOGJQ010000498.1:0-4659 GCA_050745405.1 Thermoanaerobaculia bacterium | reverse complement strand
TCGGCTCGACTTCCTCTTCTGATACCCTCTTCTCATGGCGGTTCTCCTTTCATACTCAGCCGAATCGTACGATCCGGCGAAAGGAACCGCCATCTCACTTTTCAACTAAACTCGGGACATCCTCCTCCTCGGCACTCTGCTGAATACCGGGATACCCGAAGGAGCCGTAATCGTGAAGAAGGAGCTTCGTTGGCCCGGCAAACACGTCGGGGATGAACAGCGTCGGTTGGGCTTCGGCCAGCTCGAATTCAAACGAGTTGACGACGAACTCCCAGCCCCAGAAAGAACTCTTCGGCCCGAAGCCGACGAAGGTTACAGTGGATGTTGGTCCGGGGACGACGACGGCGTGTTCTCCGGATGCGAAGCTCACGCCGTTAATCTCGGTTCTCTCGTAGGTGATAAAGCGAAACCGAATATTCTTCGCGGGCTTCGAAAAGGTAATCGTTAGTACATGGTTCTTGAAACCGGAGCATCGATAGGAGGCCAAGAACGAAGCTTGGGGGTGCCAGTAACTACTGCTGATTGCTCCCACCGAAAAACGGACTAGGACGCCCCCGGCCGCGGGATCGCCAAGGACATAGGAGCGGCTCGCGCAGTTGAAGGTCTGCTGACCAAAGTCCACATTGAACGTTTCACCGGTGAGTCGGCCCGCTGCGAAGGCGCAGAACAGCCCCATCAGAAGAACTTTCTTGCCCCTCAATCCGCGGTTGAAACTCGTGTCCGAGCGACCCATCTGAACTCCCTCTTTCGCTTCTGTCGTTTTTGGGGACGCCGGCGGACGAAACCGATCCCGCTATAGGAGTAACCTAACCCCCCGATTTCCTACCCCCTCCAGAGACCTTTCGGCGGCGCCGCACCGGACGCACCGTCAAGGTGTCGGTTAGCGCAGGTCGGCTCCTAGCTAGACCGCGCTTTATGCGTCCGCCACGCCACACGCGCGGTGCACGATCGGCATGGAGTAAGTGTCCCGGCTGACCTTTTTTTCGCGACACAGGGCCACACGAGCCTCACCTTTCCGCAGGAGAGGCAGCATAGCTCGATCTTCTCTTTCGTCTTTGCGAACGCGTTGCAGGCGCCGCAAGGATGGGTTCGAAGCCGCATCGCCCATGCCGGCGTCGTGCCCAAGGCGTCGATCTCGCGGAGCTGGTCGCGGAGGATCTCGAGGAGATCGTCGCCCTCGAGGTGCTCGATGTAGTTCTGAAGGATGGATGGGTATTCGTCTTCGCCGGGGCGGCGTATGGGGGGCTGGTCCATGCCGAAAATCGTATCAGACGCCGGGCCCGTCAACCGCGCGGCCAGACGGCGATGCCGAGCTCGCGGATCTGGTAGGCGAGCGCCTGGCGGGAGATGCCGAGCAGCTTGGCCGCGCGCGACTGATTGCCTCCCGCTTCGGCGAGGGAGCGCTCCAGCAGCGTCCGGCGGAAGTGGTTCACCTCGTCGAAGAAGTTGCCGACCGGGCGGCGCACGCGGCGGACGAGGCGAAGCCGCGGCGGGAGGTGGTCGAGCGAGAGAAGGCGCGCCTCTCCCGCGATCGCGTGCGCGGCTTTGATCGTCTGCTCGAGCTCGCGCACGTTCCCCGGCCACTCGTGCGAAAGAAGAGCTCCTTCCACGTCGTCGGCGAACCGCGAGGGGCCTCCGTGCCGCGCGTGCTCGACGTCGAGAAAACGGCGCGCGAGGAGCAGGATGTCCGCGCCGCGCTCGCGCAGCGGCGGCACGCGCATCTCGATGCCGCGAATGCGGTAGTAGAGATCTTCCCGGAACCGCCCCGCATCGACCTCGGCCTCGAGCCGCCGGTTCGTCGCGGTGACGAGGCGGACGTCCGCGCGGCGCGCGGCGCTCTCGCCGACGCGGCGGAACTCTCCCTCCTGCAGGAACCGCAGCAGCTTCGCCTGCGCGGCGAGAGGCATCTCGCCGATCTCGTCGAGGAAGAGCGTGCCGCCGTCCGCGGTCTCGATGAGACCCGCCCGATCGCGGTCGGCGCCGGTGAAGGCGCCGCGCGCGTGGCCGAACAGCTCCGACTCGAAGAGCGTCTCGGGCAGAGCCGCGCAGTTCACCGCGACGAACGGCCGGCTGCGGCGGCGCGATCCGCGATGGATCGCGCGGGCGACGAGCTCTTTTCCGGAGCCCGACTCTCCCTCGATGCAGATCGGAACTTCGCGCTGCGCGAGACGGCCGATCGACAGGACGACCTCGCGGATGGCGGGCGAGTCGCCGAGAATCCCTTCCGGCTCGTCCGGCGCCGGCGCGTCGGCGATCGAGCTTCCGTCCTGTTCGAGCGCGCGCTTGAGGTTGTGGTGCTCGCTGCGCATGACGAAGAGCGCCCCGAGGGAGTCGCGCGATCCTTCGCTCCACGATTCGATTCCTTCGAGCATGAGAAGGGCGTCCGCGCCACAACGCATCCAGCCGTCGGTCGGATCGTCGAGGAGCCCGTCGAGCTCCTCGGCAGAGAGCGGCTCTCCCGAGCCGACCTGATTCCAGTCGCCGATCCGATTCCGGCGCGCCCAGCGCCACGCGACCTCGCCGAAGTCGCCCGGCGCGAACGGGAACTGAAGCGAGGCGACCCGCTGCAGAATCTCGAGCTCGCGGTCACGCGAGCCGGGCAGCGGCGCAGCCGCCGTCTCGACGCCCATCTCGGCGGCGAGGGCTTCCATGCGCGGCCGGAGATCCGAGGCTCCGGCGCGCCGGACGAGAATCTGCATCGATCGGACCAGAGCGAGACGCTCACCCGGACTCGCCGGCTCCGGCGCTGCCGGCCGCCCACCCGCCGTGACCGCCGCTTCCCATCGCGAGAGCGCCGCGAGAAACGGATTCCGGATCTCTTCCGCCGCGGATCGCCGGATGCGGCCCGCAAGGAGATGATGGCGGTCTCGCAGCTCGACGCACGCGCCCTCGCCCGTCGAACGGAGGGAGACCGGATCGCGCTCGATGAGGTCCGCCTCGTCGAGGAGCAGCAGCGCCGCTTCCCGCTCCTCGGCCGAGGCAGATCCGAGGTCGAGGCCGGCGACGTGCGCGCGGGCTTCCTGCAGCCGGCCGCGACAGAAGGCGAGATGCGCCGCGATGAGATCGGTCTCGCGGAGACGTCGCGCGTCGCCGGTGTGCGCGTAAAAGGCGCGGAGGCGTTCGAGCATGGCGGCGGCGCGGTCCCACTCTCCCTCGTCGGCGCACAGCCAGGCGAGCGTGAAGAGAACGCCTCCGGCGGCCCGATCGCCTTCGGTTTCCTCGACGAGCGCGAGCGTCTCTCGCGCGCGCAGGCGCGCCGCCGTCCAGTCGCCGGCGAGAAAGAGCGAGAAGAGAAGATCGAGGCTCGCGTCGATCCTCTCGAGGAGGTCCGACGCGAGGCCGAGCGCCCGCTCCGCTTCCGTGCGCGCGACGGCGTGCTGCCCCGCGCGAAGCGCGAGATAGGTCGCGAGCCGCGCGCGCAGATACGGCGAGGCACCGCGGCCGCCCATCGCCTGCGGTGAGAGCGGCGCACCGGAGTCGATGGCGAGGACCGCTCTCTCGTACGCCGCCTGCTGCGCCTCCGGGGACTTCCCCGCGTGGAGAGTCGCGCGGTCGAGCAGCGAGGACGCGCGCGCGCCGTCGCCCTGGAGCCGCAGGATCTCGCCCGCCGCGACGAGCGCTTCGGCCGGCGGGGACGGATCGGCGAGGAGCGGCTCGAGACGGGAGAGCGCCGCGGAATAACGCCCAAGGCGCCGGTCGATCGCGGCGAGGAGGATCGAGCGGTGCGGCTCACTCGCGCGCGCGGCCGCTTCCCTCGCGACGCGATACCGTCCAGAGTGATGCAGCGCGATCGCCTCGAGACGCGCGACGTGCGGCGCCGCCCTCGCGTCGGACGGCATGCGGGAGATCGCTTCCAGAAGCGACGCGCGCGCGTGGTCGTCGAGAGGAAGATGCTTCGTGATCGCCGGCACGGCCGCCTCGTCGCCTCCTTCGAGACGCAGAAGGAGCGATCGCCACGCGTCGGTCTTTCCGACGGCGTCGGCCGCGACGCGGCAGAGCGCGCTCCGCGCCTCGCGCGGCACCGCGGCTTCGACCGACCTCCGCGCCGATTCGCCCGCGAACGCGACTCCCGCGTCGCCGACCGTCACGACTCCTGGATCCGCGAGGTCCTCGAGCGTTCCGCTCCACCCGATCGTCCGGAGGATCCGCGTCGCCGTCCCACGCGAGACGGTCGTCCCGGCGATCGCGAGCGCTCCGAGATACGAGCGGCGCGGTTCGCGGAGCTCGATTCTTCCGATCGGCGGAACGATCCCGTCGTCGAGGAACGAGTCGAACTGCGGCGAGGCGATCAGCTCCTCGATCCACCTCCGACGATCGGGGCCGGGCAGGCGGTCCGCCGCGCGCCGGAGCTCCGCGAGCGGAGCCAGGCGCGCCGCGACGAAGAACGTCCGCGCCGCCTGGGCCGCTTCGCAATCCGGAAGCGCGGCGCACGCGCCCGACCAGACCCACGCGAGATCGCGCCGGCTGCTCGCGAGGAGGCGGATCAGACGCAGCGACGACGAATCGAGGCGGTCGGGATCCCGGATCACCACGATCGCACCGGCCGTGCCGAGACGTCTCTCGACTTCCTCGCACGCTTCCGCTTCAGCGCCCGGCGACGGCGCAAGCCCCTCGGTCAGCGCGGCGACGCCCGAATACGGCTGGACCGGTGAGGCCCCT
>JBOGJQ010000497.1:0-1344 GCA_050745405.1 Thermoanaerobaculia bacterium | reverse complement strand
AACATGGGTAGTCGAGTCATCGGGGTCGGCATCACCGGCACTACTCTCA
Organism: Thermoanaerobaculia bacterium; assembly: GCA_050745405.1. Classification (GTDB taxonomy): domain Bacteria; phylum Acidobacteriota; class Thermoanaerobaculia; order Gp7-AA8; family Gp7-AA8; genus JBOGJQ01. Next base: position 1,295 of record JBOGJQ010000497.1, on the reverse strand, counting down.
CGGATCTCGAGAAGCGGATCCTTCGCGAGACGCCGCCGTACGCCGTCGTGCTGTTCGGACGCAACGTCGCCTCCGCCGGGCAGCTCCGCGATCTCGTCGCCGACTGCAAGAGCCATTCGAGCCGCCCGCCGATCATCCTGATCGACGAGGAGGGAGGGCGCGTCGACCGCCTCCGGAACCTGATTCCCGGCCTTCCGAGCGCCGAGTCGTTCCTCGAGGGAGAGGAGACGGCGCGGCTCACCGGCTGGTTCGGGCGCGTCATCGGCCAGGCGCTCCGCTATTTCGACATCGAGGTCAACCTCGCCCCGGTGGTCGACATCCAGCGCCAGAACCCGACCAAGGGGCTCGAGCGCCGCTGCTTCGGCCACGACGCGGAGACCGTCATCGAGCTCGCCGGCGCCTTCGTCGACGGGCAGCACTCCGCCGGCACGGCCTCGTGCCTGAAGCACTTTCCCGGCATCAGCCGCGGGAGCGGCGATCCCCACTACGGCTCGACGGTCGTCGACATCGACCGCGAGGAGCTCGTCCGCGAGGACCTCCGGCCGTACCAGGTTCTCGGCAACCGCGCCGGCGCCGTCATGATCGGTCACGCGACCTATCCCCGGATCGACGAGCCGCGGCTCCCCGCGTCGCTCAGCCGGAAGATCTCCACCGAAATCCTGCGCAACACGGTCGGCTTCGACGGCATCGCCTTTTCCGACGATATGGAGATGCACGCCGTCTCCGATCTCGGCTCGTACGAGGAGATCACCGATCGGGCCCTCCTCGCCGGCAACGATGTCATCCTCTTCTGCAGCCACATCGAGCGCGTTCCCGATCTCATGGAGCACATGGAAAAGCGCGCCTCGGACGACTCCGAGTTCGCCCCGCGCCTCGCGGAGGCGCACCGCCGCGCGGACGAGTACCTGGAGTTCGTCGGGAAGCTGCGCGAGGACAATCCCGCCGCAATCGCGACGTTCGCCGAGCTGAGCGACGCCGTCGGGGAGTTCGTCGCCGCGTTCGAGAAAGCCGGCGGCGAGGTCCGCGCGGCGAAGGCCCTCCCGCCCCGCGGCCTCCGCGACCGCCGGCACCTGCCGCGGTACCGCGACGACGGCACGCTCGAGGACCGCCGCGAGGAGGAAGAGCGGACGCCGGGGACGGGGAAGACGGGACGGGAGGAGTGGACGTAGGCCAGTAGCTAGTAGCTAGTAGCTAGTAGCTGGTCGCTCGTTGCTCGTTGCTCGCTGCTCGTTGCTCGCTGCTCGTTGCTCGTTGCTAGTTGCTAGTTGTTGGTCGCCTAGTCCGTGGTCCTTTAT
>JBOGJQ010000496.1:0-15682 GCA_050745405.1 Thermoanaerobaculia bacterium | reverse complement strand
GGCGGGATGTGGCCGGGGCGTCTCGCCCCGGAACCCGACGTAGGAGACCACGGCACCGAAGAAATGGGCTCGGGTCTGGGCGGGCGGGGTTCTGGCCGAACGGGTTCCGGGCCGAGACGGCCCGGCCACATGTGCCTGAGGTCGGCACGAGTCTGGAAGGGAGTCGGGGCGATGGAATCCCGGCTCGAGTTTCGCGACGGCGTTCGCGAACGGTATTCGGACGTTTTCACACCCGAAGCCCTCGCCGCGCTCGAAGCACTCGCGCCTCTCGAGCCGCAGCGCCGCGAGGTCATGCAGGCCCGCCTCGACCGGCGGCGCGACCGCGCGCGCGGGCGAACGAGGATCGCCTTCCTGGACGCCGACAAGGTGATCCCTCGGACCACCGTCCGAGTTCGCGACGCGCGTGAGGGGAAGTTCGACGGCAGCGAGATCCCGCCCGACCTCCAGCGGCAATGGATCCAGGGCACCGGCCCCGCGACTCGCCCCCGCGCCTCGACCGAGGAGGGGCTGCGCAATGTCGCGTACGCGCTGCTGTCGGGCGCGGACGGATGGATGTTCGACGGCGAGGACGCGCTCGGTCAGGTCGGCACGATGTCGCTGGACAACCAGCGCAATCTCACAATCGCGCTCGCGTACGAACCGGGTTTTCTCCCTGTCGCCGAGAACGTTTCGGCGGAGATGAACGCCTGGGCGCGCGATTTCTTCGGCCGTCCAATCGTCGACGACTGGCGCCGGCAGCTCGACTTCACGACCCGCATTTACCGCGCGCGCGGCCTTCACCTCGACGACCGCCACGTCCGCCTGCGCGGCGGCGGCTTTTCGGCCTCGATCGTCGACCTCGTCCTCTATGTCGCGAACAATCACGCGACCCTCCGTGAGCAGGGACGCTCGATCGTCCTCTATCTCCCGAAGATCCAGACCGCCGAGGAGGCCGCCGTCTGGAACCTGATCCTCGTCGCGCTCGAGGAGCACCTCGGGTTGCCGATCGGGACGATCAAGGCCTACGTCCTCGTCGAGCAGATCGAGGCGACGTACCAGCTCTTGGAGATCCGCGCCGTCCTCGCGCCGCACTTCGTCGGCTTCAACACGGGGCGGTGGGACTACATCAACAGCGTGGCTGACGCGCTCGCGTGGGATCCGGAATTCGTGAACCCGAACATCGACGCCATCGGCATGACGTACGGCTACATGCGAACGTACGAGGACCGCGTCCGCCGCGCGGTGAACACGCCGGACCGCAACGGGCGCTACGCGCTATGGCAGGGAGGGATGGAGCCGAACATCCCGGTCGGGTCGAAAGAAGGCGTCGAAGCGGGGATGAAGAAGGCCCTCGCCGGCGCGGAGCGGGAACAGCGCGAAGGAGCGAGCGGCAAATGGGTCGCGCACTGGAAGATGGTTCATATTGTCCGGCCGGTGTGGGAGAAGGCCGCGGAGGCGAACCAGCTCGGCCGGAAGTTCCCGCCGCTGACGCATGAAACCGCCGATGCCGAGGGACTGACGCTGCTCGAACCGGCGCCGCGGACCGTCCGAGGCGCGCGCGATCTCCTCAGCGTCGCGCTCCAGTACGGGAACGCGTTCCTCCGCGGGTTCCAGGCCGCCGCGCTCAAGCCCGCGGATTTCTTCGGCGACGACGACGTCCTCTATCTGATGGAAGACATGGCGACGGGGGAGATCCGCGTCAGCATCCTCTGGGAGTGGCTTCACAAGGACGCGCGCTTCACCGAGAACGATCCGGTCTCCGGCGTCAAAGCGGGCGACCCACTCACGCCGGAGTTGTTCGCGCGTCTCCTCGACGAGGAGTACGCGAAGCTGCGGAGCGCGAGCAACCGCGACGTCCACGACGACTCGAAGGAGACGACGCTGCCGGTCGCGCGCGCGATCGTCGAGGCGTGCGTCACGACCGGCGTGAAGTTTCCCTGGTACATCGACCTTCTGAATCTGAATCTCGACCGCGACGATCTCGACGTGGCGCACGAGCGGATCGCCGGCTATCGAGAAGCGCTCGAGAGCGAAGGGCGCCGCATCACCGAGAACCTCGATTTCGACATGGGAGATGAGAGATGAAGGGCCCCGACGATCCGATTCTCCAGACGCAGGCGTGGTTTGACAGCGACCGGTTCGAGGGCATCATCCGCCTCTACTCGGCGCGGCAGATCGTCGAACAGCGCGGAACGATTCCGGTCGATTACACCGTCGCGCGCGAAGCCGCGGCGGCGTTCTACGCCCGCCTGCGCGAGCTCTTCGCACAGCGGAAGTCGATCACGACCTTCGGGCCCTACTCTCCCGGCCAGGCCGTCGCCATGAAGCGCATCGGCATCGAGGGCATCTACCTCGGCGGATGGGCGACTTCCGCGAAGGGATCGACCACGGAAGATCCGGGGCCCGATCTCGCCAGCTATCCCCTCAGCCAGGTGCCCGACGAAGCGGCCACGATCGTCCGCGCGCTCCTCACGGCGGACCGCAACCAGGAGTACCTCCGCGCGCGCATGCCGGAAGAGAACAGGAAGGCGACGCCGGCGTACGACTACCGTCCCTTCATCATCGCCGACGCCGACACGGGCCACGGTGGCGATCCTCACGTCCGGAATCTGATTCGCCGCTTCGTCGAAGCGGGCGTCGCGGGATATCACATCGAAGACCAGCGGCCCGGGACGAAAAAGTGCGGTCACCAGGGCGGGAAGGTCCTCGTTCCGCTCGACGAGCAGATCAAGCGCCTCAACGCCGCGCGCTTCCAGCTCGACGTGATGAGGGTGCCCGGGATCATCGTCGCGCGGACGGACGCCGAGGCGGCCACGCTCCTCGAGGGACGCGGCGACGAGCGCGATCACCCCTTCATCCTCGGCGCGACATCAGTCAACCATCCTTCGTACAAGGTCGCGTATCTCGCGCTGATGAAACGGTTCTTCGACGCCGGCGTCGAGGAGCTCAACGGGCATCTTCTCTACGCGATCGCGGACGAGGAGTACGCCGCCGCGGACGAGTGGCTCGAGCGGATCGGCGTCGGGAAGATGGCCGCCGATGGAGCGGAAACGATTCGTAACGGCGGGAACGTCGACGAGGTCTTTGGAAAAGCGGAGTCGCGGCTGGTCGAAGCGTGGGAGGCGGAGGCGGGCCTCGAGACGTACGGCGAGGCGGTCGCGGAGGTGATCGAGTTCCGGGCGGCGGAGGGAGAGGAGTTCGAGATGACGGCCGACGCGTGGCGGGAGTTCGCCCGCCGCGCCTCGATTACGGTCGCGCGCGACCGGGCGAAGCGTCTCGCGATCAACATCATCTGGAGCGCCGAGCACGCGAAAACGCCCGAGGTGTATTACCAGATGCGCGGCGGGGTTCCGTGCGCGATCGCGCGGTCGCTCGCGGTGGCGCCGTTCGCCGACCTGCTCTGGATGGAGACGAAGACCGCCGATCTCGCCGACGCGCGGGATTTCGCCGAGGCGATTCACGCCGTCTATCCCGACAAGATGCTCGCGTACAACCTGTCGCCCTCGTTCAACTGGGATTCGACCGGCATGAGCGACGACGAGATGCGCCGCTTCCCGGAGGAGCTCGGAAAAATGGGATTCGTCTTCAACTTCATCACGTACGGCGGGCATCAGATCGACGGCGTGGCGGCCGAGGAGTTCGCCGCCGCGCTCCGGCAGGACGGCATGCTGGCTCTCGCGCGGCTGCAGCGGAAGATCCGTCTCGTCGAGTCGCCGTACCGCACGCCGCAGACGCTCGTCGGCGGCCCGCGTCTCGACGCCGCTCTGCTCGCCTCGTCCGGGCGGACCGCGACGACCAAGGCGATGGGGAAGGGGTCGACGCAGCACCAGCACCTGGTGCAGACGGAAGTGCCGAAGAAACTCCTGCAGGAGTGGATCGATCTCTGGCGCGAGCACTACGCGATCCAGGAGCCGCTGCACATCGGCCTGCGGCCGCAGCGCGCCGGCTCGGAGCTTCTCGAGCTCGCGATCCTCGGCGCGGACGGCGGCGTCCGGGCGAACGTCGTCTTCGCTCCGATTCACGACCGCAAGAGGCGATCGATCCTCTCCGTCCGCGACCAGAACACGTTCGACGAGGCTCTCCGGAAGAAGCGCCTCATGACGCTCATCCACCTCTATCTGATTCACCGCTACAAGGCCGAAGCGGTGCACTACGTCTCGCCGACCGAGGACAACCAGTACCAGGCGGAGAAGATGAAGACGCACGGTCTGTTCGCCCAGGTGAACACCGAGGTGGGGCAGATCATCGTCGCGAACGTGAACGCGCCGCGGGTCGCGGAGCTGGCGGCGCCCGATCGCGAGCAGCTCCGAAAGCTCATCCGGAAAGAATGATCAGCCGCCGATGCGGATGAGGCGCTTCTCGTGACCGGGTACGGTCCAGATCTCGAGCGGGGCGGCCGGAGCCGCTCCGCGGATTCGAACGCGCCACGATCCGTCCTCCTCGGGCCAGACGAGGGTCACCGGCTCTCTCTGCGTTCCCCCGGTCACGAGAATCGGTTGCGGCAGGAGGGATCGCTCGGTCGTCCCGGCGATCGTCAGTCCGCCGGCGGTGCGCACGACGCGCGGCGGGCTCGGCGCATCGACGGTTCCTCCGGAGAACCAGGTGGCGTCGGCGAACGGCCGGATGCCGAGCTCGCGCGCGCGGACGAGCTGGGCCTCCAATCGCGGATGGAGGTGACTCGCCGGGATGCAGGCGGCCCGCTCCTGAGGAACGAGAAAGAACAGATCGTTGCAGATGCGATTCACGCGGCGCACGGCGGCCACGTCGCGGAAGACCGGCAGGAAGGCGAGGTCGGCGAAAACGAGCAGGCCGACGAGGACGGCGGGGATCGCGCGCCGCGCGCGCGGGACATCGAGGAACCGGGCGAGGTGGAGGGTCGCTACCGTGAGCAGGAGCATCGGCGTCGCGTACCGGGTACTCTCGGCGAGGCTCCATCCGAGGCGGGCGCGCGCGAGCGTCGTCATCGCGGCGAAGCCGAGAGCGAACAGGGCGATCCCGATCCACGGCATGGCCGCACGGAGCTCGAGCCGGGCCGCTCGAACCGCGACGAAGGCGAAGAGGGCGAGCGAGACCGCGCCCAGAGGCAGGGCCGCGGCGGCGTCCGAGGTCCATTGCGATCCGGCCAGCGTGATGAAGAACAGGGCGATATCGGCCGGGCCGCCCTCGCCAGGAATCGAATGGAGTGTCGGGAGGCCGCCGAGCGGGTAGAGAGCGATGGTGCCGAGCATGACGGCGGTCCAGACGGCGAGCGCGCGGTGGCGGCTCGGCGCCTCGAGTGCCACGAGAGGAGCGAGCGCGAGCCAGCTCGCCGCCCCGAAGCCGATCGAGAACGTCGCGAGAATGCAGAGAATCGCCGCGATCGCCACGCGAGCCGGGAACGGCCAGCCTCTCTGCACGAGAACGGCGACCGCGCCCACGACGAGCGCGATCGTCAGGACGTAGCCGATGTGCCACCCCCACAGCCAGTTGTCGTGTTGCGAGAGGGAGAAGATCGCCAGAGACGAGCCGACGAGCGCCAACCCGAGGCCGGGCGCCGCTCTCTGTCGCGCCGCGATCGCGCCAACCGCCGCGAGCGTCATGCAGGCGATCGCGACGTTGACGAGGAGCTGCACGCGCACGTTCCACTCGGTCGCCAGCGCGACGTGCGTCAGAATGATCTTCGGAAGAACGAACCGGTGCGGACCGTGGTATGCCCAGTAGTCGGCGAACGTCAGCGTTCCGGCCTTCGCCTCGAGCAGGATCGCGAGCAGATCCCAGGCGTCGGTGTACGGGACGTCGCTGCCGAGGAGCGACACCAGGGCCGCGACGACGAGAGGCGGTACCGCAACGAGCCACACCCACCACCGTCCCCGATCGCCGTGCATCGGGGTGAGAATAGCAAATGCTGACGATGCCCGTTCCGCCGTTTCTCTACGGCACCGCGTGGAAGGAAGACCGCACCGCGGCGCTCGTCAAGGAGGCCCTTGGCGGCGGATTCCGCGGCATCGACACGGCGAACCAGCGGCGCCACTACTTCGAGGCCGCCGTGGGGGAGGGGATCCGCGCGTCGGGCGTGCCGCGCGAGGAGCTCTTCATCCAGACGAAGTTCACCTACGCCGAGAGTCAGGATCACCGCCTTCCGTACGATCCGCGGGCGGACTTCCCGACGCAGGTCCGTCAGTCCTTCGCGAGCTCTCTCGAGCACCTCGGCGTCGACACGATCGACAGCTACATCCTTCACGGTCCACGAGCGCACCGCGGCCTTTCCGACGCCGACTGGGAAGTGTGGCGGACGATGGAGGCGCTGCATCGGGAGGGGCGGACGCGCGCGATCGGCGTGAGCAACGTCAGCGCGGAGCAGCTCGAGCTGCTGTGTGCGCAGGCTGAAGTGCGCCCGGCGTTCGTGCAGAACCGATGTTTCGCGCGGTTCGGGTGGGATCGGGAGGTGCGCGAAGTCTGCCGGCGCGAGGGCGTGACCTACCAGGGATTTTCGCTTCTGACGGCGAACGCACGCGAGCTCCAGAGCCCGGCCGTCCGGGAGATCGCGGCGCGGCACGGCCGGACGATCGCACAGGTCGCCTTCCGGTTCGCGCTGCAGGTCGGCATGGTGTGTCTCACCGGAACGACCGACCCCCGGCACATGCGCGAGGACCTCGCGGTGCTGGAGTTCGAGCTGACGGACGAGGAAGTGCGGACGATGGAACGATAGTGCCGAGGACGGCGAAGCCGTCGGTCGTTGTACCAGGACCCTGCACCCTGAAGGGGTGCAGGATCGCTGTGGGCTCGTCCGGCACCCCTCCGGGGTGCAACGCAATAAATCGCGCAAGGTACCGGGGGTCTTCGACCCCCGGCTACGCGTCTTGGACGGCTTCGCCGTCCGGCGGCCCTACTTTACGGCTCCCAGCGCGGAATTCGTCCCGGCGTCCACGGGGCTCCCGCCGCCTCGGCTTCACGTTCGAGCGCGGCGAGGTCCTGCTCGACGAGCTGCGTCAGGTCCGCGAGCAGCGGCGCGAACTCCGCCGCGGCGATCTCGTACCCGCGCCGGTGCGTCGCCGTCGGCGCGCTCGTGATCTGCCACGTCCCCTCGACGACCGCCTCGATGCGATCGATCACCCCGGGTATCACCGGTTCGTTGCTCCGCGACACGACCGTGTTCCCCGTCAGCCTCTCCTCGATGTCCGTCAGGCGCAGCTCGAGCGCGCGCTCGCGCTCGAGGAGCGATGGATCGGCGGCCGGCGTGTCGAGAAGCGCCTTTTCGAGATATTCGAGGCGCGACTCCGTCTCGCGCACGAGGCGAAGAGCACCGAGCGCGGCGCGCTGCAGCTCGGCGGCCTTCCGCTGGAACGCGAGCACCGTGCCTCGATCCTCGGCGGGAAGAGTCGCGAGCCCCAGCGGCGTCGTCTCGAACGCGATTCGCTGCCCGAGGGGCGTGATCGCCCCGTCGACGCGCTTCGCGAGCGTCGCCGTATAGCGGCCGGGCACGACCATCGGCCCGACCGACGGCGAACCGAACAGACTTCCGGGACCCTCTTCCAGCTCTGTCGGCTCGGACGACGGATAGCGCAGATCCCACGCGATGCGGTGGAAGCCCTTGTTCGCCGGCCCCTCGATGCGCTGGATCACGTTGCCGCTTTCGTCGCGAACCGTGACGAGAATCGTCGGATCCTCCGCCCGCTCCTCGGCGCGCAGCTCTTCCCACGTCGGATAGAAGACGTCGTCCTGCTCGTCTACGAGCTCCGCCTCCCGCTCGCGACGCAGCGCGCGCGCCGACTTCAGCTCCTCCTCGAGGTAGTACGTGAACGTCGCGCCGAACGGCGGGTTCTCACCGATCCAGAAGCTCTCGCCCTGGAACGACTTCCCGCGCAGACCGAGGGGTGCCGACGGGATGTAGGCGCGCACCGCCGCCTCGATCGGATAGAGCTCCGCGTCGCGCTCGAGCGCGGCGACGTCGACGCGCCGCAGCGGCGAGTAGTCGTCGAGGACGTAGAAGCCGCGGCCGAACGTGCCGAGGACGAGGTCGTTCTCGCGGCGCTGGATGGCGACGTCGCGAACGGCGATCGTCGGGAGGCCGCCCTCGAGCTCGATCCATTTTCCGCCGCCGTCGATGGTGAAGAACGCCCCGAACTCCGTCCCGGCGAAGAGAAGATTCGGATCGACGTGATCCTCCGCGATGGACCAGACGTTGCCGCGTACCGGCAGGTCGCCGGTGATCGCGCGCCACGTGCGCCCGCGGTCGGTGCTCTTCAGGGCGTACGGCTTGAAGTCGCCCATCTTGTGGTTACCGAAGACCGCGTAGACCGTGTCCGCGTCGTGGCGCGAGGCCTCGAGATCCGCGACGTACGTCATGTCCGGTACACCGGGGAAGCGCTCGATCTTCCGCCAGTTCGCTCCGCCGTCCTCGGTCACCTGAACGAGGCCGTCGTCGGTCCCGGCGTAGATGAGCCCCTCCTCGAGGGGCGATTCGCTCAGGGAAACGAGATTCCCGAAGAAGGAAGTCGACGCGTTCTTCGCGACCGCGTCGACGGACCAGACGCGGCCCATGACCTCGAGCTTGTTCCGGTCGATCCCGCGCGTGAGGTCGCCGCTGACGGCGCGCCACGAGTTGCCGCGGTCGTCGCTGCGGAAGAGCTTCTGCGCGCCGAAGTAGAGGCGCGTGTGGGAGTGCGGCGAGATGATCAGCGGCGAGTCCCAGTTGAAGCGGAGCGGCTCCTCCTCCGGCGCCGGCCACGGGCGGATGTCGACCTGCTCGCCCGAGCGGCGGTCGTAGCGGACGAGGCCTCCGTACTGCGACTGCGAATAGACGATGTTCGTGTCGACCGGGTCGACGCGCGTCTGGAAGCCGTCGCCGCCGACCGTGATGAACCAGTCGTAGTTCGTGATCCCGTTCCGGGTCAGCGTCTCGGACGGCCCGCCGAGCGTGAAGTTGTCCTGCGTCCCGCCGTAGACGTAGTAGACGGGGGAGGAGTTGTCGACTTCGATCCTGTAGAACTGCGTGACCGGGAGGTTCGGAAAGAACTTGTAGGTCTCGCCGCGGTCCCACGTCTCGTACAGGCCGCCGTCGTTGCCCGTCAGGAAGTGATCCGTGTCGTCGGGATCGATCCAGAGCGCGTGCTCGTCGACGTGTTTCGCGCTGAATCCCGCCCTCTTGAACGTCTTTCCGCCATCCTCGGTCACCATCATGAACGTGTCCATGGAGTAGACGCGATCGGCATCCTTCGGATCGACGAACAGCTCCTGGTAATACTGCGGCGATCCGGAGACGTAGTCGTTCCGCTTTTCCCAGCTCGCGCCGGCATCGGTCGAGCGGAAGAAGCCGCCCTTGTCGTTCGCCGCCTCGATGATCGCGTAGACGGTGTCGGGATTCGTCGGTGCGATCGCGAGGCCGATCCGTCCCATCTGCGCCTTCGGCAGCCCGCGCGTGAGCTCGTCCCACGTCGCCCCTCCGTCGCGCGTCTTGTAGATCGCCGACTCGGGACCGCCGTCGATGAGAGTCCAGACGTGACGCCGGCGCTGGTAAGCGGCCGCGTAGGCGACGTCGGGGTTTCGCGGATCGAGGACGACGTCCGTGACGCCCGTGTTCGGGCTGATCTCGAGGACCTTCTTCCACGTCTTCCCGCCATCGGTCGTCTTGTAGAGGCCGCGGTCGCCGCCGGAAGACCAGAGCGGTCCCTGCGCGGCGACCCAGACGACGTTCGAGTCGCGCGGGTCGATTACGATCTTGCCGATGTGCTCCGACGTCTCGAGGCCGACGTTCTTCCAGCTCTTTCCGCCGTCGACGGACTTGTAGACGCCGTCGCCGTAGCCGACGCTCCGCTGCGAGTTGTTCTCGCCCGTCCCGACCCAGACGACGAGCGGGTCGTTCGGGTCGACCGTGACGGTGCCGATCGAGTACGACTCCTCGTCGTCGAAGATCGGCTCGAACGTCGTCCCCGCGTTGGTCGTTTTCCAGACGCCGCCCGAGGCGACCGCGATGTACCAGGTGTTGTGGTCCGTCGGGTCGACCGCGATGTCGACGATGCGCCCCGACGTGAGGGCGGGGCCGATCGAGCGGAACTCGAGCCCGGAGAAAGTCGAGGACTGGAGCGGACCCTTGTCTTCCTTCTTCTCGTCCTTCTTCTCGGCCTTCTGGGCGGCGAGGGGCGCCGCCGCCGTGATGAGCATCGCGAGGAGGATGGTTGTGATTCGTTTCAAATCGGTCTCTCCTTCATTCGTCATACCGGCCCGTCATCCCGAGCGTAGCGAGGGATCAGGGTCGGGTGGGGAATCCGTGATCGGAGCGCCCCAGGTCGGCGGGACAGCGAAGATTCGTCGATCCGCCGATTCACGCCGCCGCGTCACACGCTTCCCGCCCGTCCCTGATCCCTCGCTACGCTCGGGATGACGACCGCGGGCACATCCGCCTCGCGCACGAGGCGGTTCAGCTCCGGAATGTCCTGCTGCTGGATCGCGCGCAGGTTCGCGAGCTCGACGTCGATCTTCGCGACGAGCTCGTCGCGCACCGCGATCGCCTGCGCCGTCGGCGCCCACGCGCCGAGCGACGCCGACGAGGCGACGTGCGCGAGCTTGTCGTTGAGCCGGATCGGGTAGTTGAGCGGATCCTGCGGGCTCTGGTTCTTCGTCTGATAGAGCGCCTTTTCGATCTCGGTGATCCGCTCGCCGATGCTCTTCGCCTTCTCGACCGCCGGTCCTTCGCCGACGCGCTCCCTGACGAGACCGAGCTGGTCGCGGATCTCCCGGATCGTCTCGATCGCCTCGTGGGTCTCCGTCAACTTGTCGCGGATGCCGATCAGGAACTCGAACTGCGCGCGGAGATCCTCCGCCGTCGCGCTCGTCCGCGGATCCTGCACGACATCGAACGACGCGGAATCAATGACGCTGTCGTCCGCGGTGAGGCGAACCTGGTAGGTCCCTGGGATCGCGCGCGGCCCGTCGAGGCCGTCGTCGGACCAGAGCACCATCTTTTCGATCTTTTTCGCAGAGGGATGCTCGAGGTTCCAGACGAAGCGGTTCATGCCCGGATGAACGCCCTCGATCCGGTTCTCGTCCCGCTTCTCCTTTTCCTTCTCCTCTTCTTCCTCTTCAGCCGCCGCCTCGGCGACCTGCAGGTCGCCCGCTTTCGGCTCGAGCTCCTCCGGCTCCTCGGTCACCTTCCCCTCGAACGTCCGGATGACGTTGCCCGCGGCATCGAGGAACTCGAGCTTCACCGGCGTCCCCACCGCGTCGTCGATCCTGTAGTGGACGACGGCCCCATTCGGCGGATTCTGCCCCTGGTTCCGCAGCGGACGCCGCGGCGCGCGACCGCGCATCCGCCACACCCGCTCCGGGTCGTACAGGCGCTGCGCGCCGCCGGCGATCTGGCGGAGGATGCCGAGCCCGTCGAGAGACCAGAAGCCGCGTCCCTGCGTCGCCGCGAGGAGGTCGTGCCCCTTGATCGCGAGATCGGTGATCGGCACGATCGGCAGCTCCAGCTGAAGCGACTGCCAGCTCGCGCCGTCGTCGAAGGAGACCCAGACCCCGCGCTCGGTGCCGGCGAAGAGGAGTCCCTTTCTCACGGGATCGGCGCGGACGACGCGCGTGAACTGGTCGGCCGGGATCCCCCGGTCGATCCTCGTCCACGTCTCGCCCCGGTCGGTCGTGCGATAGAGGTACGGATGGAAGTCGTCGAGCTTGTAGCGCGTGCCGGCCACGTAGAGGCCGCCCGGCTCGAAGGGGTGGATCTCGATCGAGTTGATCTGCATCCACTCCGGCATTCCCTTCGGCGTGACGTTCGACCACGTCGCGCCGCCGTCGCGCGTGACGTGAATCAGGCCGTCGTCGGAGCCGGTCCAGATGACGCCCGGCTCGTGCTGCGATTCGGCGACGGCGAAGATCGTCCCGTAGTACTCGATGCTCGTGTTGTCCTTCGTGATCGGCCCGCCGGAGGGGCCCATCTTCGATTTGTCGTTGCGCGTGAGGTCGGGCGAGATTCTCTCCCACGACGATCCCATGTCGCGCGAACGGAAGAGGTGCTGCGACGCCGCGTAGAGGGTATCGGGGTCGTTCGGCGAGAAGAGAATCGGGAAGTTCCACTGGAAGCGCTCGGTGATCTCGGCGGCGCCCCATCCCATCGGATTGTCCGGCCAGGGATTCACGTCGCGGACCTCGCCCGTGCGGTGGTTCACGATGGTGAGATAGCCGCCGTACGAGCCGCCGACGACGACGTCGGGGTCGTCGGGCTTCGCGACGATGTGGCCGCTCTCGCCGCCCGCGGTCGGCTCCCAGTCGTCCTCGTCGATTCCGGCGCCGGACGAGCGGTGACGGATGCGGACGGCGGAGTTGTCCTGCTGCGCCCCGAGGAGGCGATAGGGGAAGGCGTTGTCGGTGGAGATACGGTAGAACTGCGCGGTCGGCTGGTTGTCCTGCGCCGTCCAGTTCTCTCCGCCGTCGAAACTTACGTTCACGCCGCCGTCGTTCCCCTCGATCATCCGGAGCGGATCGTCGGGATCGATCCAGAGGTCGTGGTTATCGCCGTGCGGCGTCGGGATCTGCGTGTACGTCCGGCCGCCATCCTTCGAATAGTGGAAGCGGACGTTGAGGACGTAGACGCTTTCCTCATCGGTGGGGTGGGCGTAAATGCGCGTGTAGTACCACGCGCGCTGGCGCAGATCGCGGCTGTCGCTCGTGCGCGTCCACGTCTCGCCGCCGTCGCGCGAGCGGAAGACGCCGCCGTCCTCCGCCTCGATGATCGCGTAGAGATTCTGCGGGTTCGACGGCGAGACGGTGATCCCGCTGATGCCGATGACGCCCTCCGGCAGGCCGGGGCGCCGCGTGAGCTCGACCCAGGAGTCGCCGCCGTCCGTCGACTTCCAGATCGACGATCCCTCGCCGCCGCTCTCGAGCGACCACGGCGTCCGCCGGACGCGCCACATCGTCGCGTAGAGAACGCGCGGGTTCGTCGGGTCGAGAATGAGATCGACCGCGCCCGTGTCGCGGTTGACGAAGAGAATCCGCTCCCAGCTCTTTCCGCCGTCCGTCGTCCGGTAGACGCCGCGCTCGTCGCTCGGGCCGAAGAGGTGGCCGAGCGCCGCGGCGTAGACGACGTCGGCGTCGGTCGGGTGAATGCGGATCCGGGGGATGTGGCGAGAGTCGGCGAGGCCGGCGTGCGTCCAGGTTGCACCGGCATCGGTCGACTTCCAGATGCCGTCGCCGTGGGAGACGTTGCCGCGCACCGTCTTCTCGCCCGTCCCGACGTAGACGACGTTCGGATCGGATTCGCTGACGGCAACCGCTCCGATCGAGCCGCCGAAATAGCCGTCCGAAACCGGCATCCACGACCCGCCGCCATCGATCGTCTTCCAGACGCCGCCGCCCGTCGAGCCGAAGTAGTAGACGAGGGGCTGATCGGGAATCCCGGTGACGGCGGCCGAGCGCCCGCCGCGATACGGGCCGATCTCGCGCCACCGGAGCGAGTCGAAATGGGCGGGATCGATCGGCGCGGCGGTCGCCGCGGTGGCGATGGCGAACAGAAGGATAGTCAGTTTGCGCATGAGCTCCTCAGCGGTCGCCGGTCGCCATCGTGGCTCGAACTGACGGTTGTCGGTTGTTGGTTGTCGGTTGTCGGTTCTGCGACTGGCAACCGGCAACCGGCAACTGGCAACTGGCGATTGACGACCTGTTTATCAAAGTCAAAGGCGGAAGATCAGCTTCGTCATGTCGTGCTGCCCGCCGTCGGGATCGGTGCCGTAACCCTTGATCACGATCGACTCGAATCCCATCTCCTCGAGGACCGCGATCGCGTCCGCCTCGAGATCGGAGATGAGCAGGCAGCTCAGATGGCGCAGGCCGTTCTCGCGGCCGATGCCGATGAATTGATTGATCAGGACCTGTCCGAGGCCGACGCCGCGGTATTCGGGGTCGATGAGCCAGCGGATGCGGCCGACCAGGCGCAGGGGGCCGCCGCGGCGGCGATGGAGGCTCGCGTCGGCGACGATTTTGGTGCCGTCGAGCGCGAGGAGCGGGAGCGTCTTACCGTAGTCGATGTTCCGTCCCCACTCCTCGACGACGCGCCGGTCCTCGACGCGCTTCCACGCGAAGCGGCGGTTCTCGTCGGGAAGGCGGAGGAAAAACTGATGGAGGGCTTCGACGTCGTGCTCGGTGAAGGGGCGGATCAGGACGCGGCGGCCGTCGCGGAGCGCCGCTTCCTGAGGGTAGCGGTGGGGCATCGAGCATCTCCTGAGGGACCGAAATCCGGCCTCGGCGGCCGCGGTCCGGGAAGAGTATCAAAAGGGGGACTTTTCGCACACCGGACGACGGGGTATGTTGCGCCGGAACGAACCACGGAGGTCGACATGCGCATCTTCATGACCGGAGTCAGCGGCTACATCGGCAGGGCGGTCGCGGCGGCGCTCCGCCGCAGAGGGCACGAGGTCGTCGGAATCGCGCGCGATCCAAAAAAGGTGAAGAACCTCGAGGGCGTGCGCGTCCTCCGCGGCGATCTGTCGAACCTGCTCGACCATCGCGACGAGATCGAGAGGTGCGAGGCGTACGTCCACACCGCCTTTTCGCCCAGCGACACGGTCGATCTCGACGAGAAGGCGATCTATGCCTTCACCCGCTACCACGACGACCGCTACTTCCTCTACACCTCGGGCGTCTGGGTGCTCGGCAACACCGGTCCGGGCGTCGCGGACGAGACGACGCCGCCGAGCCCGATCGACCTCGTCGCGTGGCGTGCGCGTCACGAGCAGTACGTGCTCGGCGAAGGACGCGACAACTTCCCGACGGCCGTTCTCCGGCCGGGATGCGTCTACGGCCGCGAACAGTCGCTCCTGCGCGGATGGTTCGAAGCGGCGGAGAAGGGCGAGCCGCTCGACCTCGTCGGCGACGGCTCCAATCGCTGGGCGATGGTCCACGTCGACGACCTCGCCGATTGCTATCGCCTCGCCATCGAGAGCCGTACGCACGGCGTCCTCCACGCCGTCGACGACACGCGCGCGAGCATTCACGAGTGCGCCGACGCCGTCATCGAAAGAAGCGGGAAGAAGTCGGTCCTCCGCCGGATTCCGCTCAACGAGGCCCGGCAGAAAATGGGAGGATTCGCCGACGCCCTCGCCATCGACCAGCGCGTCGGCAGCGGCTCCACGCGCCACCGTCTCGGGTGGCAGCCGAAGCACACGTTCGTCCCATCCGTTCCGGAGCAGTGGAAGGAGTGGGGCCGATCGTAGATCGCCGATTGCATGTCCGACCAGGATCAGTACTCCCGCGCTCTCTACCGCCACATGATCGCGTGGCCGGAGCGGATTCGCCGCGAGGCGCCGCTTCTCGAGCGGGTCCTTCGCGACGGCCCCTCCAACCGCATTCTCGACCTCGGCTCCGGGCCCGGCGATCACGCGCAGTGGCTCGCCTCGATCGGATTCGACGTCGTCGGCGTCGACTCGTCCGAATCGATGCTGAGAATGGCCGCCGAGGAGCCCGTGCCGGCGAACGTCCGTTTCGTTCAGGGAGACTTTCGCGATCTAGAAGCGGTCGTCGACGGAAGCTTCGGTGGCGCGATCTGCCTCGGCAATGCACTGCCGCATCTGACCGAGGAAAGCGACCTGCGTGCGCTCGCATCGGGGCTGGCGGCGAAGCTGGAGACCGGCGCCAAAGCCGTGTTTCAAATGCTCAATTACGACAGGATCGCGGCGACGGGAGAGCGCGCGCTGCCGGTCAACGTGCGCGACGACCCGGACGGGGAGGGCGAGCT
>JBOGJQ010000495.1:0-5307 GCA_050745405.1 Thermoanaerobaculia bacterium | reverse complement strand
AGACCCGCCCCTTATAGATGTTCCCGACGACCGTGCGGTGACGGGTGCGCTCGACCCACAGCTCGACGACCTGCCCCTCGTCGAGGACGGCGATGCGCGACTCGTGCTCGGTGGTGTTGATGACGATTTCGGCGGACATGAATGTGGGGCCGGTGCCTGCCCTGAGCGAAGCGATGGGTCCCGCCGGCCAACCCGGGAGGGGGAAGGGTACACTCAGCCCGTGATCCCGATCTACTTTTCCGGCTCGATCTCCGGCGGCCGCGGCGATGTCTAGATCTACCGCCGCTTCGTGGAGGCGCTGGGGCGCGCCGGATTCCGCGTGAATGCGGGCAACGTGACGAACGGCGCGATCGGCGAGGGAGGGGAGGCGGGCGATCCGGCGGCGATCTTCGCGCGCGACATGGCGTGGCTCGAGGAGGTCGCGCGGGAGGGAGGCGCTCTGGTCGCCGAGGTGACGACGCCGTCGCTGGGGGTGGGGTATGAGATCGCGGCGGCGCGCCACCGGTTCGGCATCCCGGTCGTCGCCCTCTACCGTCCGGAGGCCTCGCGGCGCTGCTCGGCGATGGTCGCGGGCGACCCCGGAGTCGTCCTCGTCGCGTACGCCGAAGGGGCGCTCGAGGAGGCGGTGGAGGCGGTCGCGCGAGCCCTCCGCGCCCGGGCGGAAACTGCAATAAATGCCGGCGGGCGGGGGTTACCGGGTTGACGCTGCGGCGGGCCGATGGCTATTCTCCGCGCCCGCGCCGTACTCCGGCATAGCTCAGTCGGTAGAGCAACGGACTGTTAATCCGTGGGTCGTTGGTTCGAGTCCAACTGCCGGAGCCATTCCGTCGATGATTCAGCCGCCTCGCGAGGGGCGGCTTTTTGTTGTCGTCGCGACGGCCGCCATGCACCAAGCGCCTCTCGTCACCAACGACCGGGCGCTCGGCCGCAGGCGGCCGAGCCCGGGCCGCGTCCTCGTCCTCAGCGACTTCGTCTGAGGTCACGTTCCCGAGGCGTGGCAGAATTGGAGTTGCCCCGAGGAGTCCGAATGAGCGAAACGACCGAGAGCGCCCCCCTCGACCCGAAGCTGCTTCGCGATCTGCGCGGGACGCGGCGATGGGTGCGGATCCTCGCGCGCATCACGATCGTCATCGCCGCGCTTCTCGTCGCGGTCGCGCTCATCGGCCTCGCCTTCGGCGCCTTCCGCGGCGATCTGGCCCCTCGCGAAAGCGGGATTCTCCTTCTCGTCACCGTCCTCGTCGCGGCGCTCTGGGCGTTGCCGGGGCTCCAGCTCAACCGCTTCGCGCGAACGCTCCAGCGGGCCGAGACCGGCGCGGCGACCCTCGCCGACGTCTTCCGCGAGCAGCACTCCACCTGGCGCCTTCTCGGGATCGTCGCGCTCCTCGTCGTCGCCGCGTACGTGATCCTGCCGCTCCTGGCGATGCTCTCGTTCTGGTTCCCGCGCTGACCGGCGCGCCTTCTGCACGCCGGCAGACTCAGCGAAAGGAGAAACGATGACCGACAAGACGTACAAACTGATCGAGATCGTCGGTACCTCGAGCGAATCGTTCGCGCGCGCGGCCGACAACGCCGTCACGAAGGCTTCGGAGTCGCTCCACAACCTCGACTGGTTCGAGGTGACCGGGTTCCGCGGCCGGATCGACGGCGGAAAGCTCGCCGAATATCAGGTGACCCTGAAGGTCGGCTTCCGGCTGGATTGATCCACAGATTGGGACCGATCATCCACAGATTTCACAGATTACACAGATTAAAACAAGAGCAAATCAATCTGTGTAAATCTGTGAAATCTGTGGATAACCATCTGCGGAATCTGTGGATCAGATCCGCGAGAGCATCACGAATCCGAGCGCGAGGATCAGCCCCGAGACGATGCGCCGGAAGTGCGACTCGGGGATGTTCGCGAGAAGCCGCCGCCCCGCGATCGTTCCCGCGACGACACCCACCGTCGCGATCACCACGGACGGCCACATCGCGGCAATCTCCCGCCACTCCGCGACGAAGTAGATCGGCATCCGTGCAAAGTCCACCAGAAGCGCGACCGCCGTCGCCGTGGCGACGAAGGCGTCGCGGCGAATGGCGAACCCCATCAGCGCCGCCGCGCGGATTCCGCCCTGGTTGCCGACGAGACCTCCGAACAGGCCCGAGATTCCGCCCGCAATCCACGCGACCGGCCCGTGAAACCGCATCCGGCTGCTGAGCCCCGTCAGGCCGGAAATCCCGGCGAAAATCAGCAGCGCCGCGAATACCGCCGTCAGCGCGTCGGAGCGGATCACGGTGTGCAGCAGAGCGCCCGCGAGACCGCCCGCCGCGCTCATCGTCCCGAACGTCGCGAGGACGTGCCGGTCGAGCGCGCCGCGCAGCATCCAGAACCGCACTGCCGTTCCGATGAGATGCGGGATCGAGATGGCCGCGACCGCGACGCGGATCCCCGCCTCGATCGACAGCCACGGCGTGAGAATGCTTCCGATCCCGAATCCGGCGACCGAGGCTACGCCGCCGGCGACGCACGCGACGAGGAAGGTGAGGACGTCGAAGACGCCTTCGGTCACTTCACCCACACCGTCTTGATATTCACGAACTCCCGGATGCCGTACTCCCCGAGCTCGCGTCCGAAGCCCGACTTTTTCACGCCGCCGAACGGGACGCGCGGATCGGACGCGACCATCGCGTTGATGAACACCTGCCCCGTCTCGATTCCGTCGACGAATTTCCTCCGTTCTTCCGCATCGTTCGTCCAGGCGGACGCGCCGAGGCCGTAGCGGGTCGCGTTCGCGCGCGCGATCGCCTCCTCGGCCGACTTCACGCGGAACACCGCCGCGACCGGCCCGAACACCTCCTCGGCTGCCGCCGGGGCGTCGTCGGGAATGTCGGCGAGAACGGTCGGCGCGTAGAAGTTCCCGCGGTCGCCGGCGCGCTTCCCGCCCGTGACGAGACGCGCGCCGCGGCGAACGCTCTCCTGCACCTGCTTGTCGACGTCGCGCGCGATCTGCTCGGACGCGAGCGGCCCGATCTCCGTCTCCTCGAGCCGCGGATCACCGACCTTCAGAGCCTCCATCGCCGCGGCGAACTTCCGTTCGAACTCGTCGGCGATCTTCTCGTGGACGATGAACCGCTTCGCGGCAATACACGACTGTCCGCTGTTCACCGTGCGCGCCTTCACCGCGGTCGCGACGGCTTCGTCGAGATCCGCACTCGGCATGACGATGAACGGGTCCGATCCGCCGAGCTCGAGGACGACTTTCTTGATCTCTTCTCCCGCGATGCGGGCCACCGAAGAACCCGCGGGCTCGCTGCCGGTGAGGGTCGCCGCCGCGATGCGCGGGTCGCGCAGGAGCTTCTCCACTCGCGATGATTCGAGGAGAAGCGCCTGGAACGCGCCCTCTTCGAAACCAGCCTCGCGGAAGATCGCCTCGATCGCCAGCGCGCACTGTGGCACGTTCGAGGCGTGCTTGAGCAGGCCGACGTTTCCGGCCATGAGCGCGGGCGCGGCGAAGCGGAAGACCTGCCAGAACGGGAAGTTCCACGGCATGATCGCGAGGACCGGCCCAATCGGAAGAAATCGGATGTAGGTCTCGGAGGCCTCGGTTTTGATGTGCTCGTCCGCGAGGTGCTCGGCGGCGGCGGCCGCGTAGAAGCCGCAGGCGAGCGCGCACTTCGCGATCTCGCCTTCCGCGGCCTTGATCGGCTTCCCCATCTCGAGCGTGATCAGCTCCCCGAGCTTGCGGCGGTCGCGCTCGAGGATCTCGGCGGCGCGCCGCATCTTCGCCGCGCGCTCGTCGAAGCTCGTGCGGCGATGGCGCTCGAACGCTTCCGCGGCGAGCGCGATCTTCCGCTCGAGCTCCTCGTCCGAGATCGGATCGAACGTCTTCACGGTCTCGCCG
The DNA here is from genome assembly GCA_050745405.1 of Thermoanaerobaculia bacterium. Taxonomy (GTDB): domain Bacteria; phylum Acidobacteriota; class Thermoanaerobaculia; order Gp7-AA8; family Gp7-AA8; genus JBOGJQ01. The sequence continues at coordinate 1,426 of JBOGJQ010000495.1, read as the reverse complement.
GTGGCGGGATTGATCGTCGCGATGGCCAAACTGCACCTCCTGGTCAGAGAACGTAGCGCGAAAGGTCGACGTCCTGCACGATGTCGGCGAGCGCCTTCTCGACGTACGCCTCGTCGACGACGACCTCGGATCCCGCCAGGTCGTCGGCGCGGAAGGAAACATCGTCTAGCAATCGCTCGAGAATCGTGTGCAGGCGGCGCGCTCCGATGTTCTCGGTCCGCCGGTTCACCTCGGCCGCGAAGCGCGCGATCGCGACGACCGCGTCGTCCGTGAACCGCAGCGTGACGCCCTCGGTCTGCAGCAGCTCGCGGTACTGGCGCGTCAGCGCGTGCCGCGGCTCGCGAAGGATCCGCTGGAGGTCCTCCTCGGAGAGCGACTCGAGCTCGACCCGGATCGGGAAGCGCCCCTGCAGCTCGGGGATGAGGTCCGCCGGTTTGGCGACGTGGAACGCGCCCGCCGCGATGAAGAGGATGTGGTCCGTCTTCACCATTCCATACTTCGTGTTGACGGACGTCCCTTCGACGATCGGGAGAAGGTCGCGCTGGACGCCTTCGCGGGAGACGTCGGGGCCCTGCTTCGACTCGCGGCCGGCGATCTTGTCGATCTCGTCGAGGAAGACGATGCCGCTCTGCTCGACGCGCTCGATCGCCTCGCGGGCGACGGCGGTCTGGTCGATCAGCTTCTCCGACTCCTCGGCGATGAGAACCTCGCGCGCGTCGGAGACGGGCATCTTCTTGCGTCGCGTCTTTCCGCCGAAGAGGCCGGGGAGCATGTCCTTCATGTTCACGCCCATTTCCTCGACGCCCTGGCTGCTGAAGATCTCGAACGAGGGAAAGCCCGACTCCCGGACCTCGACTTCGACTTCGCGCGTTTCGAGGCGCCCCTCGTCGAGCCAGCGGCCGAGCTTTTCACGTGATTCGCGGTTCCCTTCCTCCTCCGGCGTGGACGGCTGCTGCGGCTGGGGGGTATACGGGCTGAAGCCGCTCGAGCGGGCGGGCGGGAGGAGGAGGTCGAGCAGGCGGTTGCGCGCGTTCGCCTCGGCCTGGGCGCGCACCGAGCGGGCGCGCTCCTCGCGGACGAGCTTCACGCCGAGCTCGGTGAGGTCGCGCACGATCGATTCGACGTCCCGGCCGACGTAGCCGACCTCCGTGAACTTGGAAGCCTCGATCTTCAGAAACGGCGAGCCGGTCATGCGCGCGAGGCGGCGCGCGATCTCCGTCTTTCCGACACCGGTGGGGCCTATGAGGATGATGTTGTTGGGCGCGATCTCCGCGCGGATGCTGTCCGGTGCCCGCTGTCTGCGCCAGCGATTGCGCAGCGCTATCGCAACTGCCTTCTTGGCGTCGGCCTGCCCGACGATGTAACGGTCCAACTCGGCGACGATCTGTTTCGGAGTCAGGTCGGCGAGACGGGCGAGGGCCTGGGC
>JBOGJQ010000494.1:0-5790 GCA_050745405.1 Thermoanaerobaculia bacterium | reverse complement strand
CGTAGAAGACGGTCTTCTCGTCAGCCGCCCAGACGCTGTTCCCGGTCACGTCCTCGAGGCGCTCGGGAGAGATCGCGCCGGTGCGGAGGTCCTTGAAGTACACGTCGTACTTCCGCCGGCCGACGGTATCGACGGCGAAGGCGAGCAGGTTCCCCGAGTCGCTCGGGGCGACGCCGCGGACGGCGTAGTAGCCGTGCCCCTTCGCCATGTCATTGACGTCGAGCACGATCTCTTCTGGGGCGTCGAGCGTCCGCTGGCGCGTGTAGATCGCGTACTCCTTCCCCGGCTCGTAGCGCGTGGCCCAGAACCAGCCGTTCTCGAAGACCGGAACGGACTCGTCGCGCTGGGGGATCCGGCCGACGATCTCCTCGAAGATCGTCTCCTGGAGCGAGGACGTCCTCGAGAGCCACGCCTCGGCGTACGCGTTCTCCGCCTCGAGATACTCGATGACCTCGGGGTTCTCCCGCTGGCGGAGCCAGTAGTAGTCGTCGACGCGAACGTCGCCGTGCATCTCGAGCCGGTGCGGCCGCGCCTCGGCGATCGGTGGCTGCGGCGCCGCGGTCTCGGTCGAGGGGGACGACACGGGAGTGCCCCCGCCGCCGGTCACGGGGGCGGTGCGGCACGAGGCGAAGAGGGCGACGGCGGCCACGGCGAGAACCCAGGAGCTTTGCGACATTTTTGGAAACCTCCGCTGCTGCGACCGGCATCCTACGCGCTCGGCGGGTTTTCTGTCATCCCGGCGGGAAATGTTTCGAATTACTGCGCGTTGAGGGGTTCGTGCCCGCACTCTCCGCACTCGAGCGCCTCGTTCCGGTCGGCATCCGCGCGCGTGGCGACCGCTACTACGAGGAGCAGCGCGTCGGCGCGATCGCGCGCCAGGCCGACGGCCGCATCTTCGCCGAGGTGCGCGGATCGACCGACTACTCGGTCAGCATCTCCGCCGCCGATGGCGAGCTCGAGTACGCCTGCGACTGTCCCTTCTACGAACAGAACCTCGATCTCTGCAAGCACGTCTGGGCCGTGCTGCGCCGCGCGCAGCGCGACGGTCTGCTCCGTTTCGACGCGATCGAGATCATCGGGCCGAGCGACGACGCGCCCGAGATCGACGCGAAGGTCGTTCCGTTCACGCCGCGACGGCGCGCGGAATGGCTCGACCGTCTCGAGCGGCTGCCCGGCGTCGAGCCTCCCTCCGCCGAAACGGAAGGGGAGATCGTCTACGTTCTCGCTGCGCCCTCGGCCGCGACGCTGCAGGTCACGCCGCACGTCCGGCGGCCGCGGCGCGACGGCTCGCTCGGCAAGCCGCGGCCTTTCCAGCCGACGCACGCCGACATCGCCCAGCTCCCCGAACCGGACCGCGAGATCCTCGGCCTGCTCTATCTCGACGTCTACGCGCCCGAGTCGACCGAGTCGTCGTCCTTTTTCCTCCGCGGCGAAGGGAAGAAGGCGATCCTCGCGAAGATGGCCGCGACCGGGCGCCTCTACCTCGACCTCGACGACGATCTCGCCGGGCCGCTCGAATGGGAGGCGGAGCCGTGGGCCCTCCATCTGCGCGCGGAGAACGGCGACCGCCGCGCCGGACTCCGTCTGACGGGAGCTCTCCGCCGCGGCACCGAATCGGTCGCGCTGGACGGCGTGGACGTCGTCATGGCGGGCGCCGTCCTCCTCGGCAATCGGCTTGCGCCGCTTCGCTCCGACTCGGCCGGCCCGTGGATCGAGTCGCTCGCGCGCGCGCCGATCGAAGTGCCGGAATCGGATCGCGACGAGTTCGTCGCGGCCCTCGTCGCGCGCGCGCCGGCCGAGGTCGACCTCCCGCCGGAGCTGCGGAAGCGCGTCGAGCGCCCCACGCCCGAGCCGCGGCTCCTTCTCGTCCGCGGCGGCGACCGCGAAGGGGAAGGGTGGACCGGGACCTTCACCGTCCGTTATGACGACGTGGACGTCGTCCCGGGCGAGGGAGGGCCGAGTATCGCGCAGCCCGGAAGGATCATCCTCCGCGACCTCGTCCGCGAGCGCGACTTCATCGCCCGCCTGGGCGGCCTGCGCGTCGTGCGCGACTACTTCGGCGCGTGGCGCATCCGCGCGTCGCAGGAAGCGGAAGTCCTTCCCGCGCTCGCGCGCGAGGGGTGGACGGTCGAGCTGCACGGCAAACCGCTCCGCGTCTCCGACGATCTCCGCCTCGAGATCGAGAGCGGCATCGACTGGTTCGACCTCCGCGCGGAGGTGCGCTTCGGCGACGTGGCGCTGCCGGTCTCGGAGCTGCTCGAGACGGCGGCATCGGGACTGCGGAAGCTTCCCGACGGCTCGTTCGGCCTCGTGAAGGAAGGGCTTCTCGAGGGCCTCGAGTTTCTCGAAGGCGTTGATCCTGGGCGGAACGGCCGCTACCGCTTCAAGGCGGGACAGGCGCTGCTGATCGACCTTCTTCTCCGCGCGCGGAATAAGGTCAAGACCGACCGCGACTTCGCCGCGCTGCGCGACCGCCTCGTCCGCGGCGGCGAGATCGAGCCGAAGGGGGAGCCCGAGGGGTTCACTGGAACGCTCCGCGCGTATCAGCGCGAGGGGCTCGGCTGGCTCGAGCATCTCCGCGGCCTCGGCATCGGCGGCTGTCTCGCCGACGACATGGGACTCGGCAAGACCGTGCAGGTCCTCGCGCTCTTCGCGTCACTCGACCGCGACCGGCCGTCTCTCGTCGTCGCGCCGCGGTCGCTGCTGTTCAACTGGAAAGAGGAGGCGGCGCGTTTCGTTCCCGGGCTGAACGTCGTCGAGCATCACGGCGCCGACCGCTCGGTCGACGACCTCGCGAACGCGGGGCTCGTCCTCACGACGTACGGGACGCTGCGCGCGGACATCGCGCACCTCTCCGCGATCGATTTCGAATACGTCGTCCTCGACGAGGCGCAGGCGATCAAGAACGCCTCGAGCCAGACGGCGAAGGCCGCGCGCCTGCTCGAGGGGACGCACCGTCTCGCCCTTTCCGGCACGCCCATCGAGAACCACCTCGGCGAGCTGTGGAGCCTGTTCGAATTTCTCGAGCCGGGGATGCTCGGGCCGTCGAAGTGGTTCCGGAAGCAGTTCGCCGGCCGGAGCGTTGCGCCCGAGCGGCTCGAGACGCTCGCGACGGCGCTGCGCCCGCTGATCCTCCGCCGCACCAAGGAGCAGGTCGCGCCCGAGCTTCCGCCGCGCGTCGAGCAGACGCTCTGGTGCGAGCTCGACGCCGAGCAGGCGAAGATTTACGAGCAGCTCCGGCTCTCGTATCGCGCGTCGCTGCTGGACAAGGTGAAGAGCGAGGGAATGCAGAGCGCGCGCATGCACGTGCTCGAGGCGCTGCTGCGGCTGCGGCAGGCGGCGTGCGACCCGGCTCTTCTCGATCCGGCGACCGAGATCGAAGGCGCGAAGCTCGAGGTGCTGCTCGAGGAGCTCGCCGAAGTCATCGACAGCGGGCACCGGGCGCTCGTCTTCTCGCAGTTCACGAGCTTCCTCTCGCTCGCGGCGAAACGTCTCGAGAAGCAGCGGATCCGCTACGCGTGGCTCGACGGACGCACGGTGGACCGCCAGCGCGTCGTGCGCGAGTTCCAGGCGCCCGACGGGCCGCCGGTGTTCCTCATCAGTCTCAAGGCGGGGGGAACGGGCCTCAACCTGACGAGCGCGGACTACGTCTTTCTGCTCGACCCGTGGTGGAACCCGGCGGTCGAGGCGCAGGCGATCGACCGCACGCACCGCATCGGGCAGGAGAAGCCGGTGTTCGCGTACCGGATCATCGCGCGCGGCACGGTCGAGGAGAAGATCCTCGAGCTGCAGGAGAGCAAGCGGGAGCTCGCGGATTCGATCCTGACCGAGGACAACAGCGTTCTGCGGTCGCTGGATCTGGAGACGCTGGAGCGGCTGTTGTCGTAATTCAGTCGCTCGTTGCTCGTTGCTCGTTGCTCGTTGCTCGTCGCTCGTTGTTCGTTGTTCGTTGTTCGTTGCCGCCGGTCGTCGCAATCGGCGCGTCATCCTGAGCGAGGGCGGCAGGGAGGGCGTGAGCGAAGGATCTCCTCAGCCGCGACTCAGACTCGCGGCGCTGCTTCGGGATTGAGACGCAGCTGAGGAGATCCTTCGTCGCTTCGCTCCTCAGGATGACGGCGCCTTGGATATTGTGTTTCCCGCCGAGTAGAAACGAGCGACGAGCGACGAGCGACGAGCGGCGACCTATTGATTCGCCAGCTCGAGCAGGAACCCGTAAATCATCGCCGTCTCGTGGTGCCGCTTGAAGCGGCCGGTCGTTCCGCTGTGTCCCGCCTCCATGTCCGTCTTCATGAGGAGGACGCTGTCGCCCTCGTTCATCGTCCGGAGCTTCGCGAGCCACTTCGCCGGTTCCCAGTACTGCACCTGCGAGTCGTGGAGCCCCGTCGTGATGAGGAGGTTCGGGTACGCCGCGCGCTGCACCTGATCGTACGGCGAGTACGACAGCATGTACTCGTAATACTCCTTCTCGTTCGGGTTCCCCCACTCGTCGTACTCGCTCGTCGTGAGAGGGATCGACTCGTCGAGCATCGTCGTGACGACGTCGACGAACGGGACGCGCGCGACGATCCCCTTCCAGAGATCGGGTCGCATGTTCATGACGGCGCCCACGAGGAGCCCGCCCGCGCTGCCGCCCATCGCGAAGACGCGCTCGGGATCGGCGTAGTCCTTCTCGATCAGGAACTCCGCCGCGTCGATGAAGTCGGTGAACGTGTTCTTCTTCTCGAGAAGCTTCCCGTGCTCGTACCACTGCCGCCCGAGCTCCTGGCCGCCGCGGATGTGCGCGAGCGCGTAGACGAATCCCCGGTCGAGCAGCGAGATCGCCGGCGCGTTGAATCCCGGATCCGTGCTGTAGCCGTAAGAGCCGTAGCCGTAGAGGAGGAGAGGCGCCGTCCCGTTCTTCTCGAGTCCTTTCCTGTAGACGACCGAGACCGGCACCTTCACGCCGTCGCGCGCGGTCGCCCACAGCCGCTCGGTCACGTAGTTCGCCGGATCGAACCCGCCGCCGATCTGCTCCTGCTTCCGGAGCACCTTCTCCTTCGCGACCATGTCCCAGTCGTAGATCGACCGCGGGGTCGTCAGCGAGCTGTAGCCGAAGCGGAGCGTCATCGTGTCGGGCTCGGGGTTGTCGTCGAGCCAGGCGACGTACGCCGGCTCGCCGAAGTCGACGAGGTACCCTTCGCCTCCCTCCCACGGCAGGACGTGAATGCGCGTGAGGCCGTCCTTCCGCTCGCTCAGAACGAGGCGGTCGCGGAAGAGCTCGAAATCGCCGATGTAGACGTCGTCCCGGTGCGGCACGACTTCGGTCCAGTTCTCGTATCCCGGCGCCGTGTCGGGCGCGCGCATGATGCGGAAGTTCGTGCCGCCGTCGTTCGTCCGGATCGTGAACGCGCCGTTGAGGTGATCCGCGCCGTACTCCCGCCCCCGCTTCCGCGGCTCGATCACGCGCGGGGGCGCCGTCGGATCGTTCGCCGGGACGAAGCGCGCCTCGTCCGCCATCGTCTGGCTGGAGGCAATCATGATGTACTCGTCCGACTTCGAACGGTACGCGTAGACGCTGAACTCCTCGTCGTCTTCCTGATAGACGAGGACGTCGTTCGACGGATCGCTTCCGACCTCGTGCCGCCACACCTGATACGCGCGGAGCGTCTGCGGGTCCTGACGGACGTAGAAGACGGTCTTCTCGTCAGCCGCCCAGACGCTGTTCCCGGTCACGTCCTCGAGGCGCTCGGGAGAGATCGCGCCGGTGCGGAGGTCCTTGAAGTACACGTCGTACTTCCGCCGGCCGACGGT
>JBOGJQ010000493.1:0-9055 GCA_050745405.1 Thermoanaerobaculia bacterium | reverse complement strand
GGGTGTTGTTGCGGATGTACTCACCGGGGTTCAGCTCACCGAGGGGAACATGCTTGTGCGCGGCGGAATGCAGCACGATTTCGGGCGCCGCCTCGTGGATGATTCGATCCAGGGTCGATCCGTCACGGATGTCCGCGAGGTGGTGCCGAATCGTCGACGTCAGCCACGGACACTCGCGCGTGAGCCGCTTGTCGGCTTCGTACAGGGCGAATTCGGAGCGCTCGACCAGGTGAAGCTCCGCAGGCTCGAAGTCGAGGACCTGCCGGGCCAGCTCCGATCCGATCGTTCCCCCGGCACCGGTCACCAGAATGCGCTTTTTCTGGAACAACTGCCGGACGCGATCGCCGGGGAGTTGGATCTTTTCACGACGGATCAGGTCTTCGATGTCGACCGGGCGGAGTTGCGAAACGTGGACGCGTCCCGAGACGAGCTGATCGATGCCGGGGATCGTCTTGAAGGCGAGATCCGCCTCGGCGAGGTGATGAATGATTTCGCGCATCCGCTTGCCGGATGCGCTGGGGATCGCGATGAGCGCTTCCTCAGCCCTGAGCACGTCTGCGATGCGCGCGATGTCGGCGATCGGGCCGCGGACGTCGACTCCTCGGATATGCGATCCCTGTTTCGCCCGATGATCGTCCACGAAGGAGACGACCTTGATCCCCAGCTGCGGCCGGTGCTCGATCTCGCGCGCAAGGGTTTCGCCCGCATCTCCTGCGCCGATGATCACCACGCGCTTCTGAGGGCCTGCTGAACCCGTCGTTCGGACCCGATCGCGGCCGACACGAACGGCCACGCGCGCGCCGAAGAGAATCAGAAGGGCGAACGCCCAGTCGACCAGCAGCACGCCCCGCGGCGGTTTCGCGTATCTCGGATCGAGCCCGAGGAGAGGCCCGAGATACCATGCGACCACGAGCAGCACGAGAGCGGCCGAGAGCCCGACCACGAGCCTGAGGACGTCGGCGATCCCTACGTACCGCCACCATCCTCGATAGAATCCGAAGAATGCCCCCACCGTCAGTTGGAGTCCGACGACCAGGGGGAGGCTCGCTTGCATCACCACGACGAAATCGGTCGGAATCTCGAACTCGAATCGGACCAGCCATGCCAGCGAGTAGCTGAGCGTGAAGACGACGGCGTGAAAGAGGAACAGCAGCACGACGCGAAGCGCACCGACGCGAATGATCAGCCAGTCCGGCAGGCCCGGCGCCGTTCGAGGTGTGCTTTCTTCGTGCATCTGTGGGTTTGCCGTCCGCGCCCGAAACGGCGCTGGCTGACGCGGTATCCCGGCCAAGCAACGGGTGCGGAAATTATACGCGGAAAGTGCGGGGTTTCGCCTCATCGCGGCCGGAACTTCGCGCGGCGCGCGAGGCCGATGGTCTCAGACTGCGCCCCGATCGCGTCGAGCAGCCGATGGTCACGCGTTAAAACGTCTCACCTGCTTCGATCCGGGGTCCTCCGTGAGCGGAAGAGCGGGTTCTGCGCGAGGAGAAATTTCGAGAATTTCACGTACTCCAGCGTGACGTCCAGCCGCTCTCCGGGCACGCGCCACCACCTGCGCGGATGAACGGTCTCGAAACGGGAATCGCGAATGACGAAGTCGAGCTCGGCGGTTTCCTCCCGATCGAAGTAGCAACGCGCGCGGCGCGTGTGGTAGGCCGTCGTGACGACGATGACGCGGGACCAGTCCCGCTTCCGGGCGAGATCGGCCATGAGCTCCGCTTCGTCGAGAGTGCTCGCCGGATTGCCTTCCAGCATGCGAATGTCGCCCGGAGGAACACCCATCTGGACGAGGGCGTCGATCTGCAGGTCTGAAAAACGAGGGATGTTCAGTCCGAGCTCCGCGAAGATCCGCTCGAGCTCCGGGGAGTCGTTCGGGGTGAGGATGATCGTTCGGGCCCAGCCGTCCCGATGAAGAGCCCCCGCTTCGACCGTTCGGGTCATTCGCTGCGATCCGAGGACGAGAATCGCGTCGGCCTTCCGTAGAGGGTCCTGGACGATGAGAAATCGCGCTACCGCGGGAGCCGCAGCGCGGACGGCAAACCCGGCCAGAACCGCCGCCGCGGCGGTGCAGGTCACGAACAGCAGGAGGCGTCGCTTTCCCGACCGGCTCATCGGGCCTTCTGCGGCTCCGAGTGTCCGCGCGGGGAGAGCCGTCGTTCCCGAAGGATCTCGAGATGGCCTTTCGCGGTGCTCACCAGGTGGTAGAGGAGAAACGCGACGCGGCGGCGGGAGTCGTCCATCGTCCAGAACTTTTGCCACAGCTCCTTCATCCTTCGTCGCCGGACCTTGCCGGTCGGGAGGTCCGCCGGAAGGACGGTGGCCTCGAGGAAGGCGCGTGAGCGGGGCGCGAGCAGGGAGCGGAGTGTCCGCGCGAGATGAGGCGGGGCGGATTCGGGAAAAAGGCGCTGATAGCGACGCAGCGTCCCGTAAACGGCACGTTCGCACTTCCACGCTCGCGCGAGAGCGGTCGTCTGGTCGTCCAGGGCGGAATCGTTCTGGAGCAGGAGGAGATGGAGATCGAGAAGCCGGATGAGGGGAGGGTCGAAGTAATCGCCCGCGACGGCGATGCAGAGGGCGAGGAGGGCGTCACGATCGGCGAGTCGAAACGCGGTGCCGGCGGGCGTCCGCAGAGGCTCACGACGCGCCCAGACCGCCTCGTAATCGATCCGGTGCCGCGGTCGCTGGATGAAGGTCTGATGGATCTCGATCGTGACTCCGGTGCTCCGAAATCCAAACTCATGATGCGCGGCGTCGCGGCAGGCCGGCTTCGGATACTGGGGCGTGAACCCCGCCGCCTCCATCCGGGCGCGGAGCCGTTGCGTCGCCGCGGCGGGAACCAGGACGTCGATGTCCGCCATCGGTCGAAGCTCGAGTTGGTCGTAAAGCCGAAAGGCGAAATCGGCACCTTTGAAAAGGATGAATTCCTCGTCTCCCACGACTCCCCGGAACGTCTTCATCGTCTCGATCCACGTTTCGGCCCAGACGTGATTCACGCGGAGGAGCGCGCGCGAGCGCTCCAGGGCACGCGCGAGGAGGTTCGAATCGGGCGCCGTGGCGGCGAGGAGCGGCAGCAGTTTGTGATGTGAAGCGAATGCGACGAGGCGGTCCGCGGCGGCCTGCGAAGCTGGAGGCCAGGTCTTTCCGGTCGCAGCGCGACAGGCGAGCGGCCACAACTCCCAGGGGAGCATCCGAGCAGTCGTCATGGAAGCGCTCGTATAGTATAGGACCACGATTCGCATGACCCGTCCGGAGAAGGATCGCCTCGCGCTCGCGATCGTGCTCGTCGTCTTCGTGATCAGCCGCCTGCTGTACAGCAGTGATGCTCTGGCGATCGCGACACCGAGTTTCCAGGGAAACGTCATCGCGCGAGCGGCGGCCGCTCTTCGCGGAGAGCACATGGACGTCGAGACGCTCCACCAGGGCATGCCGCTACTCGAGGAGTCTCTCCTGCGGGAGGACTTGTGGCGCAGTCTGTTGTACCTGCACTCGCAACCACCGCTGTTCAATCTCCTCGTAGCGGGCATGCTCCGGCTCCCGGGCGACTTCGCGCTGAACTATCAGATTCTCAACTGGGCCGTCGGTCTCTCGATCTACATTCTCGCGTTCCGACTCATGAGCGTCCTCGGTGCGGAACGAGCTCCCGCGGTCCTGATGACCGTCCTGTTCATGCTGAACCCGAACTCGATGTGGATGGAGGGCGCCGTCTACTACGGCGTGGTCATGGCGGCCTTGATGGGCGCGGCCGCGTTCTCGTTCTGGCGAGCCCTGGAGTCCGGATCCGCTCGAGCATTCGCCCTGTGCCTCCTGTTTCTTACGCTCATCCCGCTCACCCGCGCGTTTTTCTCGGTTCCTTGGTTTCTCGTTATGGTCGGATTCGTTGGATGGGCCTTTCGCTCTCACGTCGTGGCGCGCCAGCCCCGACGAGGCGCCCTGACGGCCTTCATCGTTCCGCTCGCCCTCGGCGTCGTTATCGTGGTTGGTTTTCAGATGAAACAGGGAATCCTGTTCGGCCAGTGGCTCGGGAGCAGCTGGTTCGGCTGCAACCTCGCGACGATGACGGCCGGAATGTCCGCGGAGAAGGAGAGCGCACTGCGTCGCGGGGACGTCTCGCCGCTGGTGAACGTCTACCGGAACGACGCGGTGCCCGCCTACAGGCCATTTTTCGACGTGCCGGTCACCGGCATTCCCGCGCTCGATCGCGAATGGAAAACCACCGGCGAGCCGAACTTCAACCACCTCATTTACATCCCCGTCGGACGGCAGTATCTCTCCGACACCGTGCATCTGATCGTTCGGAATCCGCTGAAGTACCTGCTGAACGTCGTGAATTCGGTTTACATCCTCTCGGGATACCAGATCGGCGTGTACTTCGACTACCCGTCGCGCTTTTTCGCGCGCTGGGCCTGGTGGGAGATCGCCGCGCCGTTCATCGGATTCCCACTCATCGTCATCGCGATCGTCACGGGAGTCAGGCGGCTTCGCCGGACCGAGCGGCCGCAGAGATTACTCCTGTCTTTCATGCTGCTGAATATCGCGTACGTGATCGCCGTGGCGGTTCTCGTCGAGAAGAGTGAAGGTCCCCTCTACCGCTATCAGGTCGACGCATTCCTTTTCGCGCTCCTCGCGCTCGCCGCAACGGATCTGCGGCGGAGGCTGCGCCGCAGCGAACCGGAGCCGCGGTGAGCGGACGCCGGCCGTGGCTCCGGATGGGAGTTCTCGGACGGAACATCGCGTCGAACCTCGCGGCGCGATCGATTGCGTCGCTCCTCTCGCTCCTCTTCATTCCGCTCTACGTCCGCATTCTCGGAATCGAGGCATGGGGGCTCATCGGCTTCTCGCTCATGCTGCAGAGCATCTTCGCGATCTTCGATTTCGGGCTCGGGCTGACGCTGAACCGGGAGCTCGCGCGGCGTCGCGGGCCGGACGGGGCGGCCGAGGCGGGTGATCTCGTTCGGACGTACGAGGCCGTTTCGTGGATCTTCGCCGCGGTGGCCTCTCTCGTCGTGATCGCCGCGAGCGGCTGGATCGCGACGAATTGGATCCGGTCCGGAACGCTGGCGCCGGAGACCCTCGAGCGCGCGATCCGGCTGATGGGAGTGATGTTCGGACTCCAGATTCCGTTCTGGCTCTACCAGGGGGGACTCTTCGGCCTCGAGCGTCACTTCGCTCTGAACGTGATCACGACAGCCACCGTCGCGGTGCGCCACGGCGGAGCGGCGCTCGTTCTCCTGTTCGTCGCGCCGACGATCGAGACTTACTTCGGCTGGCTCATCGTCGCGACGGGACTGCAGACCGCACTCACGGGAGGCCCGCTCTGGCGATCGATCCGAAGGCCGTTCTTCGGCTCCCGCTTCCGGGCCGGGCTGCTGGCGCGGAGCGGCTCGTTCACGGCGGCCGTGTCGGTGAATGGCGTGTTCGCTCCGCTCGTCACGCAGATCGACAAGATCATCCTGAGCGCGCTCGTTCCGCTGGAGGATTTCGGGGTATATACGCTGGCCTGGTCGCTCGCCGCCGCGCTCTGGATGCTCGTCGCGCCCGTGACCACGGCTCTCTTTCCGCGGTTCGCGCGGCTCGTCGAGGACCGAAACGAGGAGGAGCTCGCGGCTCTCTATCACCGCGTGACTCGCGCGCTGGCGGTCGTTCTCGCGCCGGCCGCGATGCTGCTGATCACGTTCCCGCAGGCCATCGTTCTGTTGTGGAGCGGCGACGCGGCCGTCGCGGAGCGGGCGCAGGCCGTCCTTCCGTTCCTCGCGGCCGGTACGATGCTCGCGGGCCTCGCGACGGTGCCGCTGACGCTCCAGATGGCGGCCGGGAAGCCGCGCCTGGTCCTCTACACGAACGTCGCCGCGATCTGCGTACTCACGCCCGCGACGCTGATTCTGGGGCGGCAGTTCGGCATTCCGGGTGTCGCCGCCTTGTGGGCCGCGGTCGGGCTCGGCTACGTCCTCGCGATGACTCCGATCATGCATCGCGGGCTCCTGCGACGCCACTACGGCCGCTGGCTCGGCCGGGACGTCGCGCTGCCGGTCGCGGCGGCTGCGATCGCCACGATCCCGTGGCGGTTCGCGTCTCCGCTCGGGGGTTCCGCCTCGGCGATCCCGGTTCTCGCCGCTGCCTGGCTCGTCGCTCTGGTTCTCTGCGTTCTCCTCTCGGGCAATCCTCTCCGCGCCCTCGCCAGGTCGTAGCGTGCCTATACTGCCGGGATCGATCATGTGCGGAATCAGTCTCATTCTCGCCGGCAGGTCTTCGGCGGAGGTGTCGGAGCGCGTTCGCCGCATGCACGCGAAAATCCCGCATCGCGGCCCGGACGGAGAAGGGTTTCTCTTCTGGTCGGCGGAGGCGGGCGTTCGACGCGCGGAGACGATGCCCGGAGACCAGAGCGCCTCGCTCGCCGTGGCGTTCCGGCGACTCACCGTTCTCGATCGCGGAAGCGCGGCGGATCAGCCGATGAGCTCCCAAGACCGTTCGACGTGGATCGTCTTCAACGGCGAAATCTACAACTACCGGTCGCTTCGCGAGGAGCTCGAGCGCTCGGGTCACCGCTTCCGCAGCTCCGGCGACACGGAAGTCGTTCTCGCCGCATACGAGGAGTGGGGCTCGCGCGCGTTCGAGCGCCTCGATGGGATGTGGGCGCTTGCGATCGTGGATCTGAACCGGCGGGAGCTCGTCGTCTCGCGCGACCGCATCGGCATCAAGCCGCTGTACTGGAGCCTCGACGGCGATCGACTGCTGTTCGCATCCGAGATCAAGCAGATCCTCGCCGCGACCGACCGGCCGGCGGTCGCGAATGCCGCGGTCCTGTCGCTCTATCTCACAGGGTGGCGATCGCCGTGTCTCGACGACACGTACTTCGAGGGGATCGAGCTCGTTCCGTCGGCGAGCGTGGCGACGATTTCGATCGACGAGCCTCCCACGGCGCCGCGCTTCGAGCCGTTCTGGCAGCTTCGGCCGGAATCACGATGGAGCGACGGGTACGATGCGGCGGTCGATGAGCTCGAGCGGCGGCTGACGGCGTCGGTCTCGACACACGCGGTCGCCGACGTGGCGGCCGGATCGCTCCTTTCCGGCGGGCTCGACTCGACGCTGCTGGCCGTGCTGATGCATCGGCAGAAGGGCCTCGAGGCCGAGGTTCCCACGTTTTCGCTCGGGTTCCGGGAGCGGGCCCCGGAGCTCTGCGAGCTCGGCTACGTCGACGAGGTCGTCGCGCGCGAGAGGATCCTCAATCACCAGACGACATTCGATCCGGCATGGATGACGCGCCGGGCCGGCGACATGATCCGCGCGCTCGAGGAACCGCCGCTCGCCTCCGCGGCGCTCGCGCAGTACCGCATCTTCGAGCACGTCCGGGAAAGAGGAGTCACCGTCGCGCTCGACGGCCAGGCCTCGGACGAGCTGTTCGGCGGGTATCCCAATCACCAGCGCCTCGTCCTTCTCGATGAGGGACGCGAGAACGGCGTCTCCGGGTTCCTCCGCGAGCTCGGTGCGATCAGCCGCAAAAGCGACTCGAGCCGCCTCGGCGTCCTCGCCGACTACTTCGGCGATCCCATCCTGCAGAGGCTCGGGCGCACCGGCGCTGGCCGCTGGGTCGTGCCGGCCTATCGCGATGCTCGACGCCCGGGTTTAGGGTCGATGCAGGCGGATCGGATCGACGATCCTTCGCTCCTGAATCAGCTCCTCTACCGCGAGCTCCGCTGGGGAAACGTGAAGATCATCCTGCTCTACGCGGACAAGAATGCGATGGCACACTCGGTCGAGGCGAGAGTTCCCTATCTCGATCGGTCGCTCGTCGAGTTCGCCTTTTCGCTGCCGTCCTCGTTCAAGGCGGGAGCCGGCGAGCGCAAGCGGGTGCTCCGCGACGTGGCGCGGCGGTACCTTCCTCCTTCCATCACGGAGCGGCGGGACCGGATGGGATTCGCCACACCCGAGGAGCAGTTTCTCCGCGAGTCGATGACGGTCGTGCGGCGCGACGTGGAGCGCGAGCTGCTGGCTGTTCCCGGCGCTTTCGACCGGCGAAGCATCTCGTCGTTCCTCGACCGGTTCGAACGGGGAGCCTCACGCGACTTCCGCGGCGCGTGGCGGCTGTGGGCGGCGGCGCTCTGGCGGCGCGAGTTCGACGTGGTTATTTGACCGCCATCTGAACGCCGAACGTGAAGCTCGTCTCCGGGCGAATTCCCGCATCGTTCATCGGGACGAGATAATTGAATAGAAGAACGGCGTTGTCGCGGATCTTGTATTTCGCCCCGAGGGCGAAGTCGATCTCGGAGCGGCCGACGAGCGACTGCGTCTCGACCGCGCGCGCCTCGAACTCGTCTCCGAGGAACGGGCGGACGGTGCCGAGCAGGTCGCCCACGAGTGTCACGCGCGGCGAGATCGCCCACTCGGATCCCAGGCGGTACTCGATGCTGCTGAGGTTCTCGTTCTCGGCGTTGACCTCCATCCCGAGGTTCAGATGCGGCGAGAACCGCTCGCCCGTGGCGGAAGCGATGAAGACGCCCCGCGCTCGAAACGCGCCCGTTCCGAGGAAGTTCGCTTTGTTGCCGGTGGGCACCGTCACGTCCGCCAGGATGGCGGCGTCGAAGGGGAGACGTGTCAACCCGTACTTCGCCCTCAGAATCATGTCTCCGATGCCCATCGCATGTGCCGTCCCGAACTGCCCTGGACTCTCGGTGAGCGGATCGAACACGTGCACGCCGGGAACCGATCCGGGCGCCGTGATGACCCGCGCATGGCTGAAGATCGTCAGGTCATTCCGAACGAACGGCAGGAGCAGACCGATGTCGAGATTGTTGCGCAATCCGTATACGAGGAAGGTCGTGAGCGTCTGCGACTTGAGACGCATCCGGACGTCGACCTGGATCACGTCCTTGAAGAGGGGGAGGTCGGGGTTTCCCCCGGTGCATGCGAACTCGGTGCAGTGACGGAGCGTGACTTCGATCTCCTCACGTCCGTCGACGCGCTGAAAATCCGCCACGTTGTACGCCACAGCGATGTTGAACGTCCCTTTCCCCGCAGTCGTCGCTCGTTCACCGAGAATCGGGCCGAGAGTCGAGTCGAT
>JBOGJQ010000492.1:0-1512 GCA_050745405.1 Thermoanaerobaculia bacterium | reverse complement strand
GCGGAACATCGTCCACCGCGATCTCAAGCCGTCGAACATCATGATCACGCCGCGCGGCGTGAAGGTGCTCGACTTCGGTGTCGCGAAGTTCGACGGCCCGACGACGGGAGGCGACGAGGCGACGATGCTGCAGACCCGTCCGGGGATGCTTCTCGGGACGCTCCGCTACATGTCACCCGAGCAGGCCTCGGCGGACCACATCACGCCCGCCTCGGATATGTTCTCTCTCGGCGTGGTCCTGTTCGAGGCGCTGACGGGCCGGCACCCATTCCCCGCGACGACGAACCGCGCGCTCCTCCACGCCATCCTCGGTGAGCCGGCGCCCGCGCCGTCATCGATTCGTCCGGAGCTCCCTCCGGCTCTCGATGCTCTGGTCAGGCACCTTCTGGAGAAGGAGCCGGCGAAGCGGCCGACCGCGATTGAGGTGCGGGCGGCGCTGCGGGGGCTCACCTCGGACGCGGCTGCGGCGCCGGTCGTCGTGCGTGCGGCGCGGAACATCGTCGGCCGCGCGCGCGAGCTCGAGGAGCTGGCGTCGCTCCTCGTCCCCGGCGGCTCGCGCATGATCGTCGTTTCCGGCGAGGCGGGGCTCGGCAAGAGCACGCTCGTCGAATCGTTCCTCGACCAGGTCCGCGGCCGCGCGCTCGTCGGGATCGGGCGCTGCTCCGAGCGCCTCGCGGGAGCGGAGGCGTATCTGCCGATCGTCGAAGCGCTCGGGAGCCTCGTCACGCCGGAGTACGCGCCGGTCCTCCGCCGCCTCGCCCCGTCCTGGCATTCCCAGGTCACCTCGGGCGGCGAGGCGCCGGCCTCCATGATCACCGAGGCTGGTCCCGACAGAATGAAGCGCGAGCTGACGGCTCTGTTCGACGAAATCACCCGCACCAAGCCGATGATCCTCTTCATCGACGACATGCACTGGGCGGACATCTCGACGGTCGACCTCATCGCGTACCTCGCGCCGCGCCTCGAGGCCCTCCGCCTTTCGATCGTCCTGACGTACCGCCCCGCCGATCTCCTCCTGCAGAAGCACCCGTTTCTCCAGGTCAAGCAGGAGCTGCAGGGTCGCGGGATCTGTCACGAGATCGAGCTGCGCTTTCTCGGCGAGGACGACGTCGCCGCGTACATCGACCGCGAGTTCCCCGGCAACCGATTCCCCGCGGCGTTCGCGGACGTCGTCTACGCGCGGACCGAGGGGAGTCCGCTGTTCATGGCGGACCTGCTGCGCTACCTGCGCAACCAGGGGCTCATCGAGGAGCGCGACGGGCGCGCGGTCCTCGCGAACGATCTCGACGAAGTGCGGAAGGAGCTCCCGGAGTCCGTGCGCGGGATGATCGAGCGGAAGATGGGGCGGCTCGATGAAGACGACCTCGCGCTCGTCCGTGCCGCGGCCGTGCAGGGTGTCGAGTTCGACTCGGTGACCGTGGCCGAGGCGCTGAAGCTCGATCCGGTGGACGTGGAGGAGCGGCTCGAGCAGCTCGATCGCGTGCACCGGCTCGTGACGGCGACGGCGGAGGT
>JBOGJQ010000491.1:0-4213 GCA_050745405.1 Thermoanaerobaculia bacterium | reverse complement strand
GCGCGGGGGCGGGGGTCGGGCGTGAGGCGACGACCGGATGGGGACGTACGGGAGCCATCCCGGCGCGAAGCCCCTTTCGATACACCGTCCGTCCCGCCGCGTGCACCGCCTCGAACGGCGAGAAGGTGGTGGCGGACGTCTCCGCCGGCCCCACCACGAGCCATCCGCCCGGCGCGAGCGCCGCATGGAACTTCCGTGCAACCTCCTCCGCGCGATCGCGCGCGAAGTACATCAGGACGTTCCTGCAGAAAATCACGTCGACGCCGTTCGTCTCGCTGACGAGCGCCGGGAACGGATCCGTCGCCAGATTCAGCCACACGAACGTGACGCGGCCGCGGATCCGCGGGTCGAGCTCCCACCGCCGCTTGCCAACGCTCCGGAACCACCGTTCGCGCGCCCCCGGAGGCATCGCACGGAACGACCACGCGCCGTAAATCCCCTCGGCCGCCTTCCGGAGGAACCGCGGGTTGATGTCCGTCCCGAGGATCGTCGCCTCCCATCCCGACTCCGGAGGCAGAACGCGGTCGAGCAGCATCGCGATCGAGTACGGCTCTTCGCCCGTCGCGCACCCCGCGCTCCAGATCCGGATCCGCCGCTCGTGCTCGCGCGCCCGCCGGACCTCGGGAACAATCGTTTCTTCGAACAGACGCAAGGCGTCGGGATCGCGAAAGAAGTACGTCTCGCCGATCGTCAGGTGGCTCGCGAGAATCTCGATCTCCGCGCGAGAAAGAGAACGAGCGCGGAGGCGCCGCGCGACGGCGTCGGCATCGGGCTCGCCGAGGTCCGGGGCCGCGGCCGCCAGGCCACGCCCCAGATCGGACCAGCGCTCCTGCGGGAAGTGCAGCCCGAGAACGGCGGCGACGAGATCGCTCGACTCCGCGAGCAGTGCGGGGGGGACGGATCGGGCCATCACGTTGTCTTCGGCCGCTCCCGGAGTGCCCGTTCGAGCCGCGCCTCCTCCTCCGCCGAAAGGAATGCGTCGAGGTCGTGAATGACGACGAGCCCGCCTTCCATTTTCACGATACCTGCCACGTGGCGAAGATCGGGCAGAACTTCCTCCGGCGCGATGCGCGCCGCCTCGTCCGCTCCGACGACGGCCGAGACGCGGTCGACGAGGAGGGCGACGAGGCGAGCGCCCGCCCGCGCGAGCACCATCTGGTCCTCGAGCGCGATCTCCTTCGAAGGAATTCGGAGGCGGCGGCGGAAGTCGAAGACGGGAACGACGCGATCGCGAATCGAGATGACTCCGATCACGATCTCCGGCGCATTCGGCAGAGGGGTGATCTCGACGGCGCGCTCGACGCGCTCGACGCTCGCGAGCGGCAGACCGTATCGCTGCGCGTCGACATCGACGATGACGACCGGCGCGCTAAGCGCACCGGAAGCTCCCGGAAACCCGCTCCGTCCCATGCGCTCTCTCTCGATGCGGCGGCTGCACTGGGCGCCACGACTCGCACGACAGCGGCGCACCGCCCGCTTTCGAAGAGTCGACACAATAAGGTCGCGGCATAGGGGGCACAATCCCCCCTGATCCGACATTCGCGTAGGAAACAGGACGAAGCGCTTCTCGTTGTCCTACACGCGCGCGAGATCCCGCGGCCGCATTCATCCGGCCAGGCCGTGCTCGATCGCATAGTGGATGATCTGCGCCGTATTGTCGAGCCCCAGCTTCTGGAGGATCCGGGATTTGTAGGTGCTCACGGTCTTGATGCTGATTCCGAGAATGGAGGCGATCTCGGTCGGCGTCGTGCCGCGAGCGGTGAGGCGGAGAACCTCGAGCTCCCGATCGCTGAGGAGGCGGTGCGGGTCGTCCGTTCCCTCCCCCGCGATCTCGGCGGCGAGAGCCTCGGCGACACGTGGAGTGAGATACCGGCCGCCGCGCGCGATGCGGTCGACCGCGGTGAGCAGCTCGTCCGACGCGCTCTCCTTCATCAGATATCCCGAGGCGCCGCTGCGCAGGGCGCGAACGGCATACTGCTCCTCGGCGTGCATGCTGAGCACGAGGACGGGAAGCCGCGGCCGGATGGCCTTGACCTCCCGCAGCAGCTCGAGGCCCGATTTGCCCGGGAAACTGATGTCGAGGATGAGGACGTCCCAGTCATGGTCGCGAACTTTCTCGAGCAACCCGTCGCCATCACCGGCCTCGCCGACTTCGCACTGCATGCCGCTCTCCCTGATGACGAGGCGGAGTCCTTCCCGAAAGATCGCGTGATCGTCGGCGATGAGGATCCTCACGAGCGCCTCGACATTCGAAGCCGTTCGCGAACGTCGGCTGGAACGGTGAGAGCGACGACGGTCCCGCGCTCCCCTTCCCCGCGGCGCACCGTCAGCTCACCGCCGACGAGAAACATCCGCTCGCGCATTCCCGGAATGCCGAGCGACGTGCCCGCGTGGAGGAGCTGCTCCGCGACGCCCCGTCCGTCGTCGTGAATCTCGACGGTAATCGCATCGTCGCTCCGGACGAGCTCGATGCGCGCGCGGCTCGCGCCGGAGTGGCGCGCGACGTTCGTGAGGGCTTCCTGCACGATCCGGAAGATCGCCGTGGAGAGCTCGTCGCCCAGATCGAGGCCCTGGGTCCGGTCCACGACCTCACAGGCGATGCCGGTCCGCTCTGTCAGCGATCGCGCCTCGGCACGAAGCGCCGCGACCAGACCGAGATCGTCGAGAACGATCGGCCGGAGGCGCGTCGACATCTCGCGGACGTTTTTTACGGTCTCGTCCACGAGATCCGCGATGCGCCGGGCGCGCGAGCGCTCTTCGTCGCTCAGCCCCGCCGACCGCGCCAGCGACATCGCGTCGATCTTCATCGCCGTCAGCGCCTGGCCAAGCACATCGTGAATGTCGCGGGCGATCCTCCCCCGCTCCTCTTCCTGCACGGTGATGAGCTGCCGCGCGAGACGCCGCGCCTGCTCCCGCGACGCGCGCAGAAACTCCTCGGCCATTTTCCGATCGGTGACGTCGACCACCGCCCCGATGACGCGCTCGGCCTTCCCATCCTCGTCCCGCACGATCGTCGCGCGATCGAGCACATGGACCACCTCGTCGTGCGCGTTGATCAGACGGTACTCTCTCGACCAGAACGTCGCGTCGCCGTCGACAGCGCGCCGGACGGAGTCGACCACTTCCGGGCGGTCTTCTTCGTGAATTCGATCCGTCCACCACGCGAAAGTCGGCTCACGCGGCGAAAAGCCGAAAAGAGCACTCACCGCTCCTCCCTGCCAGACGTGGCCGGTCCCGAGATCCCACTCGTAGATGACTTCCTGCGTCGCGCGCACCACGAGCTCGAGCCGCTCCTGCTGCTCGTGGAGCACTTCCTCGATCTCGCGCCGTTCCGTAATGTCCCGGAAATAAACCGACAATCCCTCCTCCGAGGGGTAGGCGTGCACTTCGTACCACAGGTCGTGCGGCGCATAGAATCCCTCGAAGTGCTGCGGCTCGCCCGTCTCGACCGCGCGAACGTACCCGCGCGCCAGCTCGCACTCCTCCGGTCCCGGCCGGACATCCCACAGAATCGCATTCGGACGCGCCTCCGGGACCGGCACCAACTCGGCAGACCGGCGATTCGCATACACGATCCGCCATTCGCGGTCGACCGCGAAGAATCCGTCCGTGATCCGATCGAGGATTCGGTTCATTCGACCACCGCTTGAATTCGGAATGCTATGATACTTCGCTCCCGGCGCAAGAACGGGGCGGAGGCTCGAGCAGATGACGGAAAGCCCGGCGAACGGGAAAGGCTCGCACCAGATCGTTCTCATCCTGGACGATGACGTCATGCTCACCGAGGGCCTGGCGGCCGCGCTCGCACGTCCCGGGCGCACGCTGATTACCTGCAACGATCTCGAGGGTGGCGAGCTCATCGTCGAGTGGCTCCACCCCTCCCACGTCGTTTCCGACGTCCGCCTCACGGGAGAGTTCGCGTACGAGGGACTGGACTTCATCCGGTTCGTGAAGCGGGCTTCGCCCGACACGCGCATCGTTCTCATGACCGGCAACGCGCCCGACAACCTGCAGCTCGAAGCCTCGGAACGCGGCGCCGTCGGGTTCCTTCAGAAGCCGTTCGAGATCGCCGAGCTCGACGCCGTACTCGACATGATGGCGCCGACGCGCGAAGGGAGCCCCGACTGGCCCGAGGTCATGGCCATCCCGCTGCTCGAACAGGTCCTGACCGACGGCTCCCTCGGGACGGCCTTCCAGCCGATCGTTCGCCTCG
>JBOGJQ010000490.1:0-3053 GCA_050745405.1 Thermoanaerobaculia bacterium | reverse complement strand
ACCACGCTCTTCTCACCGGCAATGTCGACGCTCACACCGGTTGACGCCCCCCGCGCGCGGCGGCTACTCTCGCGACCGTTGCCACGACTCCTTCTCCTCGTTCTCCTCTCCGCTTCTCCCCTTTTCGCCTTCGAGGGACGCGTGTTCCTGCCCGGCGGCGAGCCGGCCGCGGGAGCGCAGCTCTCGATCGTCGGCCGGTCGCGCGCCGTCCGCCTCGACGAGCGCGGCGCGTTCCGCATCGAGCCCGATCCGCAATTCCCGGCGACGCTCATCGTCATCGGCCGCGGCGGCGAGGTCTATCCGCCGGTCCACCTCGAGAACCGCCCCGAGGGACCGGTCGAGCTGACCCTCGAGCCGGTGTTTCGCGAGACCGTCACCGTCGTCTCCGGCGTCGCCCCCAACATCGAGTCCACGCCCGCCGCGGCGACCGTGATCGCCGGGCAGGAGGACCTCGAGGAGCGGCAGCCGCAGCACCTCGTCGAGGCGCTCGAGGGCGTCGCCGGCGTCGCGAAAAGCGAGGAGAGCGCCGTCGCTGTCCCGATCATCCGAGGCCTGAGCGGTGGACGGACCGTCCTCCTCCTCGACGGCGCGCGCGTCACGACCGAGCGCCGCGCCGGCGCGTCCGGCAGCTTCGTCGACCCCTTCTCCCTGGGATCGATCGAGATCTCGCGCGGCGCCGGGTCGGTCGCCTACGGCTCCGACGCGTTCGGAGGCGTCATTCACGCGATCCCGCGCGATCCCGTCCGCGGCGATCCGCACGTGCGTTTTCTCTTCCGTGGCGCCATCGGCGGCGCTCCCCTCGCCTCGGCCGGCATCGAGGCGAACTTCGACGCCGCCGGCGGCGCGATGCTCGCGCAGATTCACGGACGGCAAGCGTCCGATCAGGAGAGCGGCGGCGGCACCCCGCTCGAGAATTCGTCGTTCTCCGACGGCGGCCTCGTTCTCCGCTGGATCCGCGACACCGGATCCGGACGGCTGCGCCTCGGCCTTTCCGCCGTCCGCTCCGACGAGCTCGAGCGGCCGACCGCCGACGTCGAGCGCATCCGCGTCGTCTATCCGGAGGAGGAGGCGGACCGGCTGACGTTCGCCCTCGATCGCGCGCCCGGCGGCGCGTGGACGGCGATGGAGCTCCGCGCCTTTCTCGGCCACTCGCGCCTCGTCACCGACCGCCGCACCGTCGCGACCGGCGGGATCGAGCGCTCCGACGTCGAAGCGTGGGACTCGTCGCTCCGTCTCACGGCGCACCGCGCGCTCGCCGGGGGCGCATTCCAGATCGGTTCCGAGATCGTCAGCCGCTTCGGCCTCGGAGCGGAGTCGCTCGCGCTCGCCGGCAACCGCGTCACGTCTCGCGAAAGCTCGATCGAGGACGCCGCACGCCACGACGCCGCGGTCTTCGTGACGTGGGATCGCCCGCTCGGCGATGCGCTCACGGCGTCGTTCGGCGCGCGCGGCGATCTCGTCCGGTCGCGGAACGCGGGCGGATTTTTCGGCCCGCGCGAGATCGAGCACGCCGCGCTGTCGGGACACGCGGCGCTCACGTGGCGGATCCGCGAGAGCGTCAGCTCGACGCTCCAGGTCGCCCGCGGCTTCCGGGAGCCGACGCTCTCGGACCGATTTTTCCGCGGCACGACGGCGCGCGGTCTGATCACGGGGAATCCCGAGCTCGATCCCGAGACGAGCCTGCAGTTCGACGGCTCGCTCCGGTGGACCGGGCGCCGCGCCACGGCGGCGCTCTTCGCCTACGCCTACGAGATCGAGAACCTCGTCGAGCGCTTCCGCGCGGGGACGGACTTTTTCTTCCGGAATCGCGGCGAGGCCGACGTGCGGGGAATCGAGCTGGAAGTCACGGCGCCGCTCCCGCTCGGGTTCGAGCTGCAGACGGCGGCGACCGTGGCGCGCGGAGAGAGCGGCGACGGAACGCCCCTCGACGAGATTGCCGCCCCGAACGCTCAGGCGACGCTCCGCTGGGCGGGTGCGCGAGGATTCGCGCTCGTCCGCCTCCGCGCGTATGCCGAAGATGACCGGCCGGGGCCCCTCGAGCTGAAGCGGCCGGGATACGCGCTCCTGGAAACGAGCGCCGGGTGGCGCATCCGGCCGAATCTCGAGCTGATCGCCGTGCTCGACAATGCTCTCGACCGGCGCTTCTTCGCGTCCCCGGACGAATCCGCGCCGCTCGCGCCGGGGCGAACGCTCACGATCGCTCTGCTCGGACGGTTCTGATCGCCCGTTGTTACGGGCAGCCGTCGTGGCCGCAGCCACAGTGGCCGCTCGCCATTTTGCCGTTGCGGCACGCATCGGAACAGAACCCGTCGGCCTGCGGCTCACAGTGACAGCCGTCGTTGAGACACTGCTTCTCCATCGCCTTCCTCCTCGCCATTCACAAAGTGCAGGTTGCGTTCCGGTCGTTTGCAGTGTTTACACTGATCCATGGCCTCCTTCGCGGAACGCGAGCGGCTCCTCGCGTGGTTCCGCCGGAACCGGGCACTGTCGCGATCGCTCTTCGCGATGATTCCCGACGCTTCGTACCACGCGCGGCCGATTCCGCTGCGCCATCCGATCGTCTTCTACGACGGCCACTTTCCCGCCTTCAACGTGAACACCCTCGCGAAGAAGGGGCATCGGCGCGACGGCGTCGACGCGCGATTCGAAGTGCTCTTCGAGCGCGGGATCGACCCAGGGTCGGAGCGGGAGGCGGCCGGAGCCGCGATCGCCGCGTGGCCCTCGCGCGCGGAGATCGCGGCGTTTTCCGAGGCGGCCGATGCTGTCGTCGAGGAGCTGCTCGCGAGGGAACCCCTCGGCGAGGCGGCCTTCACGATCCTCGAGCACGAGGTGATGCACCACGAGACGCTGCTGTACCTGTTTCACGCGCTCGATCCAGCGCTCCGGGACGTGCCGCCGCGCGGGATCGAGATCCCATCTTCGATCTCGCACGAGCGGCGCACCGTCCGCGTTCCCGCTGGGCGCGCCACGCTCGGCGCGACGCGCGACGAGGTCCCGTTCGGGTGGGACAATGAGTTCGGTGCGGTCGGGGTCGACGTCGATTCGTTCGAGAT
>JBOGJQ010000489.1:0-10755 GCA_050745405.1 Thermoanaerobaculia bacterium | reverse complement strand
ACCATCGGGCGCGCGCCGGCGGCCGGAGCGGCAGCGGGACGCGGCGGCGGGGGCGGGGCGAGCTGCGTCGCCTCGGCCGCGGGCGGCGCTTCGGGCGCCATGACGACCGTCGCCTCTCCTTCCTCGGCGCTCAGAGTCGGCGATGGGATCTTCTTCCGGATCGGCAGCGTGTCGATCAGAAGGCCGGTCGCGAACACGAGCAGCTCGAGCGCCGGACGATCGAACGTCTTCTCTTCTCCCGCCATCGTGTCGACGTAGAGCATCGCCGCGACTTTGTCTTTGATGACCATCGGGATGAGGAGGGCACGGTCGGCCGCGGCCGCGTCGATGCGGTCCGTGATCTCGCGTCCCCCGGTCGCGACGACGGTCTCTTCGTCGTGCACGCGCCGGAGCGACGGGACCTCGGCGACGGGAATCGTGAGTCGCTTGATCGCCTCGTCGTTGGCGCCGTGAGCGGTGAACCCCGATCCCTTCCAGCCGGCGAACGCTTCGCCTTTGAGAATGAAGAGCGCGGCGCGGGAGCCGAACGAGCGGCTCTGCTCCAGGAGCGCGTTCAGGATCTCGACCTGGCTCTTTCCGGTCTCGACGGTGCGAATCGCCGCGCGGAGGCGCGCGGCGTCGACGGCAACGGGAGGGACGACGGGAGCGGCGGGGGCCTCGATCTCGTCGAGGATCGTCGTGAGGTGCGAGCGGAGGGAGAGGGACTTCGCGTCGGCCTGGACGCTCTGGGACGCGGCGTCGAGCTGCTGGTTGACCGCGACGCGCACGTCGTCGATCGACGAACGGATGTCGGAGACCATCCGCTCGACCGCTTCGCGAACGGTGTCTTCGATTTTCCGGGTGAGCTCTTCGCCCCTCGCAGCCATCATCCCTCCACCGCGCGGAAGCACTCCGCGACCCCAGTCCCGTATGTTACTTTTAATTCGTGCCGAAAATCACGCCCGCGGCCGCTCTGCTCACGCTTTGTCTCGCCGCGGGCGGGTGCTCGCACGAGCCGATGGCGGAGGATCTCGCCGCCGAATGGGCGGGCGTGCTGGACGCGAAGCGGGCGTGGAAGGACGCCGGCGGGGACGTCGAAGCCCGGCAGCGGTACGTCGAGACGCTCCGCGCGTTCGTCGACCGGCACCCCGGTCACGCCCGCGCGCGCGAGGTCTACGAGAAGGTCGAGCTCGACTTCGCCGAGCGCCTGGCGAGCCGCGGCGATTACGACGGCGCGATCCGGTACTACCGGAGCGTTCTCGAGACGAACCCCCGCAACGTGGCCGCCCGCGACGGTCTCGCGGAGGCGGAGCGGAAGCGGTTCGTCTCCGCTGAGGCCGTTCGCGCACTGGAGAAGGGAATGTCCGCCGAGCAGGTGGCCCAGCGCCTCGGGCGCCCCTTCCCCGGATGGAGCCGCCGCCTCGTCCGCGGCCCGCACGTGACCGAATCGTGGTATTACCGCCGCGCCGATGGCGGCCTCGCCGCGGTCTTCTTCCGCGATGGCCGCCTGTTCGCCGCCGAGCTCGAGGGCCCCGTCCGCCTCGCGCGCTGAGGCCGGCGAGGAATTCGGCCGCGCGGCGGGGGTTTTTCGGTCGCGAAAGGAACTCTCGAGTCATGCCGCTCTACGAATACCAGTGCCAGGAGTGCGGTGAGGTCAGCGAGGTCCTCCAGAGGACCGCCGACGCCCCGTTCACGATCTGCTCTTCGTGCGGCGGAGCGCTCAAGAAGCTCATCTCGGCTCCCGCGATCCAGTTCAAGGGCTCCGGCTTCTACATCACCGACTACGGCAAGGGGAACGGAAAACGCGCGAGCTCCGAATCGGCGAAGAGCGAGTCGTCGGGAGAGAGCGCGAAGTCGAAGACCGCGGGCAGCGAGGGCGGTTCCGGCTCGTCGTCATCGAAATCCTGACGCGCCGATTCGCGCCCGATTTTCCCGCGTCCGCGTCCTCGAAAATTGTTGCAGCCGCGCCGGAATGCCCCGTTCGAGCGGGCGGTTTGCACCGCACGAATGCCATCGTTACCCCTGAGTGACTGGAGCTCGATTTCCTTCTTCGAGCGGCGGCGACGGGTCCGCCGAATCCGCATGATCGTGGACCTCACCGCCGATCTCATTCGGAAGGATGAATCCGTCACGTTCCGCGAGGCGATGTCGCTGGTCGCGTGCGCGCGCAAATCGATTCTCGATCTGATGCCGGACTACGAGCAGCAGTTCGAATCGATCGTGCGCCCGCGGCTCGAGCGTCTGATCCGCCGGCGGTGGCCCCTCGAGCACTCTCGCTCGATGCCGATCTCTTCCGAGCTCGTGAATTAGTCCGCGCGTTCCTCGAGCGCCCGGAGTCTCCAGCTCGACCTCAGCACCGAGCGCGCGCGCGCGAGCTCCCGCGCGACGCGAACGGCGTCGGCCGCGGGATCGATCGCGAGTGCTTCCGGATCGAGCGCCCGGTACTCGAGCTTCGCGAGAACCTCCGGCTCGTACGCATCGCGACGCGCGAAGACCATGGCGACGTCGTCGAACCCGACGAGCGCCCACGTCGCGCGCGGAAAGTAGACGCGCGACGGGCGGAGCTGCTCCACATCCCCAGTGATCGCGTTCGTGACCGGGATCGTTCCCGGCCGGTATTCCTCGACCGCGAGGGTGAGGTCGTAGGTCTCGAAGAGATCGTTCCACGCGCGGCTGTCGCGCAGCGCGCGCGGGAACGACGCGAGAAACGAGAGATAGAGCTCGTTGCGCCCGTCGACGAGGACGCGCCGCTCCGGCCAGAGGCGCCAGATGAGATAGCCGCCGAACTGGTCGGGGTTGTAGACGTTGCCGCGAAGGCCGCTCGCTTCGAGCTGATCGACGGCGGCGGCGGGAAAGCGGTCTCGGTCGGCGCCGAGTCCGATGCCGCGCGCGAGGGGTACGGTCGCGAAGGCGAGGAGAGCCGCGGCCACGGCGACGATTCGCATCCGCGGGGAGCGCGGGACCGCCGGCGCGAGAACCAGCGGAAGGATGACGAAGAAGAACGCGTGATTCCGGACGTACCGGACCGCGAGCGCCGCGAAGAGAACGAAGAGAAGGACGTGCGGCGCCAGGCTTCGGTCGCGGCGCCACGCGAAGAGCGCGATGCCGGCGACGATCGTGAGGTAGAGGAGCGGGAACGTCGCGGGTGCGCTCGGCAGCCACTCCGCGTTCGTGAACGCGCCCGAGGAGACGATGCGCGCGAGACGGATCGGAGCGAGGATCCCTTCGAGACCGTACGGATTCGCGAGGAGGGCGAGCGCGGCCACGCCGGCGGCGGCGAAATCCATTCCGGCAGTCCGCGCGTCGCGCCGTCCGGCGGCGAGCCTGCCCACCGCGATGGCGCCGGCGATCGCCGGCGCGAGAAGCGCGGACGGATGCACGTTCATCCAGAGGACGGTCGTCGCCGCGAGAAGAGCGAGGCGGCGCGGCGTCGTGCCGCCGAGCAGAAGGGCGGTCGTGAACGCCGCGAACGCGACGCCCGCGGTTTCGGGACGGACGTCGAAGCGCCAGTCGGCGCCGGCCCATGCGACGGCGCAGAGCGTGAGCGCGATCGCCGGCGTCGTCTCGCGTCGCGTCCATAGATAGACCGCCGTGAAGAGAAGCGCGACGAAGAGGCCGCGCGCGATCGAGAGGCCGCTCGTTCCGCCGAGCGCGTGCACGGCGTGAAGCGCGAGCTGGAAAAGCCACTCGCCGTTGTGCCACGCGACGGAGTCCGACGCGAGGCCGAACGGGTCGCGCCCGGGCAGCGCGCCGTTCTCCGCGATCCATCGTCCCGTCGCGAGATGCCAGAACGTGTCGTAGCTGCGGACCGGCGCGACGGAAGCAATCGCGAGGAGCGCCGGCAGAATCAGCGGCACGATCCGCGGCGCCAGGCGCGTCGACATCGTAACGAGTATAGCGACGTCGGTTGTTCGTTGTTCGTTGTCGGTTGTCGGTTGTCGGTTGTCGGTTGGCCGTTATCGTCGTCATCCCGTGTTTGATCCTCTGACGACCAACGACCAACGACCAACGACCAACGACCAACGACCAACGACCAGCGACGAGCGACTAGCGACTACCCTGGACCAGCTTCACGCTTCCGTTGACCGTGTCGATGCGGAGTGGATACTGCCCGCCGTGCAGGGAGCCGCGCGTGCCGGAGCGGCCGCTCGATTCGACCACGACCGGCAGGTCGGTGCGGAACGAGCCGTTCACCTGCTGGATGTCGAGGTCGAGCGAGGCGTCCTTCGGCACCTCGACGGCGATCGATCCGTTCACCGTGCGGAGCTGCGCGCCGCGAAACCGGTCGCCGAACGCGGCGCGGATCGATCCGTTCACCGTCGTCGCCTTGACCGGCGCGCCGGGGGTCGTGAGCTGAATGCCGCCGTTGACGGAGGCGAGCTCCATCGGTCCGCCGACCCCTTCGATCTGCAGCCGGCCGTTCACCGTTTCCGCGACGACTTCCATCCGCTCCGGCACGACGACGGCGAAATCGATCTGCGTCCGGCTGCCGAACCGGAAGGGAAAAATCGATACCGAGCCTCGGCCCTTCTTTTCGCGAATGTGGAGCGTCTCCCCGACGAGCTTCGCTTCGACGAGCTTCGCCGGATCGCGCCCGTCGCCATGCGTGCGGATCCGCGCCTCGACGCGGACCGCATCGACGTCCGCCGCTTCGATCTCGATCCGGCCGTTGTGCCCCTCGATCTCGACGCGACGGATCGGCGCCGCCGACCAGCTCGCCTCCCACACGACCGCCCGCCGCTCCGGCGCGTAGCACGCGACCGCCGCGATCGCGGCCGCCAGCGCCAGGCGGAGAAGATTTCGGCTCGGTTTCGGCGACACGGGTTCCCTCGGTTCCGCCATTGTTAACGGATTCGGCTCGAAAAAGTTATCCTTCGCCCATTCCGCCGACGGAGTCGTCCGCCATTCGCGAACCGTCCCTCCTTCTGCTCCGCGCCGCCGCGTTCCTGATCGACGCCCTCTCGGTCGCCGTCCTCCTCGTGCTGCCGACGGCGGGCGCGAGCTACGCCGTGCTCTGGTTCGGCGGATCGATCGACGGGATCGAGCCGGTCTGGTGGGTCGCGCTCGCTCTCTTTCTGCTGGCGATCCTGCTCCGGGACGGGCGCGGGCGGAGCCCCGGGAAGCGCTTCATGGCGCTCGCGATCCGTACGCGGTCGGGGCGTCCGTGCGGGTGGGGACGCTCGCTGCTGCGCAACCTGCCGCTCGTCATCACACCGTGGAACGTCGTGGAGGTTCTCGTTCTCGTCTTCTCGCGCAGCGGACGCCGGACGGGCGACCGCCTCGCGCGGACGACGGTCGTCGAAGAGTAGGCGCCGTCAGCTCGAGCCGCGACGCTTGACGTCGATGCGGCGTGCCTGCAGTTCCTCGAGCGTCCGCGCGACGAGAGACAGCCGCACGTCGATCTCGAACTCCGCCATGTCACCGAACCGCGAGCCGACGAGAACGAGGTCCGGCGGAGCGATCATCCGGAACACCGCGTTCGCGTCGCGATGCGCGGCCGTGACGGCGAGGCGCTCGTAGATCCACCGATCTGCGGCCGGTGCCGCGGCGAGCGCCGCCTGCGCCGCGTCGCGGTAGGCGCGCGCCAAGCCGCCGGTTCCGAGCTTCACGCCGCCGAACCAGCGGGAGACGACGACGGCGGCGTCATGGAGGCCGGCCGAAACGATCGCCTGGAGGATCGGCCGTCCCGCGGTCCCCGCGGGCTCGCCGGCATCCGCGCTCCGCGCGAGATCTTCCTCCACGAGACGGAAGGCCCAGCAGTGGTGCGTGGCGTCGAAGTCCTCCTTCGCGATCGCCGCCAGGCGCGCCTCGAACTCCTCGGCCGACGCGACGGGAAACGCCGTCGCCGCAAACCGCGAGCGCTGGACGCGCAGCTCCGCGCCCGCCTCGCCCGCGAGTACCCGGTAGCGATCGTTTTCCGCCGTCATGGGCGCAAAATATCGAATCCCGAGGCAGTGTTCACGACGGCAGTTCCGATGAGGCGCGCCCTTTTCCTTCTGATCCTCGCTCTCGCCGCGACGGCCGAGGCCGCCACCGTGGAGTGGCGGAGCGACGGCAGAATCCGCGAGCTGCGCGGCGGTCTCGCCTTCGACGCCGGCCCCGAGGCCGCGAAATCGCTCGTCGAGGCGCTGGGCGCGCTCGTTCGCGATCCGGCCGATGGAACGACGGTGCGCGAGATCTCGCGGCGCGCGTCGCTCACCGGCACCCATGTCCGCTTCGCTCAGTTTCTCGGCGAGGAGCGGATTCTCGGGGCCGAGATCGTCCTTCGCTACGACGAAAGGGGCGATCTCGCCGCGATCTCGAATCGCCTCGCCGTCCACCGCGCCGGGATCGCCGGAGCAATGACCGACGCGCGCGTGCCGCCGGAGCTCGAGGCGAGAGCGACCCGGCGCGAGCGGATTCTCTTCGCCGAGAACGGCGTCGTCCGGCGCGCCGCGCGCCTCGTCGTTCCCGATCGGTTCGGCGAGCTGGCGTACGACGTCGATCCCGCGACGGGCGAGGTCATCCGCATCACGCCCGATTACTGGCTCGACCGAAGCGCGCGCGCGTTCGAAGCGAATCCCGTCACGATCCTGAACGATCCCGCGTTGCGCGACGGCGACGACTCGGGCGCGGCGGTGCCGCCCGAAGCGTATGCCGACGTCGTCCTCCGCGACCTTGGTCCCGGCCCCGGCCTGACCGGGCCGCGCGTCGAGGTGGTCGATCTCGAGAGTCCGAAGACCGGGCCCGCCGATCCGGAAGGATCGCTTCTCTTCGATCGCGCCGCCGACGGGTTCGAGGAGGTCATGGCGTACTACCACATCGATCGCGCGCTCGGCTACATCGAGTCGCTCGGATACGCCAGCGAACGCGCGATGTTCACGCGCGCGGTCCGCGCCGACGCGCACGCGGTGAACGGGGCGGATCAGTCGTTCTACCGCTGGGGTGCGGGAGGTCAGGCCGCACTTCTGTTCGGGGACGGCGGCGTCGACGACGCCGAGGATCCGGATATCGTCCTTCACGAGCTGGGGCATGCGATCCAGGACGCGATCGCGCCGTTCGCCTTCAGCGGCTCGTTCGGAAGCGAAGCGCGCGCGATGGGGGAGGGATTCGGCGACTACTGGGCGTTCTCGGCCGGATGGGCCTCGAGCGTCGGCGCGGGACGCGATCCCTTCTGCATCGGCGACTGGGACGCGCGCTGCGGCGGCACGCTCTCGTGCGGCTACGACGAGGGCGCCGACTGTCTGCGCCGCGTCGACTCCGCGAAAACGATGGAGGATTTCGTCCGGCTCGAGCAGAGCGGCGTCGAGCACGGCAATGGCGAGATCTGGTCCTCGGCACTGCGGGAGGTTTTCCTCGCGGCCGTCGCGCACGAGGGAGCGGAGGCAGGGCGAAGGACCGTCGACACGCTCGTCCTCGAGAGCCACTACGGCGTGCCGCCGACTCCCTCGTTCCGCACGATGGGACGCCGCATGCTCGAGGTGGATCGCATTCTGTTCGGCGGTGCGAACCGTGCGGCGGTCTGCGCGGCGATGTCCTCTCGCGGGATCTTCGGCGCGGGCGACTGCGACATCGTGCCGCGCGGCGGCGCGACTCTGTTTCAGGCGGCGGACTTCGCCCTCGCGATTCCGGACGCGAACGCCGCGGGCATCCGCTCGACGCTCTGGATCGACGACGCGCGGCCGATCGGCGAGGTGCGCGTTCCGGTGCGCGTGCGCCATCCGTTCCGCGGCGAGCTCCGCATCGAGCTGACCGCCCCCTCGGGGCGCACGTTCGTTCTCAAGGAGACGAGCGCCGACAGCGGCGCGGACATCGACACCGTGTACGGTCTCGACGTCGATCCGGTCGAGCCGCTGACCCCTCTCGTGGGCACGCCGGCGCGCGGCGCGTGGACGCTCGCCGTGGCCGACACGCGCACGGCGGACGAAGGCGTGCTCCTGTCCTGGGGGATCGAGATCCGGTTCGAGGGAGACGAACCGCTCGCCGCGCGCGGGGCTGCCGGCGGACCGACGCTTCATCTTTCCGCGGTCGCGCATACGCCGGGTGCGGCGGAGACCTTCTTCGTCAGCGACGCGCGAATCCTCAATCCGACAGCCGCTTCGCGCCATGTGACCGTCTTCTTCACGCCGAGCGGCACGGACGGCGCGACGACCTTCGCGGCCCGGGAGCTGTCGATCGCGCCGGGTCAGCAGATCGCGCTCGACGATCTCGTCGCGGCGGAGTTCCGCTCGGCGGGGACGGGAAGTCTCGAGGTGCGCGGGGACGTCGAGGGCCTCGTCCTCACGAGCCGGACGTACAACGACGACGCGGCGGGGACGTACGGACAGTTCGTTCCCGGCGTTTCCGCGGCGCGCGCTCTTCGCGCGGGCGATCCGTCGCATCACATCCTCGCTCTCCGCAACGATGCCGCGTTCCGCTCGAATCTCGGATTCGCCGAGGTCGCGGGAGGGACGGGGATGGTCGCCTGGACGCTTTTCGATGGCGATGGGCGTGCGATCGAGGAAGGATCCGCGCCGATCGGACCATGGAGTCACGCGCAGGTTCCGGTGCTCGGCGGGTACGGCGGGCCGGCGCATCGCGTCGCGCGGGCCGAAGTGCGCGTCGTCTCGGGGACGGCGCGGGTCGTCGCGTACGGGTCGCTCGTCGACAACCTGACGGGCGACGGCGCGTTCGTTCCGGCGTGGCCGCCTCTCGGCGCCGGGCGCGCGGACGTGCCGGCGATCATCCGCGCGGCCGGCGGGTTCGGCACGACGTGGCGAAGCGATCTCTGGATCGCGAACCTCAGCGACGCGGAGGCGACGTTCGCCTTGCGCTGGACCGCGCCCGGCGGCGCGGTGCGCACGGCGGCGATCGAGCTGGCGGCCGGGACGAGCGCGGCGATCGAGGATCTGATCGCGTCTCTGTTCGGCGAGGACGCGGGAGTCGGCGCTCTGCGGATCGAGACCGGCGCCGGCGCCTGGGCCGCGTCGAGTCGCGTCTGGACCGGGGGGAGCAGCGGGACGTTCGGACAGCACGTTCCCGTGGCCGGCGCCGCCGACGCGGTGGGGGCGGGGGAGGGGGCGCTCGCCATCGCGCAGCTCGCGCACGGCGGGGCGTTCCGGACGAATATCGGGGTGGCGGAGACGGCCGGGACGGCGGCGGCGGTGCGCATCCGGCTGCGCGACGCGGCGGGGCGCGACGTCTGGGAAACGCACATCGACGTACCGGCGGGAGAGCAGCGGCAGATCATGCTCGCGCTCGCGGGTGCGCCGGCGGTGGCGAACGGGTATGCTCTGGTCGACGTTCTCGGCGGAAGCGGGAGA
Organism: Thermoanaerobaculia bacterium; assembly: GCA_050745405.1. Classification (GTDB taxonomy): domain Bacteria; phylum Acidobacteriota; class Thermoanaerobaculia; order Gp7-AA8; family Gp7-AA8; genus JBOGJQ01. Next base: position 1,495 of record JBOGJQ010000489.1, on the reverse strand, counting down.
GTCGTGGCATACGGCTCGGTGATCGACAACCGCTCGAGCGACCCGGTATATGTACCTGGTATACCATTACAATAAATCGTGATTAAAATTGCTATTACAAATCGCTGCCCAGATCTCGACATGCCCTCGCGGGGGAGCGAGCACGCGGCCGGCTTCGATCTCCGCGCGGCCGTCGACGAGCCGGTCGTCCTTCCGCCCGGGGGGCGCGCCCTGATCCCCACCGGGATTGCCGTGGCGATCCCTCCCGGTTACGAGGGACAGGTACGGCCGCGCAGCGGCCTCGCGATTCGCCATGGCGTCGCGCTGGTCAATGCGCCGGGGACGATCGACGCGGACTACCGCGGCGAGATCCAGGTCATCGCGATCAACCTCGGCGACGAGCCGTTCACGGTGCGCCGCGGCGAACGGATCGCGCAGCTCGTCATCGCGCCGGTGCTCGAGGTGGTCCTCGAGGCCGCGGGCGAGCTGACGCCGACCGGCCGGGGGGCGGGGGGGTTCGGCAGCACGGGAGTCGACTGATGAGTCAGCTAGAACAGCCGAGGGAGCGGGAGACGGCGAGCGTGGAAGAGCGTGCGTTCGTCGATCTGCCGCCCGCCGTCCTCGACGAAGTGATCCGGCAGTTCCGCGCCGCGCGCAACGACATCCTCCGCTACGGCCTCTGGAACGTTCGCAATCTCACCGACGAAGACTTCAACCGGATCGACGACCGGAAGCTCTTCGACTACTTCCGCCAGGATCTTCTCGAGACGCGCTTTCTCTCGAAGGGCCGCCGCGTCGACCTCCTCCAGGTGTGGGGGTGGTTCGACGATCAGATGAGCGGTGCGGTGCCGCTTCTGGTCGGCGGTCGCGAGGAGCACATCCTGCACGTCCGCGACAAGGATCTCGATAAGGTGCGCAAGCGGATCGGTGAGGTCGCCTCGTTCATGCCGATCCTGCGGGCGGGCGACTTCGATTCGTTCCGGAAGGTGAAGTACAAGCTGCGCCGGACGGTGCTCCGCCTCACGTACGAGCTCCATCACCTCTCGAAGCGGCTCGACAAGCACCGCCGTACCACCGGCCCCGCCTCGCGGATGGAGCACATCGCCGAGCCCGCGCCGCCCGAGCTCGCCGCCGTCGGGCCGGAAGAGTGACCCCTACCTCCGCACGGTCGTCATCTGCCCCTCGGCGATCGTGAACGGCTGGCGTTCGTTCGTTCCGAGAACTTCGAGCGCGTAGCTTCCCGGCGCGATCGCGTCGATCGTCGTTCCCGTCGCGTCGAGATTGACCGCGCCGCCCGAGCGCCACGACCCGCGGCGCCATGGCTGCCCCGAGGCGTCGAGGATCCGGACCGTCGCCGGTTGCCCGCTCGGGTTTTCGATGCGCAGCGAGCCGCCGCGGCCGAGACCGATCGTCCGCTCTCCCGACGGCGCCGGAAGATCGAACGTCACCGGCGCGTAGCCGCCCGCGGTGACGATCGCGCGGTACGATCCCGGCGGCAGCGGGATCGTGTGCGCGC
>JBOGJQ010000488.1:0-8387 GCA_050745405.1 Thermoanaerobaculia bacterium | reverse complement strand
TTCCGGTGGTTCCGGCCCTCCGGGCCGTCACCACCGGCTACCCTCTTCGGCGCCTCCGGCGCCGCGTCGTTTCTCTCCCCTTAGGTGCGGCGCCCAGCCGTCAGTGGCTCGCTCAACCGCTGACCCGCGTGCCCGACATGCGATCGGGCATCGACCGGTGCTCGCCCCAGGCGGCGGGGAAGAAGCCGAGGCCGAGGGGGAGGGTGGCAGCGAGGGTCCAGAGCCAGCGGCGGGCGCTGCGCTTCGCGTCGACGGCCTCGCCGGCGAGGCCCACGATCTTCACCTCGAAGATCATCGCGCCGATCGTGCGTCCCCACACCGTCCAGGTCACGACGAAGTAGTGGAACGAGACGAGGAGGAGGAAGCCGACGAGTCCGGCGAGCGGGACCCACGCCTCCGCGATCGTGCCGGCGATCGTCGCCCGCGTCGGAACGAGAGGGCTGAGGGCGAGGCCGAGAGCGAGAAAGAGCGAGACGTCGGTGAGGAACGCGAGCGCGCGTTTGAGCAGAGGCGCGCCGCGGAGCTCCCCCGAGGCCGGAGGGGAGACCGCGAGGGGAACGGCGCGCAGCGCGGCCGCACCGATCTCCGGCTCCTTGATCAGCTCCACTTCGTCGAACCGAGCCACCGCCCCTCCCGCCTCAGCGCAGTTGCAGATATTTGACGAAGATCCGGTAGAGGAGATCTTTGTTGGTCCCCTGGTAACGGATCGCGAGCTCCCGCGCGCGCTGCGCGAGCTCGTCGTTCGGGTTGATCGCGAGCACCTGGTCGAACTCGGCGACCGCCTCCTCGAGCCGGTCGTTCTGCAGCGCCTGGACGCCGAGATTGAAGTGCGCGCGCGCGATGAGGTCGCGCGCGTTCGCGTTCATCGGATTCCGCTCGAGGATCGCCTGCGCGGCCGCGATCGCCTGGCGGTAGTTGCCGCCGCGGAAGAGGTTCTGCGCCGATTCGATCTGGCTCGCCTGAGCGGTCGCCTGTTCGTAAATTGCCCGGACGTCCGGTGGGAGCGGCTGGATCGACGCCGCCTGTTCGAACGCCGCTTTCGCGGCGAGGAAGTCGTTCGCCGCGAACGCGGCGCGTCCCACCCGGACCTGCTCGTCGTAGATCTGACGCCCCGGCCGTCCCGAAGCTCCTCCGGCGGACTTTTTCGCCTGGAGATCCGCGAGGAGACTGAGCGCGGCATCGTGACCGGGATCGTCGGGCGGCATCGCGCGAAGAAGGTCGATCGCCTCGTCGATCCGTCCCTCCTCGGCGAGCTGCGCGGCGCGCTGGAGCGTCGCGCTGCTCGCGGCGCTCGGCGCCTCGTCCCCGCCGCCGAACATCAGCCATCCCGCGGCGCCCACGACGACGAGGGCGACGAGGCCGACGATCGCGAAAAGAAGCGTCTTGGATCGGGCCGGCGTCGTGCGCGCCGGTTTTTCCGCCCTCGCGGCCGGCTGCGGCCGCGGCTCAATGCCGGGCTCGGGCGGCCTCATGACCTCTTCCGAGAGATCGCCTATCGGCTCCTCGGGGAACAGCGGCTCGTCGAACGGATGGGCGCTGGCGCGGGTCGCCGGTCTGGCGGGTGCCTGCGGGGCCGCCGGCGCGGGAATCTCGAGCTCCGGTTCGGCCGCCGCCGGACCGACGTCGAGGAGCGCGAGCCGTTCGATCGCGACCGCGTTCGACGGATCGCTCTCCAGGATCTTCTGGTACAGACGCCGCGCCCCCTCGACGTCCTTTCGCGCCGCGGCCGCCTCGGCCTGTTCGAGCGTGTCGTCGACCTCGCGGTCGATCTCCATCTTCTTCGCCCGCGCGCGCTCGATCCGCTCGGAGGCGGCGTCGTTCGTGACGTCGATCAGGAAGATGCGCGACCAGATGTCGATCGCGCTCTGGTAATTCTGCGCCGCGTACTCCTCGTCGCCCTGCTCGAGGTAGCCGTCGATCTTCGTCTGGTCTTCCTGCGACACTTCGACGGACGCCGTCGAGAAGTCGAACGTGTCTCCCGAGACGGCTTCGGCGGCTTCCTGCGGCGTTTCCCCTGCGAAGCCGTGGATGCCGGGGCTCGTGTGGCCGATCGTGATCTCCGGGCCGCCGGCGTCTTCCTCGAACGTGAAGCCGAAATCGGAGGCGGGCGCGGACGGGCCGCCGCCGGCCGGCGCCTCCGGCGCGGCGCCGTCGACGACGAACGAGTCGCCGGTGAAGGACGGCTCGGCGCCGGGCTTGCTCTCGGTGGAGAACGAGCCGAAGTCGAACGCGCCCGGCTCCTTGGAGGGCTCGGGCTCGGGCTGCGGCCGTGCCGGCTGTTCCGGTGCGGCGCCGAACGCGGCGACCGGATCGAACGGCGACTGAGCCGGAGCCGCCTCGAGCTCCTGGCGTACGGCGACCAGGAGAGGGTGGTCGGGATCGAGCGCGTCGCCCTTCGAGATCGTGACGCGGGCGGCGTCGAGCTGCCCGTTCGCGATCTGCTGGCGCGCCTTCGCGGCGAACTGCTGGATGAACGGTTCCGCCTCGAGCTTCTCCGACGCTTCTTCCGCGATCCGCTGCGCTTCCTCGTTGGTCATGTCGGTGCGGAGGATCGCCGCCGCGAGGTCCGACGCGCGTTGGAACTCGCGCGCATCGAGGGCGGTCCGTGCGTCGGCGAGATCCGCTCCGGCCGAGGGAGCCGCGGCGGCGGGAGCGGCTGCGGGGGCGAACTGCGCCAGGGCCGCGATGTCGATCGGCGCCGCCGGGTTTCTCGCCTTCTCGAGCAGCTTCTTCGCCGGAGCGAAGAGCGGGTCCATTTTCAGCAGGAACTCGCATCCCGACACGACGTCGTCGAGCAGGCCCTGGTTGTACAGGTCGAGCGTTTGCTTGAATGTGGTGAGAACCCGCTGTCGAACCTCGCTCGGGAGGGCGGGGTTCCCGGGGTATTCAGTGCTCACAATGGCTCCTGATGGATCTGCGGACTGCCGTTGAATTATAACAAAGCGCTCCGCGCCGCCCGGCCGCGCGGAGATTCGCGGAAATCGTTTCGAAAGAGAGGCTTCTCATGGACTTTCTCCATTCCGACGGCGCGCCGCGCGCGATCGGCCCCTATTCGCAGGCCGTGCGAGCCGCGAACGTGATCTACACCTCGGGACAGATCCCGCTCGATCCCGCCACGGGAGAGCTCGTCGACGGCGACTTCGAGGCGATGACCCGCCGCGTGTTCGAGAACCTGAAGGCCGTCCTCGCGAGCGGCGGCGCGTCGTTCCGCCACGTCGTCAAGGCGACCGTCTACCTCACGGCGATGGCCGACTTTCAGACGCTCAACGGCATTTACGCGGAGTACTTCGGCGATCACAAGCCCGCGCGGAGCACGGTCGCGGTCGCGCAGCTGCCGAAAGGGGCGAAGGTGGAGATCGATCTGGTCGCAGTTGTGGAGTAAGACGCTGTGGCCGGGGCGTCCCGCCCCGGAACCCTGACGTTTTCGGTTCACGAGAGGGTGGGTTCCGGGCCGAGGACGGCCCGGCCACATTGGCGTCTCTCTTGCTCAAGGAAGGGCAAGAAGACGCCCATGCGATCCCTTCTCTTTTCCCTTCTTGTGCTCGCTGTCGCTGCCGACGTTCGCGCCGCGGCGCGGCTGACGTACGAGCTCGGCGGCACGCCGACGCCGCTCGCGTGGAGCGCATCGGCGTTCCCGATCCCGGTCTCGATCGGGCGCGCCGCGTCGCAGAACCTCCCGACTGGCGAAGCGCTGATCCGCGACGCATTCGTCGCGTGGGAGGAGGCCGAGGGGAGCAGCGTGTCGTTCCGGTACGAGGGGATCACGGACGTGCCCGCCGGAAAGGACGGAACGAACGTCGTCACCATCAACGACGAGCTCTTCGAGGGGAGCGGCTTTCTCGCCTTCACGACGACGTGGTTCGACCAGAAGACGGGCGAGCTGCTCGAAGTGGACATTCAGATCGACGCGTCCGCGGCGAACGACGGAGTCGGCGTGCAGACGCTCGTCCAGCACGAGATCGGCCACTTCCTCGGATTCGATCATTCGGGCGTCCTCTCCTCGGTCATGTATCCGTGGGTCGGCGCCGACGATCTGCTCGGCCTCGACAGCGACGACCGGATCGTTCTTACGCGTGTCTATCCCGATGCGGCGAAGGGAGGCACGGCGACGGTGCGCGGGACCGTGCGGACTCCGGCCGGCGGCGTCTTCGGGGCGCAGGTCGTCGCCGTGAATCGGAACGGCGCTCCCGTCTCCAGCACCCTCACTGGGCCCGACGGCTCGTACGAGTTGATGGCGCTTCCTCCGGGCGCGTACACGGTTTACGTCGAGCCGCTCGACGGGCCGGTGGAGACGAAGAATCTCTCGGGCGTCTGGAGAAACGGCGACGCCGGCGCGTTCCGGACGCGTTTTCGCGACGGGCTGCAGCTCGCGGCCGGCGAGACGCGAAGCGGATTCGATCTCGAGATCACGAATCTCGCGCCGGAGCTGAATCCGCGCTGGATCGGGGCCTTCCCCGAGGGAGCGCCGGAGATCCGGCTCCAGAGCACGGCGATGGTGCTCCGCGCCGGGACGAGGACCGCGATCGCCGTCGGCGGCGACGGCTTCGTCAGCGGGATGACGGAGTTCGAGATCCTCAGTCCCGGCTTCACCCGGACGTCCGAGTTCCGCTACGGCCCGAATTACGCCTGGGCGACGTACGCGATCGCTCCGGACGCGCCGGCGTCCTCGGTCGTCATCCTCGCGAAAAACGGCGACGCGACGGCGACGCTCACGGGCGCTCTCCGCGTGGAGGCGGGTTCGCCGGGGCGGACGCGGCTCGTGCGGCGATGATCGCCGCGAGACGATCGAACGCATCGAGGCCGACTTCTTCCGCGCGCATGCCGGGATCGAGTCCCGCTTCCACGATCGCCTCCGAAGCGCCGCCGCGATCGAGCTCCGCGTAGCCGGTCAGATTGTTGAGGAGCGTCTTGCGGCGCATGCGGAAGGCACTCGAGGCGAGGCGCTCGACCTCGTCCACGCTCGAGCGGAGATCGCGTTGAATCGGGTCGAGCACGACGACGGCGCTGTGGACCTTGGGGCGAGGATGGAACGACCCGGGAGAGAGTTTCATCAGTGACCGCGCCGTCGCGCGGACCTGCACGGCAACCGAGAGGAACCCGTACTCCCCGTCGCCCGGCGACGCGGTCAGTTTCTCGGCGACCTCTTTCTGAAACATGAAGACGCCGCGGCGCCACCACGCCGACGAGACGACGCGCCGGACGATCGCGGTGGCGACGTTGTACGGAAGGTTGCCGACGGCGCGGAACGGCTGGTCGGGGAGGGGCGTCTTCGTCGCGTCCGTCTCGACGACGGTGATCCCTTCGAATCGCTCGCGCAAACGGCGGACGAGCCCTGGGTCGATCTCCCACGCTTCGACCGGATTCCCCAGCCGGACGAGATCCTCGGTCAGGACCCCTTCGCCCGGTCCGATCTCGAGCACGAGCTCCCCCGGCGCCGGCTCGAGCGCCGCGACGATCTTCTCGACGGCCCCGCGGTTCCGGAGGAAGTTCTGACCCCACTTCTTTTGTGGCCGGTGTGGCATTTCAGTAGCTGGTACCTAGTTGCTAGTAGCTAGTCGCTAGTAGCTAGTAGCTAGTAGCTAGTAGCTAGTAGTCTGTCTTACTACTAGCTACTAGATACCAGCTACCAGCTACGGTCTTGAAAGGATACGACAACCCATGAAGCAGATCGGAGAGAGCGAATTCGACGCGGTTGCCTCGAACGGGACGGTGCTGATCGATTTCAGTGCTGAGTGGTGCGGGCCGTGTAAGGCGATGGTTCCGGTGGTCGAGAAGATCGCCGAGGCGTATCGGGACAAGCTCAGCGTCTATACGGTCGACATCGATCAGGATCCGTCGCTGGCGGCGCGGCACGGCGTGATGAGCGTGCCGACGATGCTCGTCATGAAGGGTGGGCAGGCCGTCGAGCGGATCGTCGGCGCGATCTCCGAGAAAAACCTTCGCGCGAAGATCGAGCCTCACCTCGGGAGCTGAGCCCGTGCAGGTCGAGGGGCGCACCACGAGTGAAACGATGACGGCCGGCCACGAGGCGCTGGCGCGGCTGCGGAGCGAAGTCGCGAAGGCCGTCGTCGGCCAGGAGGAGCTGGTCGACCGTCTCATCGCCGCGCTCCTCATCCGCGGCCACGTTCTCATCGAGGGCCTCCCCGGTCTCGCGAAGACGCTCACCGTGAAGACGGTCGCCGCCGCCGTCGCCGGATCGTTCAAGCGGGTCCAGTTCACGCCGGACCTCCTCCCGGCCGACATCACCGGTACGCAGATCTTCGATCCGGTCGGCGGCGGGTTCACCCCGCGCCTCGGGCCGATCTTCGCGAACTTCCTCCTCGCCGACGAGATCAACCGCGCGCCCGCGAAGGTGCAGAGCGCGCTGCTCGAGGCGATGCAGGAGCGGCAGGTCACGATCGGCGAGACCAGCCACCCGCTTCCCGAGCCGTTCGTCGTCGTCGCGACGCAGAACCCGATCGAGCAGGAGGGGACGTTCGCGCTCCCCGAGGCGCAGCTCGACCGGTTCGTGATGAAGCTGAAGGTGGGATATCCGACCAAGGAAGAAGAGCAGCGGATGCTCCGCCTCTACCTCGATCCGATCGCCGAGCGGGCGGACATCGAGCCGGCGATCTCGCTCGACGGCATCCGCCGCATCGCGCGGCTCGTCGCGGCGGTGCACGTCGACGAGCGGATCACGCGCTACATCGTCGAGATCCTCTCGGCCACGCGCGCGCCGCTGCAGTACGGCCTGCAGGCGATCGCTCCCATGATCGAGTTCGGCGCGAGCCCACGCGCCGCGCTCGCTCTCGCGCACGTGGCGAAGGCGCATGCGTTCCTCGAAGGGCGCGATTTCGTCGTTCCCGAGGACGTGAAGGAGGTCGCCCACGACGTGTTGCGCCACCGGCTGATCCTGACGTACGAGGCCGCGGCCGAGCAGGTGACCACGGACCAGATCCTCGACCGCGTTCTCGCCGCCGTTTCCGTTCCATGATCTCGCTCTTCCGGCGGCAGCCGCCGCATCGCGCGGAGATCCCGACGCGCCGGCGCGTGCGCGAGCTGGAGATCGTGACGGCGCGTCTGATCCGCGCGGGGTTCGCCGGCCAGTATCACGCGGCGTTTCACGGCCGCGGCATCGAGTTCTTTCAGGTTCGCGAGTACCTGCCCGGCGACGACATCCGGACGATCGACTGGAACGTCACCGCGCGGACGGGCGTGCCGCACGTCAAGGAGTTCGTCGAGGAGCGCGACCTGACGGTGCTCGTCGCGATCGACCTCTCCGGTTCGATGGGCTTCGGCTCCATCGACCGGCGGAAGGCGGACCTCGCCGCGGAGCTCACCGCCGTTCTCGCGTTCGCGGCCGATCAGAATGCCGACCGCGTCGGCCTGGTCACGTTCGATCGCGCCGTGCGCAGCTATCTCCCACCGAAGCGTGGCAGGCGCCAGATCGAGCGCGTCGTGCGCCAGGTGCTGCTCGATTCCGAGCGCGCCGCGCTCCAGGCGGACTTCGGCACGGCCGCGCGATTCATGCAGCGGGTGATGGTCAAGCGCTCGGTGATTCTCTTCATCACGGATCTCATCGATCCGGGAGCGGGCGCGCACGTTCAACGCCTCGCGGCCCGGCACGACGTCGTCGTTCTCGTTCTCGGCGATCCGCGCGAGGACCGCCTCCCGAAAAAGGGCCTCGTCGATCTCGTCGACAGCGAGACGGGAAGGCGCGCGAGGATCGATCTGCGCTCCGCGAGCGCCGCGGCCGGAGCGGCCCGCGCGCGAAACCTCGAGCTGCTCCGCAGGCGCGGCATCGACGCGGCGGTCCTGTCGACGGCCGAGCCGTACGAGCGGGCGCTGATCCGCTTTTTCGACCGGCGGATCCGGAGACGGCGATGATCGCGATCCTCGCCGTTCTCGGAATGCTCGCTCCGGGAGTCCCCGTGGAGATCTCGCCGCCCGAGCCCACGGTCGGAGATCCCGTCTCGATCGTTTTTCCGGAAGCGCCGGGGGGAACGGTGGCCCTCGCCGAATCGGACGCGTACGAGATCGTCTCGCAGGAGGGGAACCGCGCGGTCATCCGCTCCTTCCGTCCGGGGCGCGTGGTCGTCGGCGGAGTCGTGCGCGAGCCGGAGCGGAGCTGGGCGTTCCCGTCGCTCGCAATCGAGATCGTTTCGGTGCTGGAGGGAGACGAGGATCTCGCGCCGGCGCCGCTCCGGCCTCCGCGCGAGCTCCCGCCGCATCGCGTCGCGTGGGGCGCGCTCGCCGTCGCGCTCGCGGCTGCGGCGTGGCTCTGGTTTCTCGTTCTCCGCTCTCCCGCGGCGGCGGCCGTCGCCGCGGCGAAGCCGGCGCGTTCGGTCGCCCCGGCGCGCGAGCTGCTCCGCGACCTCGATCGCGCCGCGCGTCTCGCGCCGCACGAC
>JBOGJQ010000487.1:0-10044 GCA_050745405.1 Thermoanaerobaculia bacterium | reverse complement strand
GTAATACATCCCCAGCTGCAGCTTCGCCGCCTCCGACATCATGCTGCGATCCCAGATCGGGTCGAAGACGATGTCGACGCGCACGTCGTGGACCTTGGGAAGCGCGCGCAGCTTCTGCTCGACGTCGGCGGCGAGGACCGGCCCCATGCCGCACGCCGGAGCGGTGAGCGTCATCTTCACCTCGATGTCGTACTCCCCCTCGGCTTTCTCCGCGGGCTTGATCTCGCAGAGATAAACGAGGCCGAGGTCGAGGATGTTCACCGGGATCTCGGGGTCGAAGCAGGTCTTGAGCTGCTCCTGGACGAGCTTCTCGAGATCTTCCTGCCGGACTTCTCCCTCGACCCTGACCTGCTCGATGACCGGTTTGCCGATCGCCGAGACCGCGGCCCCCGACACGCGAACCATCATCCCGCGCTCGGTCATGATCGTGTAGCTGCCTCCGAGCGCCTGCGTGATCGTCGCCTGCGTCCCTTCCGGCACCGTGACGCGCTCGCCGCTCGGGATGGCGACCGTCTCGATCTCACGGCTCACTGTGACTCGTTCGTACATGGTCGTCTCACTCCGTACTGATCGTCTCGGCCTCCGGCTGCTCGAGCGCGCTCGCCATCGCGTGCCACGGGAGAATCGCGCACTTCACGCGCGCCGGGAACTCCGAGACGCCCGCGAAGGCGGCGAGCTTCCCGAGGGAAGCGAGATCGGGCTTCGCCTCGCCGGTGACGAGCTTCCGGAAGACGTCGTGCAACTCCTTCGCCTCGTCCGCGCTCTTCCCCTTCACGAGCGTTCCCATGACGGAGGCCGAGGCCTTCGAGATTGCGCAGCCGGAGCCTTCGAAGCCGAAGTCGCGGATCGTGCCGTCCTCGACCTCGAGCCAGATCGTGTACTGATCGCCGCAGAGCGGGTTGTATCCCTCGATCTCGCGATTCGCCCCCGCGGGCCTGCGGAAGTTCCTGGGGCTCCGGTTGTGATCGAGGATGATCTCCTGATAGAGGTCGCGCAGCTCCGAGCTCACCGGAACACCTCGATGACCTTACCGAGCGCGGCGGCGAGGGCGTCGATCTCCTCGCGCGTGTTGTAGAGGGCGAGCGAAGCGCGCGCCGTCGCGGGAACGCCGAACCGCCGCATGACGGGCTGGGCGCAGTGGTGGCCCGTCCGGATCGCGATGCCTTCCTGGTCGATGATCGTTCCGATGTCGTGAGGGTGGACGCCGTCGAGGGTGAACGAAAGCACACTCGCCTTCCGCTCCGCGGTCCCGATGAGCCGCAGGCCCGGAACCGCGAGAAGGCGCTCGGTGCCGTACGCGAGGAGGTCATGCTCCCAGGCGGCGACGGCGTCGATGCCGATTGCATCGACGTAATCGAGAGCCGCGGCGAGCCCGACCGCGCCGGCAATGTGCGGGGTGCCGGCTTCGAAGCGATACGGCAGATCGTTGTACGTCGTCTCCTCCCACGTCACCGAGAGGATCATGTCGCCGCCGCCCTGCCACGGCGGCATCTCCTCGAGCAGAGAGCGGCGCGCCCACAGCACGCCGATGCCCGTCGGTCCGAAGACCTTGTGACCGGAAAAGACGAAAAAGTCCGCGTCGAGCTCCCGAACGTCGACGCGGAGGTGCGGCACGGCCTGCGCGCCGTCGACGAGAACGGGGATGCCGCGCGCGTGCGCCATCCGGATCATCGTCTCGACCGGATTCACGGTGCCGAGAACGTTGGAGACGTGGACCATGGCGACGATCCGCGTCCGCTCGGTCAGCATCGCCTCGAACGCTTCGAGGTCGACCTGGCCGTGGTCGTCGATGGGCGCGACGCGGAGGCGCGCACCCTTTTCCCGGCAGATCATCTGCCAGGGAACGATGTTCGAGTGGTGCTCGATCGCCGTGATGAGGACCTCGTCGTGCTCGCGAAGGCGCGGCGCGACGAAGCTCCGCGCGACCAGGTTGATCCCCTCGGTCGTGCCGCGGGTGAAGACGATCTCGGCCGTTTCGCCGGCCCCGATGAAGCGTCGCACGCGGTCGCGGGCGGCCTCGAACGCTTCCGTCGCCGTCTCGCTCAGGTAATGGACGCCGCGGTGCACGTTCGAGTTCTCGGTCGTGTAGTACTCGACGATGCGGTCGATGACCGCCTGCGGCTTCTGCGTCGTCGCCGCGTTGTCGAGGTAGGCGAGCGGGCGCCCGTTCACCTCGCGGGCGAGGATCGGGAAATCGCGACGGATCGCCGCGACGTCGTACGTGGAGGGACGGGCGAGAGCGGTGGTGCTCATCGCGACTCCTTTCCGGCGAGCCGCCGGTCGACGAGCCGCTCGAGGCGCGTGCGGATCGAGCCGATGCGCATCCGCTCGATGACCTCGGACGCGAACGCGCGCGTGAGCATCGCCGTCGCCTCGTCGAGATCGATCCCGCGCGAGCGGAGGTAGAACAGCTGGGTCGGATCGATCTGTCCGATCGTCGAGCCGTGGTTGCACTTCACGTCGTCCGCGTGGATCTCGAGCTGCGGGTTGCTGTCGGCGATCGCCTCGTTCGACAGGAGGAGATTCTTGTTCGTCTGCCGCGAGACGATCTTCTGCGCGTCGGGACGAACGATGATCAGGCCGTTGAAGATGCCGCGCGAAGCGCCCGCGAGCACGCCCTTGTACAGCTCGAGGCTCTCGGTGTGCGGCTTCGCGTGCTCGATACGCGTGTGCGCGTCGAAGTGCTGCCGGTCCTCGAGCAGGTAGAGGCCGTCGAGCGCGCACGTGGCGCCTTCTCCCTCGAGGCGCACGCCGACGTCCGTTCGCGACAGCGCGCCGCCCGTGCCGGCGAGGCGCGCGTGGAGCGACGAGCTCCGCGCCTGGACCGCCTCGATCGCAGCGACACGGAACGCCTCGCGGCTTTCGTCGACGATCGCGTAGTGGTGGACGATCGATCCCTCGCCCGCCTCGATCTCGGTGACGGCGTTCGTGAAGTAGCGCCCGACTCCGGCGTGCGTCTCGACGAGCGTGACCTCGGATCCGCGTCCGGCGCGGAGGAAAGCCCGCGGCGCCACGGCGACGGCGCCGCCTGTGGTGAAGAAGATCGCGTGCACGACGCCGGCGCGGGCACCGTCGGCGATGACGATCGACGCGCCCCCCGTCATCAGCGCCGTGTTCAGGGCGACGAACGGATTGTCGGTGAGCGGAGCGATGCGTCCGAGCGAGGCGAGCGCGCCGTCGGGCGAAGCGAACGCGCGGTCGAGGGCGTGGAACTCGACGCCCTCCGGCTGGTCGCCGAGGCGCGAGAGCCCTTCCATGAAGCGGCCGTTCACGAAGACGAGCTCGAGCGCGGCCTCGTCGATGCGCAATGCGTCGATCGCCGCCGTGTCGACGGCTGCGGCGGCGGGCGCCACCCACGCGCCGCCCGCGATCGGCTGGACCGAGGTGAGACGCCACTGTTCGTCGCGGGTGGTCGGAAAGCCGGACGTCGCAAAACGCGCGAAGGCTTCACGGCGCAGCGCGCGGATGGATTCCGCCTCCTGCGGCCGCTCCTGCAGCAGCGTCTCGAGCGCCATCGCCCACGGCTCGGTCTGCGTTGCGGTCTCGATCGTCGTCATACGCCTCACGCCGTCGCCGCGGAGAACTGCTCCTCGACCCAGGTGTATCCCTTCTTCTCCAGCTCGAGCGCCAGTTCCTTCCCACCCGACTTCACGATCCGTCCGGCATAAAGCACGTGAACGAAATCGGGGACGAGGTACTCGAGCAGCCTCTGGTAGTGCGTGATGACGAGCACCGCGTGCCGCTCGCTCTTGAGACGGTTCACGCCCTCGGCCACGATGCGCAGCGCGTCGATGTCGAGCCCGGAATCCGTCTCGTCGAGGATCGCGAGCTTCGGATCGAGCACGGCCATCTGCAGGATCTCGTTACGCTTCTTCTCGCCACCCGAGAAGCCTTCGTTCACGGCGCGGTTGATCAGCGCCTCGGGAAGCTCGACGAGCTTCATCTTCTCGCGCAGGAGCTGTAGGAAGTCGACGGCGTCGAGCTCCTCGAGCTCCTGCGCCTTCCGCGCGGCGTTGAGAGCGGCCCGGAGGAAATAGGCGTTGTTCACGCCCGGAAGCTCGACGGGGTACTGGAACGCGAGGAACACTCCCTCGCGGGCCCGCTCCTCGGGCGGCATCTCGAGCAGGTTCTTTCCTTCGAACAGAACCTCGCCCGAGGTGACCGCGTAATTCGGCCGGCCGGCGAGCACGTTCGCGAGCGTGCTCTTGCCCGACCCGTTCGGACCCATGATCGCGTGCACTTCCCCCGCGCGGATCGACAGATCGACCCCCTTCAGGATCTCCTGATCCTGTTCGGTCACCTTCGCGTGCAGATTCTTGATTTCCAGCATTCGTATCTCGTATCTCGTGGCTCGTTTCACGTACCTACTAGCTACTAGCTACTAGCTACTAGCTACCAGCTACTAGCTACCAGCTACCAGAATCATCCAACGCTTCCTTCCAGACTGACTCCCAACAGCTTCTGCGCCTCGACGGCGAACTCCATCGGCAGCTCGCGGAACACCTCGCGGCAGAAGCCGTTCACGATCATCGACACCGCGTCCTCGGCCGAGATCCCGCGCTGCTGCATGTAAAAGAGCTGGTCCTCGCCGATCTTCGAGGTCGTCGCCTCGTGCTCCATCTGCGCGGTCGAGTTCCGCACCTCGATGTAGGGGAACGTGTGCGCGCCGCACCGGTCGCCGATGAGGAGCGAGTCGCACTGGGAGTAATTGCGCGCGTTCTCCGCGCCCTTCAGAATTTTCACGAGACCGCGGTAGGTGTTCTGCCCTCGTCCCGCCGAGATTCCCTTCGAGATGATCGTCGAGCGGGTATTCCGCCCGATGTGGATCATCTTCGTCCCGGTGTCGGCCTGCTGGAAATTGTTCGTCAGCGCGACCGAGTAGAACTCGCCGACGGAGTTGTCTCCCTGCAGGATGCAGCTCGGGTACTTCCACGTGATCGCGGATCCGGTCTCGACCTGCGTCCACGACAGCTTCGCGTTGCGCATCGCCTTGCCGCGCTTGGTGACGAAGTTGTAGATGCCGCCCTTCCCGTTCTTGTCGCCGGGATACCAGTTCTGCACCGTCGAATACTTGATCGTCGCTCCGTCGAGGGCGACGAGCTCGACGACCGCGGCGTGGAGCTGATTCTCGTCGCGCATCGGCTCCGTGCACCCTTCGAGGTAGCTCACGGAGCTCCCCTCGTCCGCGACGATGAGCGTCCGCTCGAACTGTCCCGTACCGGCGGTGTTGATCCGGAAGTAGGTCGACAGCTCCATCGGACAGCGCACGCCCTTCGGGATGTAGCAGAACGACCCGTCGGAGAAGACCGCGGAGTTCAGCGTCGCGTAGAAGTTGTCCGTGTACGGCACGACCGAGCCGAGGTACTTCTGGACGAGCTCCGGATGCTTCTGCACGGCCTCGGAGAACGACATGAAGAGAATGCCGAGCTTCGAGAGCTCCTCCTTGAACGTCGTCGCGACCGACACGGAGTCGAACACCGCGTCGACGGCGACACCGGTCAGCCGCTTCTGCTCCCCGAGCGAGATGCCGAGCTTCTCGAATGTCTCGAGGAGCTCCGGGTCGACCTCGTCCAGGCTGGTGAGCTGCTTTTTCGGCTTCGGAGCCGAGTAGTAGATGATCGAGTCGTAGTCGATCGGCGGGAACTTCACGTTCGCCCACCGCGGCTCCTGCATCGTCCGCCAGTGGCGAAGGGCGCGGAGGCGCCAGTTCAGCATGAACTCCGGCTCGTTCTTCTTCGCGGAGATCAGGCGGACGACGTCCTCGTTGAGCCCCGGCGGAACGACGTCGGCGTCGATGTCGGTGACGAAGCCCCACTTGTACTCGCGGTTCGCGAGCTGTTCGATTTCGTAGTTCTTGCTCATTTCAAATCCTCGGTCGCGGCCGGTCCTGCCGCGGCGTCGACAGCCGGGATGAGATCGCCGAGCGAGAGCTCACCCAGGCTTCCCCGGACGAGCTCGCGGAGCGTGATCCGGTCGAATGCGCCCTTGATCGCCCGGTTGATCCCGAACATGAAGCTCCGTGAAGGGCACTCCGCACGAATCGCGCAGATCGCGTGCCCGGCCTCGTCGAGCGTCTCGCAGTCGACGAGGTCCCATGGCCCCTCGAGCACGGCCAGCAGATCGCCGAGCGTGACCGCGTCGGGATCGCCGTCGAAAACATATCCGCCGCCGACGCCGCGCTGCGACCCGATGACCCCGCCTTCCTGCAGGGCCTTCAGGACCTTCGCGACGGCGGGAGCGGGTAGCGAATAGAACGAAGCGATCTCGCGCGCCGACACGACGCGCCCCCGCGATCGCGCCAGGTAGACGCACGCGAGAAGGCCGTAATCGGTGAGGCGGGAGATCTTCAGCATGACGAGTCGCCGAGGGGATAGCTGCACACCCTCCGGCGTCCGGAACTCGAAACAGTACTACATTGGTCCGAATTCCGGCAAATGGCGGTTCTGGAGGGCTTTGTGTGGCCGCGGCGTCTCGCCGCGAGCCCTCCGGCGCCAGCGTCAATCCCTGAAGGGGTGCGCGCCGAGACGGCGCGCCCACACGCGTCTACACTCCGTACCGCTCGCGCAGAACGCGCCCGTGGTGCGCGAAGTGACCGGCGATGGTCCAGCCGAGGGCGCGGGCGCTGATGACGCGCGTGTTCGCGACGCCGCGGCGGGAGAGGGCGTCGGGATCGAGGCTCTCGAAGAGGGCGATCGTCGCCTGCCGCAGCGCGCGGAGCTCGCCGGCGAGGTGCTCTGCGGCGCGCGTGTCCGCGTGCGACGCGGCGGCGTAGGTCTGCTCGTCGAACCCGGGCATCGGGGTGTCGTCGCCGCGACCGATCCGCATCGCGCGGTACGCGAAGACGCGCTCGCTGTCGGCGAGATGTCCGAGGACTTCCTTCACGCTCCACTTCCCGTCCTGATAGCGGAAGCGCGCCTTGTCGTCGGAGATCGCGGCGAGGGCGTCGATCTCGCGGAGTTGGTCGCGAAGGATCTCGAGGAGATCGTCGCCCTCGAGGGCGCCGAAGTAGTTCTGGAGCGTGGATGGGTATTCGTCTTCGCCGGGGCGGCGTATGGGGGGTTGGTCCATGCCGAAAATCGTATCAGACGGCCGGGCCCGTCAACCGCGCGGCCAGACGGCGATGCCGAGCTCGCGGATCTGGTAGGCGAGCGCCTGCCGGGAGATGCCGAGCATCTTGGCGACGCGGCTCTGATTCCCGCCGGCTTCCGTCAGGGACTTGTCGAGCAGCGGACCGGCGGAACTGGTCTGCCCGGCGCCGGGTGCGCCGTGCGCATCAGCGTTCCCGCGGCTTTAGATGGGGTCGCCGTCAGGCCAGGATCGACCGTAGAACTCGAAGGCCTCAGGGGTGCACTCGCCTACCTCTTCAAGCTTCACGTGCATCGCTCGCTTGTCGAGGTGCCATGTGATTGCCGGGGAGGACACCGTGACGCGAAAGACCAACTGATGGCCGCCCGGTTCGAACGAGGTTGGCTGCGATCGATCGCGTGGCGCGGGAGTGAATTGGTTGGCTGCTCCGACCGGAATAACCCGGTTTGATCGTCCCGAGTTGCCGTATCCGAACCAAACGTGAACTCCGCTCTCATCCCTCATGACGCAATTCACATAGGGTCGGAGCTCTGAATCCTCGCGCCCGCGCCGGCCCGTCGCGGTATCCAAAATGGACTGCTGTGATGGGACATCCCGCTCGAGCATCTCCACGGCCCTCGATCGAACATCCAAATTATCAGATCGCGTGAGCCCCTCCAGGATGCGCCTGGCTTCAGTCGCAGCCTTGAGCGCCTCGGAGGTTTGGTTTGCAGCAAGGGCGGAATGCACCTTCTGAATGTAAAGGTGGGCTGTTAAGTACCGGTGCCAATCAGCCATGCGTCCATCAGGGTCGAGAGCGATTGCTCCCTGTAAATTCTGGATATGCGTCGACAGATCCGAAGACCGAGGAACCGCCCAGGCGGCGTAGCGTGACGCGGGAAAACGGTCCCAGATCATTTCCGCAAGAGCTTCGCTCCAGAAGATCGCGGATTTCAGATTTCGGATGGCGTCGAACACAACAGCATCAGCTCCGGTTGGCTCTGCAACAATCCATATAGCTTCGTTTGATAGCTCTGCACCCGAGGGAATTCTCGACGCACTGGTCAGTGGTAGTGCAGAGAGAATGATCCGAAGGCGATAGGTGCCGGGCGCATAGAGCCGCCGGTCGGCTACAAACCAAGGGGGGGAATCAAGCGATGCATAAAACGACAGATCAGCGCTTGCTCCTGGACTGAGCTCTGGCAACTCCTCCCAGGTCGACACCTCCTCGCCTCGCGCCTCGCTCGCAGCGAGGAATTCGGTTCCTTGCGCGCCCTTCACAAGCAGCGATACGTATCCCGGCGGCACGACGGAGGTGTTCCCGGTATTCGTGATATCGACCAGGACGGTGGGCGGTAAACCTGGAAGATCTCGGTCCGGCGATAACCTCAGATTCAAGTGAAGCCCAGCCTGGGCCGCTGCTCCGAAAAGCACCACGCCCAACGAGAAGAGAATATGCCTCGTTCGCTTCGTCATTTGAAGTTCCTCTCGTGTTCGTCCTGGGGTATGGGTTCTTCGCGCCATCGAATGGTCAGGAACTCACAATCCGCCTCACCGCCGGCGGGTTTTATATAGTGGAACCCGACGACGCTATCGCTTCCTTCCGGAGACGCGTAAAGATCGCCTGACGTCATCGTGCATCGCCGTGTCGGTGACGCAGCGATGAATTGGGCGGACCCGAACTTGGCATCACAATGCCCACCTGAGCTCAGATCGACCGTCTGATTCACCCGCCATTGATGGGTCAGCTCGTGCACTGTCACCTCTCTCAAGTTCGCCGCAGAAGTAGCTCGCTCCGTGAAGATCCAGGTATCGTTGAAGCCGCTCGCAACCACCGTGACGCCAAAGTTGTGCGGGTTGAAAGCTCGCGCCGCGGAGAAAATCGTCTGGTGGTTCGGTAAGGATGCTCTTTCTTTTCCGGATCGATCAGCCATCCGGATCCAACGCCGGGCCAGGAGTTCCCTTTCGACGCTTTTGTCCGTCGAACCAACCTGGCGAATAAAGGGAATTGGCGCGAAGTGGGGGACTGTCAAAGAATCGACTGGAAGGTCATCCGCCCCGGGATCGTCCGTCATCCACACGACTTCGACGGAGGCGTCCCGGAAAAGCGCATCCACCAGGGTACCTCTCATTCTGAAGAAATCAGCAGTCGGAGTTCCGGTAATAACGCCGACGGCATCCGCCAGATACTGCCGAGGTAGGCCATTCCAGATGGCTGGTCCCGAATAAGCCTGCTGCAGCCCCGGAGCTTCCGGGTGGTCGTCGAGGTAGAGAATGCCCGGCTGAGGCTTGCCCAAGGAAAACCAGCTCCCGCCTTTCGTGGCAACGATTGTGGTTTCTTCGAAGCGGAATTCGGCGTCCGCGGATTCAAGATCAGCGGCGTGAATAAGCATCACCTTAAAGGGCGGCTTCGGAAAGATCGAGACATCGGAGACAGGAATCGACTTGGAGCCAGCGGCCAAGGGCTCAGTCAAGAACGCCCCCCGGCGAAACATGTTACTCGTCGCTGCATACACTCTCTTCCACGTGGCTATTTCGCCCGTTCTTGGACAGCCGCTGGGGCCGCACGCGAAGTTGGGGTCTAGGCTCGCTTCAATCCGGTAGTTGTCGGCAGCGAAGTCCGGGGACACCTTCAGCGTCACCGCGGCACGCCCAGCACCGTCGGTGACAGCGACGGCGGTTGTCCCACCATTAATCGTCCCGACGCCCTTGTTATCGTTCGGTGCGGCATCTCCGTTGATCACCCGGTAGAACGCCGTATCCGGTGGGTCATGAAGCCGAAAGTAAACCGTTCGTCCAGCTACGGGCGCGTTTGCCGAAGTTTTCACTTCGGCCCAAATCGTGAGCTCCTCGGGAGGATGTCCCTCTCGTAGTTGAAACTCTGAGAGGCGGTTCCGGCCATCACATTCTCTCCTAAGCGATCTTCGATGCGCCAGAGTTCTGCTCGGGAATGCGGTCGAGAGCGCGAAGCAACTCAGG
>JBOGJQ010000486.1:0-5292 GCA_050745405.1 Thermoanaerobaculia bacterium | reverse complement strand
CGTAATGGTTTCGCACCCCGGAGGGGTGCCGGACGGGAAAGCCCGCATCACACGAAAATCCGAAGCTCCTTGAGCTCGCGGAGGCGATCGCGGATCTCGGCGGCGCGCTCGAACTCGAGGTTCTTCGCGGCGGCCTTCATCTCCTTCGTCAGGCGGGCGATCGTCGTGTCGATGTCCTCGTCGGCGACGAGATCCGTCTTGCGGCGGCCGACCTCCGTCGCGAACGGCTCGAAGTAGTCGAGATTCGCCATCCGGACCAGGTCCGAGTCGATCGCCTTGATGATCGTCGCCGGCTCGATGCCGTGCTCCCGGTTGTACGCCTCCTGGATCGCGCGGCGGCGGTTCGTCTCGTCGATCGCGTGGCGCATCGAGTCGGTGATCTTGTCGGCGTAGAGAATCGCGACGCCGTTCACGTTCCGCGCGGTACGGCCGATCGTCTGAACGAGAGAGGTGTTCGAGCGGAGGAACCCCTCCTTGTCGGCGTCGAGAATCGCGACGCACGAGCACTCCGGGATGTCGAGCCCCTCGCGCAGGAGGTTGATGCCGATGAGGACGTCGTACACCCCCGCACGAAAATCGCGGATGATCGCGACGCGCTCGAGCGTCTCGACGTCCGAGTGGAGGTAGTTCACCTTCAGGCCCAGCTCCATCAGATATCGCGTCAGGTCCTCGGCCATCCGCTTCGTGAGCGTCGTCACCATGACGCGCTCGTTCCGCTCGATCCGTTCGCGGATCACACCGATCAGGTCGTCGACCTGACCGCGCACCGGACGGATGATCACCTCGGGATCGAGAAGACCCGTCGGACGGATCACCTGCTCGACGAACTCCCCTCCCGTCCGCCCGAGCTCGTACGGACCGGGCGTCGCCGAGACGTAGATGATCTGCTTGAGCTTCCCCTCGAATTCCTCGAAGGAGAGCGGCCGGTTGTCGATGGCGCTCGGGAGGCGGAAGCCGTATTCGACGAGCGTCTCCTTCCGCGCGCGGTCGCCGCCCCACATCGCGCGGACCTGCGGGATCGTCTGGTGGGACTCGTCGACGACGAGGAGAAAATCTTTCGGGAAGTAATCGATGAGCGTCGGCGGCGGCTCGCCCGGCGCGCGGCCGCTCAGGTGACGGCTGTAGTTCTCGATGCCGTGGCAGTAGCCGAGCTCCCCCAGCATCTCGAGGTCGAACATGGTCCGCTGCCCGAGACGCTGCGCCTCGAGAAGGCGCCCCGCGTCGCGCAGCTCGGCAAGGCGCTGATCGAGCTCCTCGCGAATGTTCTCCATGGAGACGAGAAGCCGCTCGCGCGGCGTGACGTAGTGCGTCCGCGGATAGATCGCGAGGCGGTCGAACTCCCTCCCCGTCCGCCCGGTGACGGGGTCGATCCTCGTCATCCGGTCGATCTCGTCGCCGAAGAACTCGACGCGAACCGCGTCGTCCTCGTACGCCGGCCAGATCTCGAGCACGTCTCCCCGCACGCGGAACATCCCTCGGCTCAGGTCGTACGGCGTCCGCTCGTACTGCATCTCCGTCAGCTTCCGCAGGTAGTGCGCGAGCGGCTTCGCGTCGCCGCGTTCGAAGAAGAGGAGCATCCCGTAGTAGAGATCGGGATCGCCGATGCCGTAGATGCACGAGACCGAGGCGACGATGATGACGTCGCGCCGCTCGAACAGAGACTTCGTCGCCGCGAGACGGAGCTTGTCGATCTCGTCGTTCTTCGTCATCTCCTTTTCGATGTACAGATCCGTCTGCGGGATGTACGCCTCGGGCTGGTAGTAGTCGTAGTACGAGACGAAGTACTCCACGCGGTTCTCGGGGAAGAAGTTGCGGAACTCCTGGTAGAGCTGCGCGGCGAGGATCTTGTTGTGGGAGAGGACGAGGGTGGGGCGATTCACGCGCTCGATCGCCTTGGCGATCGTGAACGTCTTGCCCGAGCCGGTGACGCCGAGGAGGACCTGGTCGCGGCGGCCCTCCTCGACGCCCGAGACGAGCTGCTCGATCGCGTTCTTCTGGTCGCCCTGGGGGGAGAACGGCGAGGCGAGCTTGAACGCGGTCATGCAGCGCGGAGTCGAGACGCCGGCGGCCCGCCGCGGACGGAAACCGGGGTGGAGGCGATGCTCTCGTTCAGGTCTTCGAGGCTTTCGTTCAGGCTCTCGACCTCCTCGCGCGTCAGGCGCTGGTCGTTGATCGCACCCTGGATCTCGGTGATCACCGGCTGGAGCGCGACGAGCTCGACCTTCTGCTCCCCGATGTACCCGCGCAGCGTGGCGAGGTTCTCCTTGAGGCGCTGCCGCTCGTCCTGCGGAACGTCGGCGGCGAAGAGCTGATCCGCCTCCTTCTCGAGCTGGCTGATGACGAATCCCATCATCTTGACGCCGCCGCCGCGCATCATCCACCAGCCGCCCGCGAGCAGGACGAGCAGCCCGAGGCATCCCAGGCCGCCGCAACCGAAAAGGAGCCAGCGTGGGCATCCCTTTTTCTCTTCCGGGGCGGGAGGCGCGGCGTAGTAATCGGCAGGGCGCTGGTACGAACCGCCCCCCGCGGGGGGCTCGCCCGACGGCGGGGGCGGAGGCGGCGGCGGCGGGGTAGAGGGGTCGGGTGGCTGGTTCGAATCCACGGCGGCTCCTTTGAGCTTGACCTTTCGCGATCTCGGAGGGGGAATGTATCATGTCGCTGGTGCCCGCACCGATTCGACCCCTCTCGAGGAGAGCTGCACGATGACATCGCTCAAGAACCTGACGGTTCTGGTGCTCGACGACAATCCACTCGTACTCAAGCTCGCGCGGGCGCTCCTGGAGCGCGAGGGAAGCACCGTCCTCACGGCCTCGAGCTGGATCGAGTTCAACCACGTTCTCGCGGCGAACACACCCGACATCATCCTGCTCGACGTGAACCTGCCGAGCATCAAGGGAAACCGTCTGAGCGAGGTCCTCAAGTCGCAGTCGAACAAGAAGGAGATCCCGATCGTCCTGATCTCGGATCTTCCGGAGAAGTCGCTCGAGGAGATGTTCCCCGGCTCGGGCGCCGACGCCTGGCTCCGCAAGCCGCTCACGCGCGAGAAGCTGATCGACGTGATCGGACGGCTCGTGCCGTCTGCTGGTCGGTAGTCGCTCGTCGCTCGTCGTGCTGTCCTGCGCCCAAGGGGCGCGGGAACATCGCCGGGGGCGAGCGCCCGGAGGGCGCGCTGCCCCCGGACCAATTGCAACAACATGGATCTCGCGCCCTGCAAAGGGCGCGGGAAGCCGCGGGCGCGCGTCCCGCGCCGCTGGCGCGGCGCGCCTATTTCATCCCTCGCTGTCCGGGGGCAGCGCGCGCTGCGCGCGCTCGCCCCCGGCAACTCTCCAGCGCCCTTCGGGCGCAACGAGGCGCTGAAGCCCACATAACGTTGGAAGTTTCCTGGATGCTCAGAATGGCGAGCGTCGCATCCTGAGCGCTTCTTCGCGCGCCGTTCCGTCCTTCTCGCGCAGGGCGAGGAAGACCGTGATCTCGTCCTCGCCGTCGCGGCGGTAGGTCAGCCCGTCGAAGTGAACCGCGCCGTCCTTTGTCCCGATGTACTCGAACTCGACGAATTCGTCGCGCTCCTCCCACGCCGTCAGGTCCGTCTCGAAGTGCTTGAGCCGGATCTTCAGGCCGTCGCCCGCGTCGCGGAGCGTGAAGATCTCGTAGATCGCGGTCTCGCCATCCCGGATGAGACGGAACATCCCGGCCATCGCGCCGCCGTCCGCCGGCGCCCAAATCTCCTCGAGCCGTCCGCCGAGTCCTTCGCCGGTCCACCGGCCGACCAGCCATGAGAGCTCGTCGAGCGGAGCGGTCGCCGGGGCGGCACCCTCCCCGCGCTGGAGCGTGTGCTCGGTGAGCCGGACCTGGGCCGAGACGAGCGAGGGAGCGAGCACGAGGGCGACCGCGAAGAGGATCCGCTTCATAGACAAAGCTCCTTTCTCTCACCCGCAAAGACGCGCGAGAAGCCTCGAAATCGACAGACGGCCGCGGCCGCGGAGAATTTCCGCCCTTCCCAAGCCGTTCTGTCCGCCGACTGACCTCCTGTTGCGGCCTCTTCCACGCGGCGGCCTAAGAACCTCGGCAGCGCGGCAGTACATCATTGAAGGGGTAGCACACATCATTATGACGTCTTTCACGACCCTCGGCCTCGGGCCGGGGCTGCTCAGTAATATCTCGCGCGCCGGATACACGGCGCCCACACCCATCCAGGCACAGGCGATTCCCGCCGTGCTCGCGGGCGGGGACCTCATCGGTATCGCCCAGACGGGCACCGGCAAGACGGCGGCCTTCGCGCTGCCGATTCTCGAGCACCTTCTCGGCGCGCCGCGTCCGGCGCACCGGCGCCCGCGGGCTCTTGTCGTCGCCCCGACGCGCGAGCTCGCCGCCCAGATCGACGAGAGCTTCCGGCTTCTGGCCGGACGGCTGCCGCTGCGGTCGGCGGCGATCTTCGGCGGAGTCGCCGAACGCCCGCAGATCGAAGCGCTCCGTCAGGGCGTCGACGTCCTCATCGCCACGCCGGGGCGCCTGCTCGACCTCGTCGGCAGCCGTCGCGCCGACCTCAGCGCGGTGAGCATCCTCGTCCTCGACGAGGCGGACCGGATGCTGGACATGGGATTTCTCCCGCAGATCCGGCGCGTCGTCGCGGCGGTCCCGCGCGAGCGGCAGACGCTTCTGTTCTCGGCGACTCTCTCTCGCGAGATCGAGGCGGTCGCGGCCGAGATGCTGCGGAAGCCGGCCACGGTCGAGATCGGCCGCCGGGCGAACCCGGCCGAGTCGGTTCGGCAGGTTCTTCATCCGGTCGACAAGGCCCGGAAAGTCGACCTGCTCCTCTCGATCCTGCGCGATCCGGCGATGGACTCGGTCCTCGTCTTTTCGCGAACGAAGCACGGAGCGGATAAGATCGCCAGGAAGCTGGCGGCGGCCGGCGTGACGACGGGAACGCTGCATTCGAACCGGTCGCAGGCGCAGCGCGTGAAGGCGCTCGCCGCGTTCAAGAACGGAAGGATTCGCGTTCTGGTCGCCACCGACATCGCCGCGAGAGGCATCGACGTGGAAGAAATCTCGCACGTGATCAATTTCGACTTTCCTCCGCAGCCGGAGGACTACGTGCACCGGATCGGCCGCACCGGCCGGGCCGCGGCGACGGGCGACGCGGTCAGCTTCGTCACGTCCGAGGACGAGCCGAACGTCCGGGCACTGGAGAAAATGATCGGGCGGCGTCTCGAACGGCGCGCGGTGGCGGGATTCGACCGCCAGCCGCAGGCGACGACCGCACCCGCGGCGGGCGCCGCGAGCGCGCGGTACGCG
>JBOGJQ010000485.1:0-8401 GCA_050745405.1 Thermoanaerobaculia bacterium | reverse complement strand
TCGACGGCCGCCGCCGACGTTCCCGCTCTCCGCCTTCAGGTGGATCTCTCCGATCGCGAGCTCCGCGTGATGAGCGGCGACACGCTCGTGCGCACGTACGAGGTCGCGATCGGAACGCGCAGCCATCCGACGCCACAGGGCATTTACCGCATCGACAGCGTCATCTGGAATCCCTGGTGGGGTCCCCCCGACCGCGATTGGGCGCGCGGGAAACGGCGCATGCCGCCGGGACATCCGAGAAACCCGATGCAGGTCGTGAAGATCCCGTTCGACGCCCCCTACTACTACATTCACGGAACCGACCGGCCCGGCTCAGTGGGGAAGGCCGCGTCTCACGGTTGCGTCCGCATGCGGCCGGACGAGGCGGCGGAGCTCGCGCGGCTGCTCATGGACCACGCGGGCGAGATCCGCGACGATGAATGGTACGAGGAAATCCGCGAAAGCGATGACACGACGGAAGTCGAGCTGCCGCGTTCCGTCGAAATCGTGATCGTCGACTGACGCGTCAGCGCCCGACGAAGCCGCTGGCGACCGGGACGCGCCGCCCCGCGAGGGCGGACGCGATCTCGGTCGCGCTCTCCGGCGCGATCTCGCGCAGAGGACGGAGATAGTCGCCCTCGATTACGGACACGGCGATGCCGTCGCGCCAGGCGATCCGCGTCGAAAGCGCGGCGCGGATCCGCTCCCCCTCGTCGAGGATTCCGGTGAGGTTCAATGGATCGGCGGCGCTGGTCACGACGATGCCGCCGGCGGGGCGGGTGCGGCGCACCTCGCGCAGTCTCTCCACGGCCTCGGGCGTGGCGAACTGCTCGCCCGACATGCCGCTCACGAACCGGCCGCCGCGGATCTCACCGCGCGCCTCGAGGCGGCGGAAGACGCGGGCGAGCTCGCGCCACGGGGCGGCATTCGCTTCGCGGACGACGAGGCGGCGGAACACGACGCCGTAGCGCCGCAGGAATGTGCGCGCCTGCGTCTCGACGGCGGCTTCGCGTCCGTCCGGATCGCCGTCACCGAGAAGCGACCAGCGCCCTCCCGCGTCGACCGAACGACCGTTCCCGTTCCGCGCGCCCGCGAGCGCACGGAGACCGGCGAAGCCATCCGAGGTGACGATGCCGGCGGCGACGAGCTCTCCGAACGCGCGATGGAGGTCCGCGTCGTCGCACGCCGCCGCCGCGGCGAGCTCGCGCGCGAAGGACGCGCCGCGGGCGCGGAGCGCGTCGAGAACGCGGCGCGTCTCCGGCGCGAGCGTCTCCTCGATCCCGTCGAGCGATCCCCGGAGCGCCTGCCACGCGTCGAGGTGTTCGCGCAGGACGAGCGCGACGGGCGTCGCGCCGACGATTCGCGCGATCGCGCCGGCCTCCGCGCGGTTCGTGGCGACCGTGCTCGGGATCGACAGCCGCGCCCATGCGACGTCGCCCGTAAACGAAAGACGATCGACGAGCGCAGCGTCGAATTCCTCGACGCGCGCCGGAAGAATGGCGCGTTCCCACGCCGTCGCGGCGGCCTCGAACCCGTCGAGCTGAGCGACGATTTCCCGGAGGCCGTCCTCGCCGCGGAGCCGCGACTCCGGCGCGACGTGCTGCCATCGAAAGAGAAAGCGCATGAAGTCCGCCGCGGAGACCGGCTCGATCTCGGCGCGGAGGCGGTTCAGCGTGTAGCGATGGATGCGGGCGAGCAGGCGGCGGTCGCACCACTCGAGCGCGGACGAGGCGGCGCGCGTGAAGCTGCCGCGAAGGATCGCTCCTTCGCCCTCGAGCGCGAGGAGCGCCGCATCGATCTCCGCCACGGCCAGGCCGAGCGGCGCAGCGAGCTCCGTCGCGGTGACGGGACCCGCGATCGTCATGCGTCCGCGGACCAGCTCACGCGTCGCCTCCTCGCGCGACCACGCTCGCGCGGCGCGCGAGGGCGGCGCTTCGATCGGCGGCGTCGGACGCGCGCCGGGATGGATCGCGATCAGCTCCGGAAGCCGCTCCGCCGCGACCCACACGATGGCGTCTCCGATCTCCACGCGCGCCACGCGCCGCGCCGCGACGAGAGCGTCGAAAAGGTCGCGGCCGATCGTCTCCTCTTCCTCCGGCGTCAGCACTCCCGCCGTCAGCAGAGCGTCGTGGAGCTCGTCCGCATCGCGCGGGTCGGGGAACGCCTCGTCGCGCACGCGATCGATCGCCGCCGGATCGAGCGCGCCGAGCTCGCTCGCCGACGAAGGACCGCGGCGCGTCTGCACGGCCATCGTCCGCCGCTCCTCGAGCGGCGCGTCGTCGAGGAACGCGTACGGCTTCGCGTGAATGATGTCGTGTGCGAGAACCGAGGGCTCGGGGACGTCGCGCGCGACGAGCTGGAGCTCTCCCGCGTCGATGCGGCGGAGCACGCGCGTGAGCCCGTCGACGTCCATCGCCTCCTCGAGGCAGTCGCGAACGGCCTGTCTGACGAGAGGATGATCGGGGATCTCGCGGTCGCCGCCGATGTTCTCGAAACACGCGGCGGCATCGGGGAAGACGGCCGCCATGAGATCGTCGGCGATCGCCCGCTGGAGCTGGGGCGGGACCTTTCTCCCGCCGCGGTTCCGCGGCACGGCGAGCGCGACGGTCGTGTTCCACCGCCACCGCGTCTGCCACACGGGCGCGTCGAGAAAGGCCTGCACGAGAACGTCGCGCGCGGTCTCGGGGTGGAGATAGCGGAAGACGTCGACGAGAGGAAACGAGTGCTGCGGCCCGAGCGAGAGGAGCACGGCGTCTTCTGTCGCCGCTGCCTGGAGCTCGAAGTCGAACTGGCGGCAGAAGCGCTTCCGCAGAGCGAGGCCCCACGCGCGGTTCACGCGGCTCCCGAATGGAGCATGGAGAACGAGCTGCATGCCGCCCGACTCGTCGAAGAACCGCTCGAGGACGAGCGTCTCCTGCGTCGGCAGGACGCCGAGGGTACGCCGCGCGTCGGCGAGCCAGGTGACGATCTCCCGGGCGGCGACTTCGGAGAGGCCGCACTGGGCCGCCACCCACGCAACGGCCTCGTCGATCGTGCCGGAAGCGAGCCGCTCGTCGAGTTCGGCGCGAAGGCGGCTGACCGCGACCGACAGCTCGTCGCTCCGCGCCGGCGCCTCGCCGAGCCAGAACGGAATCGTCGGCGGCGCGCCCTTCGCGTCGGCGACGCGCACGACGCCACTTCCGACCTGGAGCACGCGCCATGACGCGTTGCCGAGCTGGAAGACGTCGCCGACGTTGCTCTCGATGGCGAAGTCTTCGTTCAGGGTGCCGAGAAACGTGTCGTCGGGATCGAGAAGGACGCGGTAGTCGGCGACCTCGGGGATCGCGCCGCCGGAAGCGATCGCGAGAAGGCGCGATCCGCGGCGCCCCTTCACCCGCCGGTTCACCTCGTCGCGATGGACGAGCGCGCCCCGCCGCCCGCGCCGCGTCGCGAATCCCTCGGCGACCATCGTCACGACGGCGTCGAAATCGCGCCGGGCGAGTCCGCGGTACGGCCACGCCCCCTGGATGAGGGCGAACAGCTCGTCCTCGCCGACCTCGCCGCACGCGGCTTCGGCGACGCACTGCTGCGCGAGGACGTCGAGCGGCTCGTCCTGCTGCACGATCCGGTCGAGCTCCCCGGCGCGGACGGCGCGCAGCAGCGCCGCGCATTCGGCGAGGTCGTCGCGCGAGATGGGGAAGATCCGGCCGCTCGGAAGTCCGGCGATCGTGTGGCCGGAGCGGCCGACGCGCTGCAGAAAGGTGGCGATGCGATGCGGTGAGCCGATCTGACAGACGAGGTCGACGTGCCCGATGTCGATCCCGAGCTCGAGCGACGCCGTTGCGACGAGCGCCTTCAGCTCGCCGTGCTTGAGGCGCCGCTCCGCGTCGAGGCGGCTCTCCTTCGAGAGGCTGCCGTGATGCGCGGTGACCGCCGTATCGCCGATCCGGTCGGCGAGATGACGCGCGACGCGCTCCGCCATCTTCCGCGTGTTCACGAAGACGAGGGTCGTGCGATGCGCCGCGATGAGCTCCGCCAGCCGGTCGTAGTACTCGGTCCAGACCTCGGCCGACATCACGACTTCCAGCGGCGAGCGCGGCATCTCGAGCGCGAGGTCCATCGCGCGCCGGTGACCCTCGTCCACGACCACGGCTTCGCCGCGCTCCGGCGCGTTTCCGACGAGCCACCGCGCGACCTCTTCGACGGGTTTCTGTGTCGCGGAGAGACCGAGCCGGACGAGCGGCTTTTCGGCGACGCGCTCGAGACGCTCGAGGGAGAGAGCGAGATGCGCGCCGCGCCTCGTCCCGATGACGGCGTGGATCTCGTCGACGATCACCGTCCGCACCGTCCGCAGCATGGCGCGGCTGCGCTCGGCGGTGAGGAGGAGATAGAGGGATTCGGGCGTCGTGACCAGAATGTGCGGCGGGCGCCGGAGCATCGCCGCGCGCTCGGAGGAGGTCGTGTCGCCGGTGCGGACGGCGGCGGTGATGCGCGGCGCGTCGAGTCCCATCTCCTCCGCGACGCGACGGATGCCGAGGCGCGGCTCGGCGAGGTTCTTGTGCACGTCGGCGCTCAGCGCCTTCAGCGGCGAGACGTAGACGACGCGAACCTCGTCGGCAAGAGGCGCGGCCGATCCTTCGCGGAAGAGATCATCGATCGCGGTGAGGAACGCGGCGAGCGTCTTTCCCGACCCGGTCGGGGCCGCGATCAGAGTGTGCCGCCCTTCGGCGATCGCCTCCCACCCGCGGCGCTGCGCCTCGGTCGGGGTGCCGAGGGTTTCCGCGAACCAGCGGCGGACGGCGGGATGGAACCGGGTCAGGGGCATCGTCTTCGTTGTTCGTTGTTCGTTGTTCGTTGTTCGTGGTTCGTTGTTCGTGGTTCGTGGTTCGTGGTTCGTGGTCGGTTGTCGGTTGTCGGTTGCCGGTCTTCGGTTATCACTGACAACTGACAACTGACAACTGACAACTGACAACTGACAACCGACAACTGACAACCGACAACTTGCAACCCGGAGTCGCTCATTCCGCGGAGAAGATAGAATGCGGCGCATGGTGAGCGACGCGGCGTCGGTGCTGTGGCGGCGGCTGGATCGCCCCGGCCACGAGACCGCGTCGGTGCGGCGCAACGCCGGCGGATGGGAGCTCGCCGGTGCCGCGGTCTTTCTCGACGTCGATCGTCCCGTGCGGCTCGACTACCACATCGACTGCGCCGGCGACTGGACGACGCGCGGCGGGGTCGTCACGGGGTGGATCGGCAGCCGCGCCATCTTCGTGCGCCTCGAGGCGGACGCCGGCGCGTGGAAGCTGAACGGCGAGCCGCAGCCGGACGTCCGCGGGTGCATCGACCTCGACCTCAACTTCAGCCCGGCGACGAACCTGCTGCCGATCCGCCGCCTCGATCTCGCGGTGGGGGAGCGCGCGGACGTGAGGGCGGCGTGGCTCCGCTTCCCGAACCTGCAGCTCGAGCCGCTCGCGCAGGCGTACGTGCGCACGGGCGAGTCGACCTACCGCTACGAGAGCGCGACGGGGTTCACGGCGGATCTGCGCGTCGACGAGAACGGATTCGTCGTCGACTATCCCGGCGGGTGGGTCGTGGAGAGCGTTCGTTAGAAAAAAAGACAGCCCCCGGATTCTTTGCCTCCGGGGGCCTTTCTCGGCGCGTTAACATCCGCAAAGAGGCATTCGCACCGAACAGCCCCTCGATCCTTTGCCTCCAGGGACCTTCCCAGCGCGTTGACATCTGCAAAGGAGCATTCGCGCCGGCGCCCGGATTCCTATCGCCTCCTCCAGGCCACTTCCTCGACGTTGACAGCTGCGATCAGCATCCGTCGCTGAAGTGATCATCAATCTAGGTTCGCGCGTTCGAGAAGGCAAGTTACAGAATGCCACGTTTTCCACAGGCATCCACAGGGGCGTGCACATGATGTTGAGCACGATGGGCGGGAGGGCGGTGGGGCGCGACGGGTGAGGTTGGTGGGGTGTGGAAAAAAGAAAAACCTATCGCCCTCTCACCAACTTCCTCTCCAACTCCTCCCTCTTCCCGCGGCTCACCGCGAGCTCCACGCCGTTGCGAAGGCGGACGGCATAGTCGCCTCCGGGCGCGCGAAGCAGGGCATCGACCAGATCGAGACGGACGATCGTCGAGCGGTGAATCCGGGCGAAGCGCCGCGGGTCGAGCCGCTCCTCGAGTGCCTGCATCCTCTCGCGGACGGCGAAGGTCGCGTCGCCGACGTGCAGCTCGGCGTACGCACCGCTCGCCGTGATGTAGTCGATCTTCGCGACGGGGATGACGCGCGTCTGCCCGCGCGTGTCGACGGCGATGCGATCGAGATAGCGCGGCTCCGGCTCGACGCGGCGGCGTGCGCGCCGGAACGCCTGCTCGAAGCGCTCGTCGTCGAACGGCTTGACCAGATAGTCGACCGCGGCGAGCTCGAAGGCACGGACCGCGTACTCGTCGAACGCCGTGACGAAGATCGTCGCGGGCATCGCGTCCGCGCCGACCTCGGACGCGACCTCGATCCCGCTCAGTCCCGGCATCTGGACGTCGAGAAAGACGAGGTCCGGCCTCTCCTTCCGGATGCTCTCGACCGCCTCGGGGCCGCTCGCCGCCTCCCCCGCGATCTCGACGTCGGGCTCCTTTTCGAGAAGGTCGCGCAGACGCTGGCGCGCGAGCGGCTCGTCGTCCACCACGAGGACGCGGAGCGTCACGGCTCGTCCTCCGGCGCACGGCGGAAGGGGATCTCGATCCGCGCCACGGCGCCGCCCCCTTCCGCGGCGTCGAGGCGGAGCGAGGCCGCAGGGCCATAGAGCTGCCGGAGGCGCTCGCGCGTGTTCTCGAGACCGATCCGCGTTCCCTGGTCGGCCGGGACGCCGGGGCCGGGGCCGTTGTCGCGCACCGTGAGCGCCAGGCGCTCTCCCTCGCGGCGGATCGCGATCTCGACCATGCCCGGAGCGGTCGTCCTCCGCGTCCCGTGCTCGATCGCATTTTCGACGAGCGGCTGGAGAATGAGCGGCGGCACGAGCGCGCGGCGCGCGTCCGCGTCGATTCGCAGCTCGACCCGCAGCGCGTCCTGAAATCTCACCTTCATGATGTCGATGTACCGGTCGAGCAGGTCGAGCTCGCGGTCGAGGCGGACTTCCTGCACGGCGGCCGATTCGATCGTGTGGCGGAGCAGCTCGCTCAGCCGCGCGATCATCCGGCGCACGCCGCGCGGGTCGCGCTCGACGAGAGCCGAGATCGCGTTGAGCGTGTTGAAGAGGAAGTGCGGATTGAGCTGCATCCGCAGTGACTCGAGGCGCGACTCGGCGAGCTGCGCCCGCAGCGCGACCGCTTCGGCCTGGCGCGCGCGATACCGGAGAAAGAAGTCGCGCGCGAAGCCCGCCGCGACGATCGCGACGTAGACGATCAGGTCGTTCAGAAACCAGAGCCGCCGAATTCCGCGGAACGCGACGAAGCGGCCCGCCCGCCGCGGATTGAACCCGACGACCTGCACGCGCAGCACGTCGACGATCGTGTCGACGAATCCCGCCAGCACGATTCCCACGCCCAGGAAGAGGAAGCCGAAGGCGAGCCATCCGAGGCGGTCGGGTCCGTACCGGCTGACCAGCCAGAAAATCAGGGGCGTCAGGGCCGCCCAGACCCACGCCTGCAGGAACGACACGAGAACCAGACGCGAGCCGCCGGGGAACCCCGGCATCCGCGGGTCGAGAAGGCGGGGGAGGACCGTCACCACGGCGAACGCCGTCCAGAAGCCGAAGATCAGCGCGAGCTCGCGCGCGCTCAGCTCCCACGGCGGCGGCTCTCCCCGCTCCGGCATCGCGTTCAGCATACTCACAACGGCTCGTCTTCCCGCCGTTCGTGACCCCGGCGTGCACTTCGTGACATTGCCGGAAGCGTTCCGGCCCCTCCGTTCGTCTATTCGTGCGAAGGCCGGGAACCCGGCCCACAGGAGGCAGACATGAAGAAGATCACGATCGCGCTGGCGGCGCTCGCTCTCGGAGCGAGCCTGGTTCTCGCCGGTCCGGGCGAGGGGAGCCACCGGAAGGGGCACCACATCGCGGCGAAGCTGAACCTCACCGATGTCCAGAAGGACCAGATGAGGCAGCTCCGCGAGACGTTCCGAACCGAGAACGAGGCGCTCCTCACGACGATGCGCGACACCCGCATTCAGCTCCGCGAAGCGCGGCGCACCGGAAATACGGCGCTCGCCGCGACTCTCGCCGCGACTGCCGAGGAGCAGCGCGCGGAGCTCCGGCTGAAGCGCCAGGAGATGCACGAGTCGACGCAGCAGATCCTGACGCCGGAACAGCGCGAGAAGCTCGACGCCATGAAGGCGCAGCGCGGGGAGCGCTCGAAGGAGCGCCGCGAGCGGCGGCGGTAGCGCGGCTCGGTCCATCGTCGTTGGAGTATCTTGACGGCGATGCGCGCCCGACTCGTTCTGCTG
>JBOGJQ010000484.1:0-5004 GCA_050745405.1 Thermoanaerobaculia bacterium | reverse complement strand
TTCCGGGGGCAGCGCGCTTCGCGCGCGCCCCCGGCTACTCTCCAGCGCCCTTCGGGCGGCCGTTCGCGCGGCCGGCGCCGCTCCGCGGACGACGGCCCTACACGTTGAAGCGGAAGTTGATCACGTCGCCATCGTGGACGACGTACTCCTTTCCTTCCGAGCGGAGCTTTCCCGCCTCGCGCGCTTTCGCTTCGCTGCCGAGTCGCACGAGGTCGTCCCAGCGGACGACTTCCGCCCGGATGAAACCGCGCTCGATGTCGGAGTGGATCTTCCCCGCCGCTTTCGGCGCCGTCGTCCCGCGCCGGATCGGCCAGGCGCGGCACTCGTCCTCCCCCGCCGTCAGGAAGGAGATCAGGTCGAGCAGCTCGTACGCCGCGCGGATGAAGCGGCCGCTCGCCGGCTCGGTGAGGCCGAGCGATTCGACGAATTCCTTCTGGTCGCCCGGATCCATCTGCGCGATGTCCATCTCGACCGGACCCGAAAGCACGACGAGTCCCAGCCCCGCCTCCGCGGCGTGACGCGCGAGATCGTCCGGCGGCGCCGACGCGACATCGCTCTCCGGAACGTTGAGGACGAGCAGCAGCGGCTTCTGCGTGAGAAACCGGTATCCCGCGAGCGATGCCCAGTCCGCGCCGGACAGATCCTCGACGCGCCGCAGCGGCGTCCCGTTCTCGAGCGCCGCCTTCAGTCGTTCGAGGATCTCGATCTCGCTTCCTTTTCCCTTTTCTTTCCGGACCCTCTCGAGGCGCTTCTCGATGATGATCAAGTCCGCGAGGTTCATCTCGTCCTCGAGATTCCGCGCCTCGGCGAGCGGCGTCGCTGCCTCCCCTCCCGGGCCGGGAAAGCCGCGGACGACCTGACAGAGCGCATCGACCTCGCGCATCGCCGCGAGCGTCTGCGCGTCCAGGCTCTGCCCCTGCGCCCCGGCCGGGGCCGCGGCGACGTCGGTGAACGTGATTTCGGCGAGCGTCGTCTTCTTCGGGTGATAGAGGTCCGCGAGCGCGACCACCCGCTCGTCCGGCACGCGGACGGTTCCGAGGTTCGTCTTGCCGCGCGCGGCGCCGAATCCCGTCTCGGCGGAGAGGCCGGTGAGGGCGTTGAACACAGTGCTCTTCCCGCTGCCGGGAAATCCAACCAGTCCGATCTTCATGGCGCGCATGGTAGCGCCGCGCGGCTCTGTAACAAATCGGTTCGGAGTCGATTACGACCGGGAACATGCTCCGGCCGCGTGCGTATACTCCCCCGGTCCATTCACGATCAGCGAGGAGAACGAGGAATGCGTGTACTTACGGTTTCGGTGGTGACTCTCCTGCTCGGCGCCGGCGCAGTGCCGGCGGCCGACGCTCCGGCGGCGTCCGTTCCGGCCGGGGCGTTCGATCCGGCACAGCTCGACCGCTCCGTCGAGCCGTGCGACGACTTCTACGCGTTCGTCTGCAACGAGTGGAAGGCGCAGAACCCGCTGCCGCCCGACCGCTCCCACTACCGCCAGGGCACCGCGCTCGCGGAGAGGAATCTCGAGATTCTCCGCTCGATCCTCGAGAGCGCCGCCGATACGTCCAGGGAGCGCTCGCCGCTCGAAGCGAAAGTCGGCGATTACTACGCGTCGTGCATGAACGAAGAGCGGATCGCCGACCGCGGCACCGAGCCGATCGAGCCGTACCTCGAGCGGATCGCCGCCATCGACGACCGGACTTCGCTCATCGAGACCGTCGCTTACCTCCACCGTCACGGCGTTCCAGGGATGTTTTCCTTCTTCCCCTCCCCCGACATGGACAACTCCGATCTGACGATCGCGTTCTTCAACCAGGGCGGCCTCGGTCTCCCGGATCGCGACTTCTACTTCCGGGACGACGAGAAGAGCCGCGAGACCCGCGAGAAATACATCGAGCACGTCGCGAACATGCTCGTGCTCCTCGGCGACGACGCGGAGACGGCGTCGGCGACCGCGCGGACGATCATGGACATCGAGACGCGCCTCGCTGATGCGAGCATGGATCGCGTCGCGATGCGGAATCCCGACAACCGGAAGCATCCAATGAACTGGAAGGCATTCGCCGCGACGGCGCCGGCGCTCGAGCTCGACACGTACGTCGCGAATGCCGCGGTTCCTGCCGTCGAACGCGTCAACGTGATCAATCCGAAGTTCTACGAAGCGCTGAACACGATGATCGCCGAAGTGCCGCTCGAGGACTGGAAGTCGTACTTCCGCTTCCGCGTCGTCTCGAGCGCGGCCTCGTTGCTCCCACGAGCTCTCGAAGAGGAGTCGTGGCGCTTCCATCAGCAGTACATGACCGGCGCCAAGGAGATGCGCCCGCGCTGGAAGAAATGCGTCGACGAGACCGACGAGGCTCTCGGCGACGCTCTCGGCCAGCTCTACGTCGCCGAGAACTTCGGGGTCGAGGGAAAGAAGAAGATGGCGGAGATCATCGAGAACCTCCGCGCCGCCCTCGAGATGAACATCGAGGCGCTCGACTGGATGGGCGCCGAGACGAAACAGCGCGCGCTGCGGAAGCTCGAGGCGTTCAACACCAGCAAGGTCGGACATCCGGAGACGTGGAAGGACTATTCGAAGGTCGCCGTCGCGCGCGATGACTTCTTCGGCAATTCCGAAAAGGCGTACGCCTTCGAGCGGGCGCGGAACTACGGTCTCATCGGCGGGAAGACGGACAAGGAGCGCTGGGGGATGACGGCGCCGACCGTGAACGCGTATTACAGCCCGCCGCTCATGGAGATCGTCTTCCCCGCCGGCATCCTCCAGCCGCCGTTCTTCAACCGCTTCGGCGACAACGCGTACAACTACGGCGCGATCGGCGGCGTCATCGGCCACGAGTTCTCTCACGGCTTCGACGATTCTGGCCGCAAGTACGACCACCAGGGAAATGCGAAGGACTGGTGGACCGAGGCGGATGCGAAGGCGTTCGAGGAGCGGGCCGTGTGCATGGTCGATCAGTACGCGAGCTACTCCGCCGGCGGCGTCAATGTGAACGGCAAGCTGACGCTCGGCGAGAACATCGGCGACAACGCCGGCCTCCGGATCGCCTACCTCGCCTACAAGCAATCGCTCGCCGGCGAGGAGCCGCCCGTGGTCGACGGTCTGAGCGGCGACCAGCGCTTCTTCATCGGCTGGGCGAACTCCTGGTGCGGCAACGCGACGGAAGAAGGGCTACGGAACCAGATCCAGACGGATCCCCACTCGCCGGGTCAGTTCCGCGCGATCGTTCCTCTGCTCAACATGGAGGAGTTCGAGAAGGCGTGGGGGTGCAGCGCGGGCGACGCCATGGCGCCGAAGACGCGGTGTCGCGTCTGGTAGCGATAGACTGATCGGCGAATCATCGGAGGCCGTATGCCCGAAACGCGTCACATCCGCCCCGCGAAGGGAGACACGCTCCTTCTGGTCGGCACGATGAAGGGGGCGTTCCTCTTCCGCTCCGCCGACCGGAAGGGAGAGTGGGAGCTCGGCGGCCCGTACTTCCCCGGCAGCGCCGTCTACGCGATGGCGTACGACGATCGCGGCGGACGGAAGCGGCTGTGGGCCGGCCCCGCCAGCATGCACTGGGGCGGCTATCTCTCGTCGAGCGACGACTTCGGCGCGAACTGGACGCGCCCCGAGGAAGGGAACGTCAAGTTCCCGGAGGGGACGGACGCAGCGCTCCGGCAGATCTGGCAGATCGTTCCCGGGCCCGTTTCGAGTCCCGACACGCTCTACTGCGGAGTCGAGCCCGCGGCGCTCTTCGTCTCGCAGGACGGCGGAGAGACGTGGTCGCTGAACGAGGGACTATGGAACCATCCGCAGCGACCGCGCTGGGAGCCGGGCGGCGGGGGACTCTGTCTTCACACGATCCTTCTCGATCCGCAGGACGCGCGGCGCATCCGCATCGCGGTGTCGACCGGCGGGATGTACGTGACCGATGACGGGAAGTCGTGGCGACCGTCGAATCACGGCGTGCGCGCGGAGTTCCTGCCCGACAAGTACCCCGAGTTCGGACAGTGCGTCCACAAGGTCGCGCAGTCGAAGGTCCGGCCGGAGCGGATGTTCCTGCAGAACCACTGGGGTCTGTACCGGAGCGACGACCGGGGCGAGTCGTGGACCGACGTCGCGAACGGCGTCCCGTCCGACTTCGGCTTCGCGATGGCGATTCACCCGCGCGATCCCGACACGGCATTCATCGTGCCGCTCGAGTCGGACCAGTTCCGCTGTACGCCCGAGGGGAAGCTGCGCGTCTATCGGACGCGGAACGCGGGCGGGAAATGGGAACCGATGAGCGCGGGCCTTCCGCAGGAGGAAGCGTTCGAGACGGTCCTCCGAGATGCGATGGCAACGGACACGCTCGACTCGGCCGGCGTCTACTTCGGCACGCGCAGCGGCAAGGTGTTCGCCTCGGCGAACGAAGGAGAGAGCTGGTCGCCCGTCGCCGACGGGCTGCCGCCGGTCGTCTCGGTGCGGGCGGCCGTGATCGCCGACACGGAGGCGTGATGCCGCTCCGGTTCCTGATCCCGGGACCGCTGCAGGATCTGGCCGGCGACCGCCGCCAGGTCGTCGTCGACGCCCGTGCCAGGTCGGTCGGAGAGGCGCTCGGACTTCTCTGGACGGAGTGTCCCGCCGTCCGCGACCGCGTGATGAGCGAGACAGGGAACGTCCGCGAGCACGTGAACATCTTCGTCGATGGCGAAAGCATCCGCTACACGGGCGGCCTCGCGACACCGGTTCGTTCCGAATCGGAGATCGTGATCTTCCCCGCGCTCAGCGGCGGCTGAGAATCCGATAGGGCCGGGCGGGCGGAAAGTGGCCCGGGCGTCTCGCCCGGGCACGTTGGCTCCACGATCCTGCCGGTGGCGTAACGGGGGCACGGGCGAGACGCCCGTGCCACGGTCGCTCCGCGTCGGCGAATATCCTGCGTTGAATTCGCGAGCGTCCTGTCGCCGGAGAGGAGACGGAGCCGCAGATTACGCAGATTGAGGCAGATTGGGTTTTCACTCTTTTAATCTGCGTTAATCTGCGCAATC
>JBOGJQ010000483.1:0-3461 GCA_050745405.1 Thermoanaerobaculia bacterium | reverse complement strand
GAGATACTCCGCCTGCGTGCCGACACCCGTCTCGAGGCGGAGCCGTTCGACGCGCGCGACCTCGGCGAATCCCGCTTCCGCGCGTGCGAGGCTCTCCACGCGTGCTCCGGCGCGCGCGACCTCTGCGAGCGCGGCGTCGATCGCGCCGGCGATCTCCCGCTCGACCATGGCGAGGCGCGCCTCCGCCGCGCGCACGCGGGCGCTCGCGATCGCGACGCGCTCGTCCGCCGCGCCGCCGTCCCACGCGTTGAAGCGGAAATGAAGGCCCGCGTTCCACTCGAATGTGAAGTCACCCTCCGCGCTGCCGTACTCGAGAAGAGACGACGCCGCCTGGACCGACGGGCGCTTCGCGCCGCGCGCGGACGCGAGAGCCGCCTGCTCGGCGGCGAGCGCGTGGCGCAGCCGCTCCACGCGCGGACTCGTGACGAGCGCGCCGTCGAGGACCTCCTCCGCGCGCGCCGCCGCGCCGGGCGCAGTCACGGAGGCGAGAGCCGCGGCGGACGTCCGCGCGGCCGGCAGTCCCGTGAGACGGCTCAGGTCCTTTTCGGCGAGATCGAGCGCCGTGCTCGCGATGACGCGCTCGGCCTCCGCCGCGGCCCGCGCCGCCTCCGCGCGATAGAGCTCCACGTCCGCCGCCCGTCCGACCTCGAGGAGAAGCCGGACGCGCTCGAGCTCCGCATCGAGCGCGGCGAGCCGCTCGTCCTGCGCGGCGAGCGTTTCCGCGGCGGAGACGACCTCGAGGTACGCGGCCACCGTCCGGGCGATGATCTCCTGCCGAATACTCGCCGCCTCGGATTCCGCCGCGGACGCGCGGGCCTCCGCTTCGCGCGCGCGGCCGCGGAGCGCGCCGCCGTCCCAGAGGAGCCAACGCGCGGTGAGCGCCGACTGGAGCAGCGTCCGGTCGAACGGAGGAATCGCGCCCGGTTCGAAACCGTGAATCGGCCGCACGACCATCGGCTCGTCGTGATGGACCGCCGAACCGGTGACTTCGACCTGCGGGTCGAGTGCGCTCTCCGCCACATCGGCCGCGGCCTCCGCCGCGTCGCTTTCGGCCGCGGCGAGCGCGATCGACGGCTCGCTCGCGAGCGCGGCGTCGATCGCCTCGGCCAGAGTGAGCGTCTGTCCGGTCACGGCGGCCGCGGCGACGCCGAGGAGCGCGAATGCACGAAAGATCATCGAGTGCCTCTCTTCCCGCCGCGCACGCGGACGCCTTCGAGCAGCAGGTCCGCGAGCGCGGCCGCGAGCGCCGGCGAGTCGTCCTGCGGCGAGGCCGCGGGCATTTCCTGCAGATGCCGCAGCCGTTCGCGGAACGGTCGCGATCCGACGAGGAGGAACATCCCGCCGACGGTGACGATGTGCGTGACGATCGGGTCGACCGCGCGGAAGACGCCGCGCTCGGCTCCATCGCGATAGAACGACGCGACGTCGCGGAGGAGCGACCCGAGCTCGGCGAGGAGATCGTCCGGCAGATTGCCGCCGCCCGATCCCATTTCGCGGAGCAGGATCGCGGGGACGTGCGGGTTGCGATCGGCGATGCCGGCGATCGCGCGCGTCACGGCGCGGAGCCGCTCGGCGGGATCGTCGGTCCGGCCGAGGACGCGCGTCAGCTCGGCGCGGGCGACGGCGAGAACGCCGCGGATCACAGCGAGGTAGAGCGCGCGCTTGTCGCCGACGTAGTAGTAGAGCATCGCCTTGTTCACGCCGGCGCGGCGGGCGATGGCCTCGATGCGGGCGCCGGCGAAGCCGTGCTCGGCGAACACGGAGGCGGCGATGGCGAGGATCTGCTCGCGCGGGGGGGCGGGCGGGGCGGGGGGTGTTTTAACCATCCGGTTTAACCAGGTGGTTAATTTACTGCCGTGGTCTTCCTCGGATCAAGCGGCAATTTCGGGCGTGGAACGGGACGGATGGGACCGATGGGACGACCCTCCGCGTCAGCCCATTCGACCTATCCGTCCCATCCGTCCTATCCGTCCCATCTGTCCCACTGACGACCGCGCGGAAGGGAACCTCCCGCGCTTCGGTTCGTCTTCGTTAAGATGTCGCGCCCGGAGACCCGATGATCGATCGCCGCTTTTTTCTCGAGCTCGCCGCCCTTCTCGCCGCCGCCGTTCTGTGCGCGTCCGTCGCGAACGCTCTCGCCACGCGAGAGAGGAAGCTCGCGTGGGCGGGCGACTACCCGAACGCGCGCGTCGTTCCCGAACGGGCCGCCGCACCCGAACCGGTCAGCGGGACCGAGGCCGCGGCGCTGACGCCGTCGGTCCTGGCGGTCGATGCAGCGCCCCGCCCGACGGCGACGACGACGGCGTCCGAGGCCCAGCCGCAGGCCAAACCTGCGCCCCCGCGCTACACCCTCGCCGATTTCCCGGCGACGCCCGACACGCCCGCCGTCGAGATCGATGCGGAGAAGGTCCAGGCGCTCTACGCGCTGAAGGTCCCGTTCATCGACGCGCGCCGCACGGACGTCTATCGCCAGGGGCACATCGCGGGCGCGCGCAGCATGCCCGTGTGGGAGTCGGACATCGACGACCGCATCATGCAGTTCTACTCCGAGGGGTATCCGCAGGAACGGCCGATCGTCGTCTACTGCAGCGGCGGCGCGTGCGAGGACTCGCACATGCTCGCGCAGAAGCTGTGGGGGATCGGCTACAACAACGTCCTCGTCTACACCGACGGGTACCCCGACTGGGTGAAGCGGGGGCTGCCGGCCGCACGGCGCGAGCAGCCGTGAGCCGCGTGCGCGAGTTTCTCACCGGACGGTGGCTCACCGTCCGCGTGCAGATCGCGCTCGGCGCGATTTTCGTCTTCGCGGCGCTCCCGAAGATCGTCGATCCGCCGGCGTTCGCGCACATGATCTACAACTACCGGCTTCTTCCGGGGAGCCTCGTCAATGCCACGTCCCTCGTCATGCCGTGGCTCGAGCTCCTCGCGGGCCTCGCGCTCATTCTCGGGATCTGGCGCCGAAGCTCCGCGGCTCTTCTCGGCGCGATGCTCGTCACGTTCATCATCGCGATCGGGATCAACCTCGGCCGCGATCACGCCGTGAACTGCGGCTGCTTCGAGCTGATCCCGACGCCGAAAACGCCGGATCAGCTCTTCGACGAAATGCGCTGGGTTCTCATCCGCGATCTTGGGATGCTGCTGCTCGTGGGGCAGATTCTCTTCGCGACCACCCGCCCGGGGACCGAGCCGCAGATTACGCAGATTGACGCAGATTGATCAAAGGCAGAATCAATCTCCACGGCCGTCATCCTGAGCCGTGGAACGGCACGATGTGCCGGTGGGGCATGAATGAAACGCTGTCATCCCGAGCGGTAGCGAGGGATCTGGGGGTCGGGCGCGCGAGATCCTCCGCTCCCACCCGCCCAGAGACGATGAGTAGGCCGGCCTCCCAAACGGCGTCACGGTATCGTGCGCCCATCTAACGCGGGCTCGAGGCCCAAACAGGAGGACCGGCCATGAAC
>JBOGJQ010000482.1:0-3629 GCA_050745405.1 Thermoanaerobaculia bacterium | reverse complement strand
GTTCGGACCGATGACGCCGACGATGCCGCCGGGCGGCAGCTTGAAGGAAAGATCGTCGATCAGCAGCCGGTCGCCGAAGCCCTTCGTCAGGTGCGTCGCCTCGATCACGAGATCGCCGAGCCGCGGGCCCGGCGGAATGGTGATCTGGCCGGCATCGGCCGCGCGGTCGGCGCTCGCGGCCAGCAGCGACTCGTAGGCCTGGATGCGGGCCTTGCTCTTGGCCTGACGCGCCCGCGGCGACTGCCGGATCCATTCCAGCTCGTGTGCCAATGTGCGCTGCCGTGCCTGCTCCTGCTTCTCCTCCTGCGCCAGCCGCTGCTGCTTCTGCTCCAGCCAGGACGA
Organism: Thermoanaerobaculia bacterium; assembly: GCA_050745405.1. GTDB lineage: Bacteria > Acidobacteriota > Thermoanaerobaculia > Gp7-AA8 > Gp7-AA8 > JBOGJQ01. The sequence continues at coordinate 3,287 of JBOGJQ010000482.1, read as the reverse complement.
GTAGTTGCCCTCCCAGGGAATGCCGCGGCCGCGGTCCAGCTCCAGGATCCAGCCGGCGACGTTGTCGAGGAAGTAGCGGTCGTGCGTCACGGCGATGACCGTGCCGGCGTACTCCTGCAGGTGCCGCTCGAGCCAGCCGACCGACTCGGCGTCGAGATGGTTCGTCGGCTCGTCGAGAAGGAGGATGTCCGGCTTCTCGAGGAGGAGCCGGCAGAGCGCGACCCGCCGCTTTTCCCCGCCCGAGAGGACGGAGACCTGCGTATCCCCCGGCGGGCAGCGGAGCGCGTCCATCGCCATTTCGAGCCGCGCGTCGAGGTCCCACGCGCCGATCGCATCGAGCCGCTCCTGGACCTTTCCCTGCCGCTCGAGGAGCTTCTCCATCTCGTCGTCGCTCATCGGCTCGGCGAATTTTTCGTTGATCGCGTCGAACTCCTTCATGAGATCGACGGTCTCGCGGACGCCCTCCTCGACGATCGCGCGAACGCTTTTCGCCGGATCGAGCTTCGGTTCCTGCTCGAGGAAGCCGACCGTGTACCCGGGCGAGAGGACCGTCTCGCCAAGGAAGTCCTTGTCGACGCCGGCGAGGATCCGGAGCAGGGACGATTTTCCCGATCCATTGAGGCCGATCACGCCGATTTTCGCGCCGTAGAAATAGGAGAGATAGATGTCTTTGAGGACCGGCTTTTTGTCGTAGAACTTCGACACGCCGACCATCGAATAGATGACTTTGTTCGCTGCGGGCTGACTCATGCGCGCATCAGTACGTGCCACTCTCCCGCGGAATTCCCTCGATCCTCCCATGCGAAGCGGCACCCGGATTGCTCTTATATGAGGAGAGAGGACCCGGTACATGCCGCGCGTGCGGATTCCATTGAGCGCCAAGATTCGGAACGGTGGTGGCGTCGAGTATCACTGCTTCGCGGAGGGGTATGCGCGCACCGACGGCCGGTTCGACGTCCGCCTCGCGTTCTCTCTGCCGGATGAGAGCGAGGTGCACCGGACGCCGGCGCTCGAGATCGTCGAGGCGGGCGAGGACGCGCTCGCCGCGTGGGCGCACGCCCTGTCGACGGAGCGGCTCGCGGACGCTCTTCACGAGGTGCTGGCGGAGAAAGTGCCGCGGGACGGGTGACCTTTGGAGGGCCGCACTCCAAAAGCGCCTTGACAATCACCCTCCACAAAGATGATGGTTCACCCCTCGAGCTTCCCTTGCACCGCCATCTCTCCCGGGCCGCCGCCCTTCTCGGCGTTCTCCTCGCCGCCGCCCCGGCGGGCGCAGCCATACCCGCGAACGAACGAAACGCTCTCGTCGCGTTCCACACCGCGACCGGCGGCGCCGCCTGGGCCGACTCGAGCGGGTGGCTCGGCGCACCCGGTACGGAGTGCTCGTGGTACGGCGTCGGATGCAATGACGAGGAGACGACCGTCGTCGAGATCTCGATGGGGTCGAACAATCTCACCGGCGCTCTCCCCGCCGCGCTCGGGAACCTCCCGAATCTGCGCGAGATCTACCTCGGAGAAAACGCCCTCACCGGTCCGCTCCCGGCCGAAATCGGCCGGCTCCAGAACCTCGAAAGCCTCGAGCTCCACCGGAACCAGATCGACGGAACCATTCCGCCTTCGCTCGGGAACCTGAAGAAGCTGAAGGTCCTGAGCCTGTTCGAGAACCACCTGGGCGGAACGATCCCGCCGGAGCTCGCCGGCGCCTCGGCGCTCGAGGAGCTCGTCCTCTTCACGAATCAGCTCGAGGGAGAGATCCCCGCAGCGCTTAGCTCGCTCTCGAATCTCGTCGTCCTCGACCTGAGCGAGAACGCGCTCACCGGGCCCATTCCCGACGAGATCGGACTCCTCCCCGCCCTCGAGCTCCTCCACCTCGGATCGAACCGCCTGACCGGACCGATCCCCGCGACGTTCGGATCGCTCGTGTCTCTTCGCGAGCTCGTCCTCGCGCAGAACGAGCTCACGGGAGAGATTCCGGCGTCTCTCGGCAGCCTCTCCCGGCTCGAGCTCCTCGATCTCGATCTCAACCTGCTCGAGGGCCCCATCCCGCCAGCACTCGGCGATCTCACGAACCTTCGCCATCTGTTCATCTACGACAACGCCCTGTCCGGGCCGATCCCGGCAGATCTGTACGACCTCGCCGCGCTCGAGTCGCTCGTCCTCCCGGCGAACGAACTGTCGGGCGGCATCCCGGCGGGGATCTCCCGGATGACGGCACTCGTGAACCTGTCGCTGTGGGGAAACCATCTGACGGGAACGATCCCCGGCGAGATCGACTCTCTCGCGAATCTCGAATTCCTCGAGCTTCACGAGAATGCGCTGACGGGAACGATCCCCGCCTCCCTCGGCCAGCTCGCGCGTCTCCGCGTCCTCGATCTCGGCGGGAATCAGCTCACCGGCCCGATTCCGGCGATTCTCGGCGACCTGGCCGAGCTCGATACGCTCTCGCTTCGTTCGAATCAGCTCGCGGGACCGATTCCGGCGGACCTCGGCCGGCTCACGAAACTGCAGGCGATCCGCCTCGGAGGCAATGCGCTGACGGGACCGATCCCCGAGTCATTCGCGAACCTCACTTCTCTTCGAACCCTCTCCGCCTACTCCAACCAGCTCGACGGACCGCTTCCGTCATGGATCGGGCAGCTCGCGGATCTCGAGGAGATCACGCTCGACGGCAACCGCCTCTCGGGACCGATTCCTCCCTCGATCACGTCTCTCTCTTCTCTCAGCTATCTCGACATCGGCGGAAACCGCCTCACGGGCGAAATCCCGGCTGATCTCGGGAACCTGCAGAGTCTCGAATACCTCACGCTTCAGGGGAACCTTCTCGAGGGCGCTCTCCCCCCGAGCTTCTGGTCTCTCACGAAGCTCGTCGACGCGCGGCTCGGCGACCTCGATCTCACCGGCACGCTCGATCCCTCGGTCGGCGACATGAAACGGCTCCAGAACCTCGACCTGCAGAACAACCGGATCAGCGGGACGATCCCCTCGCGCCTCGGCGAGCTCACGGAGCTTCAGTATTTGTCGCTCGATGGAAACCGCTTCACCGGCACGATTCCGCCGCAGCTCGGCTCGCTCGTGAATCTGCTCGAGATGGATCTCTCGAACAACGATCTGCGTGGAGCCGTCCCGCCCGAGCTCGCGAACCTGGCGGCGCTTCAGGATGGATTCCTCGACATCGGATTCAATGCACTGACGACTGGCGACGCGGCGCTCCGGTCGTTTCTGAATCAGAAGCACCACGACGGCGACTTCGAGGCGACGCAGACCGTCACGCCCGGGGGGCTCCGCAT
>JBOGJQ010000481.1:0-5293 GCA_050745405.1 Thermoanaerobaculia bacterium | reverse complement strand
CCGATCATGACTCCGTCGCATCCGGTCTCGCGGAACATCCGCATCGCGTCCTCGGGAGTCTTCACGTCACCGTTGCCGAAGACCGGAATGCGCAGCTCCTTCTTGACGCCCGCGATGTAGCTCCAGTCACTCGCGCCGGTGTACGCCTCCTGGCGCGTCCGGCCGTGGATCGCGATCGAGGCCACGCCGATGTCCTCGAAACGCTTGAGGAGCGGCAGGACGTCGTCGCTTTCCCACCCCTTCCGAACTTTCACCGTGACGGGGATCTTCACGCGCCGGCGGATCTTCTCGACGATGCGCGCGGCGCGATCGAAATCCTTGAGGAGGGCGGAGCCGGCGCCCGAGTTCACGATGTTCTTCACGGGGCAGCCCATGTTCACGTCGACGATGTCGACGCCCTGGTCCTCGACGATGGCGGCGGCGTCGTCCATCCGTTCGGGGTCGCCACCATAGATCTGGATCGCGATGGGGCGCTCCGCCTCACTGAAAGCGAGCATCTGGGCGCTCCGACTGTTATTTCGCGTAAGTCCCTCGGCCGAAATGAACTCGGAGACGACGAGCCCCACCCCACCCAACTCCTTGATGAGAGAGCGGTAATGGGTATCGGTCACTTCCGCCATCGGGGCGAGGGCCAGAGGCGGATCGATCCGGACGCCGCCGATGGCGAAGGGAGTCAGGGGCGGCGCGGTCATCTGTAACATTCGGGTCACGGCACGGTCTGGAACAACGGTTCGCGGCAGAAACATTCTAGAGTCTGCATCGTCGAAAGGGCGAGGGAGCCCCGACCCGCCCGCGTTCGGCACCCGGAATGCAGGCGCCTCTTGCCCGCTCCCATCACCGCAGAAGTGAGGAGGTTTCCTTTCCCCATGACTCAAAACGTGAAACGGACCATCTCGGTGGCCGCGATCATCGTCGCCTCCGTGGCCGCAGGGATGATCCTGACGGCCGACTTCGGCTGGCTCCCCTGGTCGAAGGCCCAGCAGTTGACTCCGGAAGGGACGATCCCGACGGTCGCCCTTCCTTCGTTCGCCGACCTGGCCGAGCGCGTCCTGCCGGCGGTCGTCTCGATCACGAGCACCGAGGTCATTCAGCCGGGCGAGCAGCCGCGCGGCATCGATCCCTTCGACTTCTTCTTCGGCCCCGGAATCCCGCGGCAGTTCCCCGATGAAGAGAGGGTGATCCCGAGCGGCGGCTCCGGTTTCATCATCTCGCCCGACGGCTACATCATCACGAACAATCACGTGATCGAGGGGGCGACGAAGGTCGAGGTGCACTATGCCGGCGGCGAGAGGACGGCCGAGGCGACGGTGGTCGGGCGCGATCCCGCGACCGACCTCGCGGTGATCAAGATCGACGTCGACGGGCCGCTTCCCACCGCGCGGCTCGGCGATTCCGACGCGGTCCGCGTCGGCGACTGGGCCGTCGCGATCGGCAATCCCCTCCAGTTCGAGAACACGCTGACGGTCGGCGTCGTCTCCGCGAAGGGACGGAGCCTCGGCCTCAGCGAAGTGACGTATTCATTCGAGAACTTCATCCAGACGGACGCCGCGATCAACCGCGGTAACTCCGGCGGGCCGCTTCTCAACCTGCGCGGCGAGGTCATCGGAATCAACACGGCCATCAGCGGCGGCGGACAGAACATCGGGTTCGCCGTTCCGGTCAACATCGCGAAGCGCATCTATCCGCAGCTCAAGGAGGAGGGGCGCGTCATTCGCGGATTCCTCGGGATCAACATCACCGAGGTCGACCAGCAGATTCAGGAAGCCTTCGATCTTCCGACGAACGACGGCGTCCTCGTCCAGAGCGTCACGCCCGGCAGCCCCTCGGACGAGGCGGGCGTCCAGCACGGCGACGTGATCGTCCATGTGGACGAGGTCCGGATCGAACGAAGCCGCGACCTGATCGACTACGTCTCCGACATCGGTCCTGGCGTCGACGTGCGGCTGCAGGTGATCCGCGGTGGGCGTCGCATGAACATCGCCGTCGAGACCGGCGAGCGGCCCTCCGAGTTCACGGAGGTCGCGCGCGAGGACGAGGTCTCCGGCGACGCGACGCGGAGCAAGATCGGCATCTCGATCCAGGATCTGACGCCGCAGACGCGGCGGATGTTCGGTTTCGACGCCGACGTCACCGGCGTTCTGGTGACCGACGTCCGGCAACTTTCTCCCGCGGGCGATGCCGGCCTCATCGAAGGCGACATCATCCGCGAGGTGAACGGCCAGCAGATCGCTTCGGCCGCCGACGTCCAGCGCATCGTCGAGCGCGCCGGGAGCGGGGAGTACCTCCGCTTTTACGTCACGCGTGTCGGGCGCGAGCAGACGATCTCGAGTTACGTCGTGGTGCGGGTCCGGTAGGCAGCCGCGGCCCCGCGCCGGAAGCCCCTCCGCGAGGAGGGGCTTTTTTTTGGCCCCCACCCTACAATGCGCGCCGTGACCGACGAACGCTTGATGCGGCGCGCGCTCGAGCTGGCGGAGACGGGACGCTACACCGTCAGCCCGAATCCGATGGTCGGATGCGTCATCGCGCGCGACGGCCGCGTGATCGGCGAAGGATTTCATCACCACGCCGGCGGACCGCACGCCGAAGTCGAGGCGCTTCGCGCGTGTACCGAATCACCGGCAAACGCCGACGTCTATCTGACGCTCGAGCCGTGCGCTCACTTCGGCAGGACGCCGCCCTGCGCCGACGCTCTCGTCGACGCGAAAGTCGGCCGCGTCGTCGCCGCGATCGAGGACCCGCAGGCCGAGGTCGCCGGCCGCGGCTTCGAGCGCCTTCGCGAGCGCGGAATCGAGGTCGAGGTGGGACTTTGCGCGGAGGAGGCCGAGCGCCTCAACGAGAAGTTTCTCTTCGCCGAGCGCGCACAGCGTCCGTTCCTCCTGCTGAAGGCGGGGATGACGCTCGACGGCAAGCTGGCCACGATCGCCCGCCGCAGCCGCTGGATCACCTCGGAAGCTTCTCGCGAGCGGAGCCTTCTTCTCCGCGAAGAGTACGACGCGATCCTGGTCGGGAGCGGGACGATCGCCGCCGATGACCCGCAGCTCACGCGTCGTCTCGGGCGGAGCGAAGGGCGCACGCCGTGGACGCGCATCGTGGTCGACGCTGTCGGCGAAGTCCCCGCGGGCGCGCGCGTCCTCCAGGACGGCGACGCGACGGTCCTCTTCACGGCGAGCGAGGGCCTCGCGCCCGCGCACCCGCGCGTCGAAATCGTCCGCCTCCCCGCCGCCGGCGGGCGCATCGACCTCGCCCTCGTCCTCACCGAATGCTGGAAACGCGGCATCCGCTCGGTCATCGCCGAAGGGGGCTCGCTGCTCCACGCCGAAATCGTGGAGAAGAGCCTGTGGCAGAAGATGGTCCTCTTCGTCGCGCCGGCGTTCGTCGGCGGCGGCAATGCGCCGTCGATCTTCGCGGGAGCCGCCGTGCGCGATTTGACAGAGGCTCACCGCTTCCGGTTTGATCGCTTCGAGAGGGTCGGACCCGATCTGATGATCGTCGCTTATCCCGACTGACGCTTCCACCACCCTCATGTTCACCGGCATCATTCGCGAGCTCGGGACGGTCGTCCGGATCGAGCACTCCCCCCAGGGCGCCCGCCTCGAGGTGAAGCGGCCCGACGGAGCCGAACCGCTCGAACGCGGCGAAAGCATTGCCGTCAACGGCGTCTGCCTCACGGCCCTGCCCCAGGACGAGGGAGCGTTCGCGGCCGACCTCTCGCCGGAGACCCTGCGCCTCACCACTCTCGGCGATCTCGTTGCGGGCACGCGCGTCAACCTCGAGCGGGCGCTCGCGCTCGGCGACCGCCTCGGCGGCCACATCGTCCAGGGCCACGTCGATGCGGCGGGAACGCTGATCTCGATCGAGCGGCAGGGGGACTTCGCCCTTTACCGCTGGTCGTTCCCCGCCCGATTCGCGCCTCTGGTCGTCGAGAAGGGATCGGTTGCCGTCGACGGGATCTCGCTGACCGTCGTCGAGCCCGACGCGGAAACGTTCGGAGCGGCGCTCGTTCCGGAGACTCTCGAGCGGACCGGCCTCGGCGCGGCCCGCGTCGGCGACCGCGCGAACCTCGAGTTCGACGTCATGGCGAAGTACGCGCAGAACCTCCTCGTCCACTATCGATCGCAGAGCGACCGTTGATCGTTTATCGCAAGGGAGCGACGCTGAAGCTCGTCCGGCACACGGCGCCGGACCCGCCGTTCTGGGCGGCGGGGACGCTCCTCCCCTACTCTCTGCGCCGCTCGACGCCGATCGCGCTCGACTGGATGAACCTGATCGCCTCGGGGACCGAGTCCGAACAGGTCGACATTGCCGACGCGGCGGGAGAGACGGTCGCTCGGTCGCCGTTCCTCCACTCCCCTCTACTGGTCGACGCGACGGGGCCGGCGGAGCTCATCTACCGCCGGGGAGAAGAAGTCGTGCGCGCCGCGACGGACGCGGGCCTCGCGGTCATCGAGCTGATCACGACCGAGGGAGCGGTGCCGGAAGTCGCCGGGACGGGGCTCACGCTCGCGATCGGCGCATGGCCTCCCGATCGCGACGCGGTGCGGCCGCTCGCGCTCGAAGCGGCGGAGAGGGGGATCACGCACGGGATCGTCATTCCGATCGTGCCGCCCACGACGACGGAGCTGCCGCTGCTCGAAGCGCTCGCCGACGTCGCGCTCGAGAGCGGCGCGCGCTTCCTCGCCGCGGTGCCGATCGACGTCGATCCGACGGCACGCAATGTTCTCGCCGCACAGCACCAGCTCGACGAGGAGGGGTTCGCGAACCTCTTCGACTCCGACCTCGAGCTGCTCACGGTCGCGACGGAGCGCCACGTCGCCGCGCTCGCGGCGGAGCGGAAGCTCGCCGACGTCGTCCCGTTCGACGTCGCCCCCGACATGGTGAACTGGTCGGCCGCCGCCGCGCTTTCGTCCGCCGGCAATCGGATGATCCGGATGAACCGGAACGTCGAGCTGGGATGGGAGATCCATCGCGCGTCGAAGACGATCGCCGCGCTCGGCAAGCCGCTCGAGAGGATCGCCAGCGCCGCGAGCCTCTCGATCATCGAGCCGATCGATCCGATCATCGCCGAGGTGCTGGAGGAGTGGCTCGAGCGGGGTCGCGCCGAGCTGCTCGACGACGTGGACCGGACGTGGCGATTGCGGCGGGACTACCTAGCGTGATCCACAGATTTCACAGAATCGAATATCCACAGATTACACAGATTTACACAGATTTTTTGTGTGAAAGATCAACACTTTCGACTGGTTCAACTCTCCAGATCCAACTCTCATAATCTGTGAAAATCTGTGTAATCTGT
>JBOGJQ010000480.1:0-1721 GCA_050745405.1 Thermoanaerobaculia bacterium | reverse complement strand
GGCCAGCATGGCGAGGGCATCGCGGTTGACGAGGGCGGCGCGGCGCGCGGTGAGGAATCCCTCGTCCTCGTCGGGATAGCGGTCGTACAGGAGGCGGCTAACGGTCAGGCCGATGACGGCATCGCCGTAGAACTCCAGGCGCTCGTTATGGCCGGAAACGGCGGTCGGGTTCTCGTTGTGGAAGGAGCTGTGAACGAATGCCTGGCGAATCAGCTCCGGGTCCGCCGGATCGATGCCGAGCCGCGCGGCGAGCTCGTCCAGCGGAGGAGCGTCCATGGGCGAATCCGGTCTACTGCTGATGCTCCTCGATGAACTCGACGGCGTCGGAGACCTTCTGGATCTTCTCGGCATCCTCGTCCGAGATCTCCATCCCGAACTCCTCTTCGAGGCTCATGATGAGCTCGACCAGGTCGAGAGAATCGGCATTGAGGTCTTCGACGAACGAGGCCTGGGCAAGGACCTCTTCTTCGTCGACGCCGAGCTGCTCGACGATGATCTTCTTGAGACGTTCGAACGTGGTCCCGTCTGTCACGCTTCAGGCTCCTCCACCCGATGATCTGGAAACGCTTCCTAACACGCCATTGACGAGGCGTCGCGCCGCGTCGCCGGCGTAGATCCGGGCGAGGGATACGGCATCACGCATCGTCTCCCCGCTCGGGGTCGCGGCGGAGTATAGCACCTCGTACAGGGCGCTCCGGAGGATCGTCCGTTCGACACGTCCGAGCTCCGGAACCGGGATCAGCGGCGCCTCCGCGGCGATTCGCCGGTCGAGATCCGCCACGTGATCCGACACCCCCGCGACGATGCGAGCCGCATGCACACGCACCTCTTCCGCGACGCCGCGCTCGCCGGCGATCCGCTCGAGGGCCGCGTCGGCACTTCCGGGGCGGAACTCGCCCTCGAACAGCGCGAGCAGGGCAAGGCGGCGGGCGAGGAGGCCGGCGGCCGGCCGGTGGGCGCGCTTCGCGGGGGCCGGCATCAGGGGCGCTCTCGATGGAGCCGCGCGGCGATCCGTGAGCGCACGCCGCGATGGGTGAGCGCGGGATGCTCGCGCGTCCACTCCGCGATCAGGTCGGGGACGCGCGCCTGCGCCGCCTCGGACGCGACGCGGATGGCGTTCTCGATCATCCGCGCCTTCGCGCGCCCGTGCGTCACGATGCTGACGCCCTTCACGCCGAGGAGCGGGGCTCCGCCGTAGCGCTCGTAGTCGAAGCGCGCCTTCAGCCGGTCGAAGCCCGGCTTGAGCGCCATGAGCGCGATCGGCGCGATCGGTCCCTGCTGCAGGTCCTCGCGTAGCGCACGGAAGATGAAGCTCGTGATGCCCTCGAAGAACTTGATCACCACATTGCCGACGAAACCGTCGCACACCACGACATCGGCCCGGTGCGCGATCATGTCGTGCGCCTCGACGTTGCCGACGAAGTGAAGGTCGAGGGAGGCCAGCTTGGCGTACGCCTCGCGCGCGAGCTCGTCGCCCTTCTCCGGTTCCTCCCCGATGTTGAGGAGGCCGATGCGCGGGCTGCGGACATGCAGCACGTGCTCGGCGAAGATCGCCCCCATCGCCGCGAACTGCACCAGGTTGGCCGCGCTGGAGTCGACGTTGGCGCCCACGTCGAGCAGCATGATCGGGCCGGTCGCGGTGACCATGTGGGCCGGCAGCGCCGGGCGATCGATCCCCTCGATCCGGCCCAGGCGGAAGACGGCGGCGGCCATCGTGGCGC
>JBOGJQ010000479.1:0-7092 GCA_050745405.1 Thermoanaerobaculia bacterium | reverse complement strand
GCGCGATCCCGTACGCCGGCCACTCGCCGTGATGGACATTCACGTCCGCCACGTCCTTGCCCGTCGATCCCTCCTTCGGCCCGCCGCCCTCGGGGAACACTTCCGGATAGATCCGCGCGCCCGTGTCGATCCCGCGCGCCGGGAAGTCCTTCCGAAGCGGAAAGCCGCTGAACCCTTCCCACATCAGGATGCGCTCGAGGCTCGGGTGACCGTCGAACACGATGCCGAACATGTCGAACGTCTCGCGCTCCGGCCAGTTCGCCGCCTTCCAGACGGAGGTCACCGACGGCACCGTCATGCCATCGGAGACGCGCACTTTCAGACGGACGCGCGCGCGTTTCGCGTGCGAGTAGAGGTGGTAGACGACGGCGAAGCGCTCGCCCTCCCAGCCGGGGTACTTCGAGTAATCGACGGCCGTGACGTCGACGAAGTAGTCGAACCCGGCGCGCCGGAAGCCAGCACAGATCTCGCGAATGCGCTCGCGGTCGACCTCGAGCACGATGTCGCCTGCAACGCGTTTTGCCGCACGGATCGCGTCACGCACCGGGCGCACGGCGTCCGCGACGATGGGGTCGTCGAGGATCTCGTCGATCCCGATGTCGGTCTCGTCACTCATGGACTCTCATCGATGCCGCCGGCCTGTTCCGCGCGGAGTGCCGGCCCCTCGTGAACCGGCCGGTCGTCGCCGCGCACCGCCTGCCGCGCGAAGTCGTAGGTCGCTCCCCCCTTCCGGATCACGTGCATCCGGTCGATTTTCTTCTGCAGCTCCATGAGTCCCCACAGCAGCGCCTCGGGGCGCGGCGGGCATCCGGGGACGTAGACGTCGACGGGAACGAGACGGTCGACGCCCTGTGTGACGGCGTAGGTGTCGTACGGCCCGCCGCAGGTCGCGCACGACCCCATCGCGATGACCCACTTCGGCTCCGGCATCTGGTCGTAGAGCCGCTTGATGATCGGCGCCATCTTCTCGGTCACCGTTCCCGCGACGATCATGAGATCGGCCTGCCGGGGGGTCGCGCGAAACACTTCCGCGCCGAAGCGCGCCATGTCGTGACGCGGATCGAGCACCGCCATCATCTCGATCGCGCAGCAGGCGAGGCCGAACTGCATCGGCCAGAGCGACGATTTGCGAGCCCAGTTGAAGATCCGGTCCACCGTCGTGGTGAGGACGTTCGACGAGAACCTGTTCTCGATCAGACCCATGTGAGCACGTCCCGCTTCCAGGCGTAGAAGTATCCGACCACGAGAATGCCGATGAAGATCGCCATCTCGATGGCGCCGAACCAGCCGAGCTGCTTGAAGCGGATCGCCCACGGGAAGAGGAAGATCGTTTCGACGTCGAAGATGATGAAAAGCACGGCGATCAGAAAGTAACGAACCGAGAACCGCGTGTCATGGGCGACGGAGGTGGGCGCGATGCCGCACTCGTAGGGCTCGAGCTTGACCTTCGACTCCCGCGACGCCCGAACCAGAGGTGTGATGACGAGGAGCGTCACGAGCGCGAACGACACGACGAACAGAGCCGCGATGAGGATGACGATGTAGTTGGCCATATAGAGGTGGACCCTCCGACGCCACTGTCCGCCATTGTATTACCGCTCCTGAACCAGAACGCGCATCTCGTCCCCGATCCCGTCTGGGAGGACGAGACGCCGCGCGGCGTCGCGCCGCATCGCGAGAGCTATGGCCGCGTCCGCATCCGCCGGCTCGACGGTGCCGAGCGGCGCCAGCAGCGGGTGGTCCGTCACACCGAGCCCCAGGAGAAAGCGCGCCTGCCGTTCGAACGCGACGGTGCGCCATCCGGCGCGCTCCCCCGCGCGGATCAGGTCCGTGAAGTTCACGTGCGCGGTGAGGTCCTGCTCTCCCGGCTCCGCGAGCAGATCGCGCGTCACCTCGTGCCGCCGGAATGCCGCCGCCGTCCCGTACCGCCGCACCCGCGCGTCGAACAGCTTCTCCTCGGGGAAGCCGTAATCGACCGTCACGAGAAGGCCGCGGCCGAAGTGGCGCGCGATCGCGCCGTACGCGCGCTCCCACTCGAGAGAGATGTCCGCGAACTGCCCCGCCTCGAGGCGCACCCCTCGATCCGCGAAGTACGCGACGTACTCCGCGGGCGGGTCCCTCTCCTCCCAGTCGAGCGCGCCGTCGCGCTCCACGACCCACAGCTCCCGCAGCGCCTCCTCCCGCTGGACGAGCCGCGCGAACGGGAATGCGTCGAAGAGCTCGTTACTGATGACGAGGGCCGGTGCGTTCGGCACGTCGGCGACGTCGCGCACGAAGTGGAGATCGGGATCGCTGGCGAGCTCTGGGCGAAGGCGGCCGAGGCTCCTATCGACGCCAAAAAAGCGAAATTGCCGGCGCGTCTCGGAAGAGAGGGCGTCGCGAATCCCGGCGAGAAGGGACCCGTCGCCGCAGCCGATGTCCACGAGGGGCGACACCACGTCGCCCTCACGGGCCGAAAAGCGCTCCGCCAGACGCGCGAGCGCGAAGGCGAAAACGGGGGAAATCTCGGGCGAAGTCGCGTAATCGGCACCGCTTCGCGGGGCGGAGTAGTAGCCGAATTCTGGATGGTAGAGCGCGGCTTGGACGAAGTCCCTGAACGGTAAGCCATTCTGCGTCAATATGTTGCTTACCCACTCGGCCGGACCGCCGCCCGCCTCTCTCATGGCCGGCCCTCCCGCGACCGGGCGCCGGAACGCACAGCCGCTCGCATCTCCAAGATATGCAAAATAACTATGGCATCCCGGTTGCGATGAGAGGGAGGCATCGGTCCGATATCGAATCGGAAAGCGCAGCAAAAGGAAAGGGGCGGCACGAGCCGCCCCATCGTGGGGCCAAAGGCCCTGGAGGAGAACATGAAAAAGTACGTCGCATCACTCATGGTCATGGCGATGTCGCTGTTCTCCGTCGCGACGTACGCGGCGGACAATGCGACGCGGCGCGACAAAACCTGGAAGGGCGCCGGCATCGGCGCGATCGCGGGAGGCATTCTCGGCGCGGTCATCGGGAACAACCGCGGCAGCGGCGACGCCAAAAAGGGCGCGATCATCGGGACGGTCGCCGGCACGGCGATCGGCGCGGGCATCGGCGCCTACATGGACAAGCAGGAGCGCGAGCTCCGGCAGATCGAAGGCGTCGACGTCTACCGCACCGCCGAGGACGAGCTGAACGTCGTCGTCCGGAACGAGATCCTGTTCGACTTCAACTCGAGCGCGCTCCGGCCGGCATCGCGCAGCGCTCTCGCCGAAATGGCGGACATCTTCGAGCGCTACGCGGACACGACGATCGCGGTCGAGGGACACACCGACTCGATCGGCTCCGACAGCTACAACTACCGGCTGTCGCAGCGCCGGTCCGGCTCGGTCGCCGGCTACCTCGAGACCCTCGGCGTGAGCTGGGACCGTCTCGACACGCTGGCTCTCGGCGAGTCGCAGCCGGTCGCCTCGAACGGCACCGCCGACGGACGCCAGCTCAACCGGCGCGTCGAGCTGAAGGTCCGCGCGAAGTAACCAACCAGTATCCAGTAGCTAGTAGCTCGTAGCTAGTGGGGCACCCCGTCGGGGTGCCCCTTTTGTTTTCCCAGCTACCAGCTACCAGCTACTAGCTACGAGTCATCTGGCATCGCCTTTGTACGCCTCGCGATCCCGTAGGGAGGACTCTGTCATGAAAAAACTCGTCGTTCTGATGGTCGTGGCGCTGTTCGCCGTGGGCTGCATCAGCGCGGATGACCCGAACCGGCGCACCAAGCAGGGAGCCATCATCGGAGCCGCGACCGGGGCCGCGGCGGGCGCGGTGATCGGAAACCAGTCGGACAACCCGCGGACTGGCGCGGTCATCGGCGGCGTGGTCGGCGGCGTGGTCGGCGCGGCGGTCGGCCGCCGCATGGACAAGCAGCAGGCCGAGCTGGAGCAGATCGAGGGGATCGACGTCGAGCGTCCATCCGAGGACGCACTCGACGTGACGCTCCGGAACGAGATTCTGTTCGACTTCGACTCGGCGGCTCTCCGCCCCGGATCGCGCGATACGCTGCGCGAGCTCGCCGACGTCCTGTCGCGTTATCCGGAGCAGACGGTCTCGGTCGCGGGCCACACCGACTCGGTCGGCACCGATGGGTACAACCAGCGCCTGTCGGAGCAGCGCGCCCAGACCGTCGAGAATTTCCTCGTGGCGCAGGGCGTGCCGGGCAACCGCATCGCGGCATTCGGCTACGGTGAGACGCGGCCGCGCGCGTCGAACGAATCGCCGGACGGGCGCCAGCTCAACCGGCGCGTGCAGATCTACATCAAGGCCGATCCGGCCGAGTAGTGCCCTTGGAGTGCGGCAGTGCCAGCTGCCGCACTCCATAGCCGCCATCCTTTCCCTCCGGTATCATCTACTCTGCTGCTGCTGCCGTAAACGGTCGCGAATCCAGACAGATCGATGCTGACGCGCGCCCCCGGCGCGTCCCGGAGGAACCATGGGCTTTCGCTCTCTTCGCACGGGAACCGTCCTCACCGCCCTCTTCGCGGCGATCCTCGCGTTTCCCGCGCTTTCGCTCGCGCAGGACCCGCTCGAGGCCGTGAATCCGCCGGCCGAGCTCGAGACGGCGATCCCCGCCGAGCACACGCAGCACCGCAGCGAGGCGGACCTGGTCCTCCCCGACCTCGGCAGCGTCTCGTTTCTCGGCATCCCCGGCGACGACCTTCTCCTCACCGGCCTCGTCGTCTGCCTGCTCGGTCTCGGCTTCGGCCTCTACATGTACGTGCAGCTCAAGAACCTCCCCGTGCATCAGTCGATGCGCGAGATCTCGGAGCTGATCTACGAGACCTGCAAGACGTACCTCATCACCCAGGGGAAGTTCATCCTTCTCCTCGAGCTCTTCATCGGAACGATCATGCTCGTCTACTTCGGCTGGCTGCGTGACTTCCCCGCCGACCGCGTGCTGATCATCCTTCTCTTCTCACTCGTCGGGATCGCGGGGAGCTACGGCGTCGCCTGGTTCGGGATCCGGATCAACACGTTCGCGAACTCGCGCTCGGCGTTCGCCTCGCTCGGGGGCAAGCCGTTCCCGACGTACGCGATTCCGCTGAAGGCGGGGATGTCGATCGGGATGCTGCTCATCTCGACGGAGCTCGTGATCATGCTCTGCATCCTGCTGTTCGTGCCGGGCGATTACGCGGGACCGTGCTTCATCGGCTTCGCGATCGGCGAGTCGCTCGGCGCCGCGGTGCTGCGGATCGCGGGCGGGATCTTCACCAAGATCGCCGACATCGGGTCCGACCTGATGAAGATCGTCTTCAACATCAAGGAGGACGACGCGCGGAACCCGGGCGTCATCGCCGACTGCACGGGCGACAACGCGGGCGACTCCGTGGGGCCGACGGCGGACGGGTTCGAGACGTATGGCGTGACGGGCGTGGCTCTGATCACCTTCATCCTGATCGCCGTCACCGACGCCACGATCCAGGTCCAGCTGCTCGTCTGGATCTTCGTCATGCGCATCCTGATGATTCTGACCTCGGGCGTTTCGTACCTGATCAACGAAGCGATCGCGAAGGCGCGGTACGCGAGCGTCGACGACATGAACTTCGAAACGCCGCTGACGAGCCTCGTCTGGCTGACCTCGATCCTGTCGGTCGCCGTCACGTATGCCGTGTCGCTCCTCATCATTCCGACGCTCGGCGGCGACGCGACGGCGTGGTGGAAGCTCGCGACGATCATCACCTGCGGCACGCTGGCCGGCGCGGTCATTCCCGAGATCGTGAAGGCGTTCACGTCGACCGAATCCGCGCACGTCCGCGAGGTCGTCACCTCGTCGCGCGAGGGCGGCGCCTCGCTCAACATCCTCTCGGGCTTCATCGCAGGGAACTTCAGCGCGTTCTGGATGGGGGCCGCGATCATCACGCTGATGGGCATCGCGGCGATCGTGGCCGGCCTGCTCCCGGAGACGCTCATGATCGCGCCCGCGGTCTTCGCGTTCGGCCTCGTCGCCTTCGGATTTCTCGGCATGGGCCCGGTCACGATCGCGGTCGACTCCTACGGCCCCGTCACCGACAACGCGCAGTCGGTGTTCGAGCTCTCGACGATCGAATCGCGCCCCGGCATTCACGAGGAGATCCGGCGCGACTTCGGATTCGTGCCGACGTTCGACCGCGCGAAGCATTACCTCGAAGCGAACGACGGCGCGGGGAACACGTTCAAAGCGACGGCGAAGCCGGTGCTCATCGGGACGGCCGTCGTCGGCGCGACGACGATGATCTTCGCGATCATCGTCCTCCTCACGAACGGTCTCACGACCGACATCGACAAGCTCTCGCTCCTCCACCCGCCGTTCCTCCTCGGGCTGATCTCGGGGGGCGCGGTGATCTACTGGTTCACGGGAGCGGCGACGCAGGCCGTGGCGACCGGCGCCTACCGCGCGGTCGAGTTCATCAAGAAGAACATCCGCCTCGACGAGGGAGCGGAGAAGGCGTCCGTCGAGGACAGCAAGCGCGTCGTCGAGATCTGCACGCAATACGCGCAGAAGGGGATGTTCAACATCTTCCTGACGATCTTCTTCGCGACGCTGGCCTTCGCCTGCTTCGAGCCGTTCTTCTTCATCGGGTATCTCATCTCGATCGCCCTCTTCGGCCTCTACCAGGCGATCTTCATGGCCAACGCCGGGGGCGCGTGGGACAACGCGAAGAAGATCGTCGAGGTCGATCTGAAGGAAAAGGGAACGGCGCTGCACGCCGCGACGGTCGTCGGCGACACGGTCGGCGATCCGTTCAAGGACACCTCGTCGGTCGCGATGAACCCGGTGATCAAGTTCACGACGCTCTTCGGACTTCTCGCGGTCGAGCTGGCGGTGGAGATGGTCGCCGCGGGGCAGGAGATTCTGACGCAGGTCCTCGCGGGCGTGTTCCTCGCCGCGGCGCTCGTGTTCGTCTGGCGGTCGTTCTACCGCATGCGCATCGAGGTCGCGAAGACGTAAAACGCGCCCGGAGGGCGCGGGACAGTAGCCGGGGGCGCGAGCCCGAAGGGCGAGCCGCCCCCGGATGCGCGCAGGTTTTGTGGATCTCGCGCCGTGAAACGGCGCGGGAGATCCCGCGCCGCTGGCGCGGCGCGGAGCGTGGA
>JBOGJQ010000478.1:0-12634 GCA_050745405.1 Thermoanaerobaculia bacterium | reverse complement strand
CGGGGGCGAGCGCCCGGAGGGCGCGCTGCCCCCGGACCAACGCAACCCATGGATCTCGCGCCCTGCAAAGGGCGCGGGAAGCGCCGCGCGCGCGTCCCGCGCCGCTGGCGCGGCGCACTCATCTCATCCCTCGCTATCCGGGGGCAGCGCGCGCTGCGCGCCCTCGCCCCCGGCAACTCTCCAGCGCCCTTCGGGCGCCACCAGGCGCTGAAGCCCACATAAGCCACAGATTCCGTCGTGAACGGAGGAGCTACCCGACGATGAGGAACGTCATCACCGCGAGGAGATAGAGGTTCGAGCCGTGGAAGAGCGCGCGCGCCGCGCGCGTGTCGAGAGAGCGCGCGAAGCGGTACGCGGACCAGAGGATCGCGGCGCCGCCGGCGACCGCCGTCACGAGATAGAGCGCCCCGGCCGCGCCGAGCGCCGCGGGGGCGAGGCTCGCGAGAAAGAGGGCGGCGCTCCAGGCGAACGCGTGCCGGCCGACGCGCGCCGGGTCGACCACCGACAGCATCCGGAATCCGCCGCGGCCGTAGTCCTCGCGATAGATCCAGCTCAGCGCGAGAAAGTGCGGGAGCTGCCACGCGAACAGGAGCGCGAACAGAGCCCACGCCGTCGCGTCGACGACGCCCGTGGCGGCGGCGTAGCCGATCATCGGCGGCACCGCCCCCGGCGCGGCACCGACCACCGTGCAGTGCGTCGTCCGCGTCTTGAGCGGCGTGTAGACGAACAGATATGACGCGAGCGTCGCGAAAGCGAGGAAGGCGGCGATCGCATTCACGGCGACGGCGAGCCAGCCGATGCCCGCGATCGAGATCGCGACGGAGAACGTCGTCGCGGCGGCCGTCGAGATCCTCCCTGCCGGCAGCGGCCGGAGGCGCGTGCGCGCCATACGCGCGTCGCGATGCCTCTCCCACACCTGGTTCAGGGCGTTCGTCCCGCCGGCGACGAGCGCCGTGCCGAGAAGGAGGTTCAGCAGAAGGATCGGATCGACGCTGCGGGCGCCGGTCCAGTAGCCGGCCGCCGTCGTGACGAGCACCATCAGGACGATGCGCGACTTCGAGAGATCGAGATAGTCGCGGACGACGTCCGCGAGGCCCCGCCGGGTGACGATTGCCGCGACCTCGGTCACGCCGTGACCTCCTTCGCGCCCGCCGGCGCCCTCTCGACCGCCGGCGCGACGATCGAGGCGACGAGAGCCTGCGCAACGGAGAGAGCGAGGATGCCGGCGCCGGTCATGACGTGAAAGCTGGCGACGATCGCATTCTTGCCAGTCCAGATCGTGAACGCCCCGAGCGTGACCTGCACGGCGACGGCGGCCGCGATCCCCCACCAGAACCGGCGGAGGGTCGCGTCGCCCACTTTCAGGATCTTCGCGCCGGCGACCGCCGCGACGACGAGGACGACGACCGCTCCCGCCCGGTGCAGGAAGTTCGCCACGACCGGAAGCGCGTCGAGGGGCGGAATGACGCGCCCGAACGACAGCGGAAAGTCGGGAATCGCGAGGCCCGCTCCGAGGTGCCGCATCCAGGCGCCGAGAAGCATCTGGAGGAAGACCGCGGCCACGAGCACGCGCGTCACGACGCGGACGTCGCCCGCCGTACCGTGCCGCCGCGCCGTCCGCTCGTAGAGCTTCGAGGTGAAGAACGCGATCGAGATGTTGAGGCAGAGGAAGATCTCGGCCAGGGCGGCGTGAGAGATCGAGACCGGCTTCGGGAGGAGCAGAAGCACCGTGATCCCGCCGAGCGTCCCCTGGACCACGACCGCGCCGAGAGAGACCCAGCCGAGCTTCCGGACGAACGCCTTCGGCTCGCGGGCTTGGAGCCAGAACGCCTGGATGAGCGTCAGCAGCCCGACCGTGGCCGCGATCATCCGATGGCCGTGCTCGTAGAAAATCCCGCCGACCATCGGCGGCATGAGCATGCCGTACGAGAGCGGCCAGTCGGGTACCGCGAGGCCGGATCCGGTCGAGGTGACCATGGCGCCCGCATAGATCAGGAACAGCGTCGAGGCCGCGACGAGCTTCGTATAGCGCCGCAACCAGCGGGCGGTGGGTGAGGTGGGTTCGGTCATCTCCGTGGGATTTCGAGAACGTCGGGGGCCGCGGGACGCTAGTCTCCCAAATTCAGGCGGTTGGAAGCAACCTCGGATGGAGTGGGGGGAATTCCGACTCGGTCGTCGTCATCCCGAGCGTAGCGAGGGATCAGGGTCGGGCGGGGAACCCCTGATCGGAGCGCCCGTGATCGGCGGGAGAGAATATTCGCTCTTCCGCCGAACAACGATACCGCGTCACACGAGTCCCTCCCGTCCCTGATCCCTCGCTACGCTCGGGATGACGGCGCGACCGATAGCTATAATCCGCTCGCCCATGCCGCGCTCGCCGTTCGTCCTCAGCTTCGTCATCGTCGCCGCGAGTCTCGCCGCCGCGCTCGTCCCGTTCTTCTTCGACTGGACCCACCGCACCGCCCACCGCTGGATCGCTTTCGGCGCCGGCTCGATTCTCGGCGCGGCGTTCCTCCACATGATCCCCGAGGCCTACGAGCTGGCCGGGACCGAGGGATTCGGGATGATCGTCGCCGGCTTCCTCGCACTCTATCTGCTCGAGCAGGCGGTCCTCCGCCATCCGCACGAGGAAGAGAGGGGCGAGTTCCACGAGATCGGCCTGCTCGCCTTTCTCGGTCTGATGCTCCACGACCTGATCGACGGCCTCGCCCTCGGGTCGGGGCACCACGTCCCCGAGGCGAGCGGCGCGATCTTCGCGGCTCTCGCGCTCCATAAGGTCCCGACGACGTTCGCCGTGTCTCTTCTCATGCTCCACGGCGGCTATTCGAAGAAAAAGACGTTCGCCCTCCTCGTGCTCCTCCTCCTCGCGATCCCGCTCGGTGTCCTCGTCTCGGAGATCACCATCGGCGTGGCGGGCGAGTCGTCGGAGCACCTGATCGGGATGCTGATCAACTTCTCGGCGGGGACGTTCATCTACATCGGCGCCTACGAGCTGCTGCCGGAAATGAGCCGCACGGCCGAGCGCGGGTCATGGATCGGGGCGTTCTTCATCGCCGGTCTCGCGACGATGGCGCTCCTCCGCTTCGTCCACCGGGTGTTCTGAGGCCCGCGCGACGATGACGTAATCGCTCCGGAACAGCGGAACGAGGCGGACGGAGCGCGCGAGAGCGGCCCGCTCGGCAGACGCGGCCGCACCGACCCAGAGGAACGGCGGAGTCGGAAGCGCCGCGGGATCGAACGAAAGGTCCCGCGCCGCCCTCGACTCGGAGACCCACCCCGGATGGCGCTCGATCTCCGGAGGGAAGCCGACGACCTGCGGATCCCACGTTTCATCGCGCTGCGAGAGGAGCTCGAGGTACGCGTAATCGCTCGCCACGACTGGCACCGTCTCGGGGATCGATCTCCGCACCAGGCGTGCCGCCTCGCGCCAGGGATTCTCCTGGCGTGTGACCGCCGACAGCATCGTGAAGAACGACGACGAGAGGCCCAACACGACGAAGGAGACTGTCAGGACGAGCCGGAGGGGCTTCCAGCGGATCGCGCCGAGGGAGAACGCGAGCCAGACGACGAGGGGGAGAGCGATCACCGATTCGAACCGCATCGGAAAGTAGACGCGGATCCCGGCGGCGGTGAAGGCGATCGCGAAGAGAACGGGCGCGACGACCATCGCTCCCCAGCGGCGGGCGCGAGGGCTTCGGAGGCCGGCCACCGCCGCAGCGAGCACGGCACCGAGCGCGATCGCCTGGATCCATGCGGGCGGCGGCGTGACGAAAAGCCGCGGGTACGGCGCCGCGAACGAGAGCTGCAGCAGCGGCGCCCACGGAGCCGGATCCTCGACGGCGTGCCCCATCCAGGCGATCGACTCCGGCGGCTGACGCGAGGCGAGCCAGAATCCCGGGATGAAGAGAGCGGCGGCGCCGGCCGACGCCGCGAGCGCCTCGCGCGCGCGTCTCCCCGTCCAGCCGGTGAGCGCGGCGGCGATCGGGAGCGCGAAGAGAAGCACGGCGTAGTAGTGCGCGTAGGCCGCCAGAGCGAGCAGGACGGCGGCCGAGGCCAGCGAACGGCGCGACTCGCGCTCGAGCCACCGGTCGACCAGGACCGCCCCGGCCCCTGCCAGCAGCCCCGCGAGGGCGTACGCCCGCGCCTCCGCCGCGAAATAGACGTGCGGCGGGAAAACGGCGAGGAGGAGCGCCGCGACGATCCGCACCGCGCCCCAGCTCCGCTGCGCCAGCACGATCACGGGAAGCGCCGTTGCGAACAGGAGCGACACGATCCTCGCGCTCGTCAGCGACGGATCCCCCGGACCGGCGAAGTGCACGAGGGCGTAGTAGAGCGGGGGCCCCGAGTCGCTCAGGAGCGCACGGAACTGATCGGGAAGCGGCTGCGCGGCGATCCAGAGCGTGAAGAGCTCGTCGAAGAAGGCCGGCCGGAGGAAAACGAGAGAAAGCCGGAGGGCGACAAAGAGGACGAGGATGCCTGCGGTCGCGATGACCGCGGCCCGCCCCCTCACGCCGGCAGGAGCTCGGAGATCGTCTTGATCAGATGCGACGACTGGATCGGCTTCGCGATGTAAGCGTTCGCCCCGAGCGCCAGCCCTCGCTCCCGATCCTCCTCCGCCCCCTCGGTCGTGATGATGATGATCGGGATCGATTTCGTCTGCGCATTCTGCCGGACCAGAGAGACGAGCTTGAGCCCGTCCATCACCGGCATGTTGATGTCCGTGAGGATCAGGTCGATCGTCTCACCGGAGAGCTTCTTCAGCGCGTCGACTCCGTCGACCGCTTCGACGATCTTCGCGTTCCTGAACCGCTTCAGGGAAAACGAAATGAGCTGCCGCATCGTCGGCGAATCTTCAACTACCAGAAACGTCGCGTTGTCCATCCCCAGCAAGCGCGCCCCTTCCGTTTCTCGAGATCTACGTCGTCGTCAGCAGGTCGAGGAAGCTCTGGATCGTGTTCAGCTTCCGCTCCGACTGTGAATACAGCTTGGAGGAAAAGATCGCCGTCGCCGCCTGGGCGGCGAGCAGCGAGAACAGCTCGTAGTCGACCGCGGTGAACGACACCTTCTGCTGCAGCAGCCGGTACACGGCGATGACGCCGATGACGTGGTCTTTGATCTTGAGCGGGACGACGGCGATGGGCGCCTCGAGCGTCTTCCCGAGCGTCTCCATCTCGTCCTCGCTCGCGAAGTACGGCTCGCCCGTCTCGGCGACGTTGCCGATGACTCCCTTCCCCGCCACCGTCGCCAGATTCTCCAGCCCCGGCAGCTCGTCCGCCCCCTCGGAGGCGATCACCCGCAGCTCGCTCGTCTTCTCGTCCGCGAGCAGGATCCCGAAGCCGGAGGCCCCGATCAGGTTGATCACGATCTCCTGGACGATCTGGATGACTTCCCGGAAATCGAGCGTCGAGTGGAGCTGGTAGCTCGCAACGTAGAGGTTGGCGAGGTTGTTGTTCTGCTCCTCGATCTCGACGTAGCGGCTCGCGAAGTCCTTGTTTTCCGCCTCGACGGCCTCGTACCGCTCCCGGATCTCGCGGTTCTCCTGGGCCAGACTGTTGATGTGCTCCCGGAGCTGCTCCAGCTCGCTCTGGGCTGTCGGGCTCATGGATGACGCCGCCCCTTCCAGGGCCGCGATCCGGTAGCGAAGACGCTTGTTCTCCCGGAGGAGCTCCTCCGTGAATTCCTTCCCCTTGTTGAATAACTCGAGGAACTTCTCGGCGCGCCGGTTGACGTCGTCGCTCATGCGATTTCCGGTCGGCAATGTAACATAATTCACCGCCCCCCCGCCCGTCAGTCGTCAGTCGTCCGTCGCGTCATCCCGAGCGTTAGCGAGGGATCAGGGACGGGTGGGAAACCCGTCGACGGAGCAGCCCAGGTCGGCGGGACGACGAACATTCGCCCTCGCGCCAAACGACGACGCCGCGTCCCACGCGTCCCGCCCGACCCTGATCCCTCGCTAACGCTCGGGATGACGAACGACCGCCCTAGCGATTGCCGAGGGGATCTCCCCGAGCGGCAGGACCTCGCGGACCGCGCCGGTGCGGATCGCCTCCCCCGGCATCCCGTAAATGATCGCGGTCGAGGCCGCCTCGGCGATCGTCCACCCTCCCTGCTCGCCGATCCGCCGCATCGCCGCCGCCCCGTCGTCCCCCATCCCCGTCAGGACCACGGCCACGAGGCGCTCGCCGCACGCGTCCATCGCGCTCTGAAACAGGCGGTTGACCGAGGGGGCGTGGAGGTCGTTCGCGTCCTTCTGGGCGACCTGGAGACGAAGATGGCCGCCGTCCCGGCGGATCGTCGTCTGCATCCCCCCCGGCGCGATGTAGACCGCCCCGGGGCGGAGAAAGTCGCCGTCGGCCCCCTCCTTCACGTCGAACGCGCTCAGGCGGTTGATCCGTTCGGCGAAGAGACGCGTGAAGACCGCCGGCATGTGCTGCGCGACGACGACCGGGACGGCGAGGGCCGGGAGGTCCTGGACGAGCCGCTGGAGGGCCGGGGGGCCGCCCGTGGAGGCGCCGATCACGATGCAGTCGACGAGACCGGGGGCGACGGCCGGGGCCTCCTTCGGCCGGACGACCGCCGGCTCCTCGTCGCGGATCTGCTTGCGGACGTTGTCGAGGCGGATGTCGACGCACTGCCGCACCTTGCCGAGCAGGTCGTCGCGAATCTCCTCGAGCCGCGGCGAGACCCGTCCCGGCTTCGCGATGAAGTCGACGGCACCGAGCTCGAGCGCCTTGAAGACGCTCCGGTCGCTCGCCCGGGAGGAGACGACGATGACGGGGGTCGGCCGCGTCACCATCAGCCAGCGGAGGAACGCGAATCCGTCCATCCCCGGCATCTCGAGATCGAGCGTCACCGCGTCGGGGCGGTGCCGCAGCACCTGCTTGATGCCGTCTTCCCCGTCCACCGCGGTCGCGACGACGCGCAGGTCGTCCGCCGACTCGAGCATCTTCGTCAGCGTGACGCGGTTGAACGCGGAATCGTCGATGACGACTACGTTGATCATGACGGACGCCCCAGACGCCCAAGACGCTCCAGACGCCCAAGACTACTTCTGGTACACCATGTCGTTCTTCAGATGCTTCAGCTTGAACTGCGTCGAGAGCGAGATCAGCGACTCGGAGTGGCCGAGAAGGAGATACCCGCCTTCGAGAAGGCGGCTGTGGAAGTTGTGCACGACCGTCTTCTTCGAGAGCTCGTCGAAGTAGATGATCACGTTCCGGCAGAAGATCACGTCGACGGTCCCGACGAGGGCGACGCGCGTGCTGTCGTAGAGGTTCAGCCGGCCGAACTGGACGCGGTTCCGCACCGCGTCATCGATCCGCCACGAGAAGGCGTCCTCCGGCTTGAAGTACTTCTCGCGGATCTCGGGCGGTGTCGCGCGGAACGCGTTCTCGCGATACACGCTCTTGCGCGCCTTCGCGAGCACCTGCTGGTTGATGTCCGTGGCGAAGATCTCGAACGAGCAGCGGTCGTACCATCCGCGCTCGGCGAGGAGCATCGCGATCGTGTACGCCTCCTCCCCCGACGAGCAGCCCGCCGACCAGATGCGGATCTTCCGTCCGCCGCGGCGCTCGACGAGCTCCGGCACGATCTCCTCGACGAACGCCGCGAGCTGCGCCGGCTCGCGGAAGAAGTACGTCTCGTTCGTGGTCACGAGATCGAAGATCCGGTCGAACTCGGCGTCCGCGCGCGGGTCGTACTGGAGAAAGTAGAAGTACTTCTGGAACGATTCGAAGCTCAGCTCGCGCGCGCGCGGCGAGAGGCGCTTCTGGAGCAGGTACTTCGAGGTGTCGGAAAACCACAGCCCGCTGCGGGAGTAGATTGCGTCCCGGAGCTGGCGGAAGACGTCATCCGGCAGCTCGAGATGGTGATTCAACGCGAAGCCGTGCGAGCTCATGGCGATTGCGAGACCGTTGAGCAGGAATCTCCGCACACCCGAAGGGCCGTCATCCTGAGGAGCGAAGCGACGAAGGATCTCCTCAGCGGCGACTCAGACTCGCGTCGCCTGCCGATTCGAGACGCGGCTGAGGAGATCCTTCGCTCACACCCGCCCTTCCGCGCTCGCTCAGGATGACGATTTCGCGGGCCGTCGAGCCTCATTTCCTCTCCGTCGCCCCCGCCCCCGGAGCTTCCTTCATGGCGCGGAGGATCGCCGACATGACGACCTCCTGTCTGCTGTCGGCCGTCCGCCACGCTTCCTCCAGCAGGTCGCGATACGTCTCCTTGTGGCGGACGAGCATGTCCGAGATCTCATCGAGAATCGCCCTCCGGTCGAGCACCCGCATGAGGATGGGGAACGACTCGCGGCGCCCGAGACGGTCGAGCGCGAGGACGAGGGCCTGTTCGACGAACGGATCGCGCTCGGCGAGAAGAGCCGCGTGGAGGTGATCGAGCGCGCGCGGCTCGCCGCGCTGGCCGAGCGCCGTCGCCGCCGCACCGCGCAGCCGCCAGTCGGGGCTCGCGAGGAACGACAGGACGCGATCGAACACCTCGTCCCCCGGGACCGAGGCCATCGCGAGCAGCACCGCCTTGCGGATCTCGATGTCGGGCGACTCGAGCGAGGAGGTCAGCGCGGGCAGGATCTCCGGCCGGCCCGATTTGCCGAGCGCCTCGATGATCGCGATCCGCACCGGCGGCTGATCGGTGTCGAGGTGGCGCATCAGCGCGTCGATCGCGGCGGGCGTCCGGTACTCGCCGAGGGCCTGCGCCGCGGCGGTCCGGATCCAGACGTCGCCGTCCTCGAGCGCGCTCATCAGCGGCCCGAGGCCGCGCTCGGGACGGATCTTCACGAGCGCCTCGATCGCCGCGACGCGCACGCGCTTCGATTCGTCCGCGAGCGCGAGGACCAGCTGGTCCGCGAACCGCGCCTCGCCATACGTCCCCATCAGCGCGATCGCCTTCTGCCGGATCAGCGCATCGCCGTCCTTCGAGGCGAGCAGCAGCTCGTCGGGATATCCCTCCCCCTGCACCTTCACGAGGATCGAGAGCGCGTTCAGCTTCTCCGGGACCGACCGCGATCCGATGAGCTTCTTCAGTTTTGCGATCGTCTCCCCCTTCACGGCCGGAAACGACGCGACGAGGCCGGTGATCGCCTCGACCGCCGCCTGCTGACAGCCGACGTCGGGGTCGTCGAGCTTCGCGAGAAGGTAATCGATCCCCGAGGGGTCGGGCGTCTGCCCCAGCGATTCGATCGCGAGGCGCCGGAGCAGCGTGCTGTCGTGATCGAGAAACGCGATGATCCGCGGCACGGCCTCGGAGCCGCCGATCGCGTGCGCCACGCGGATGAGGAGCGCGAGCGTCTCCATGTCCTCGGTCGTCCGCAGCTTCTCCAGGACCGCGGCCGCGGCGGCAGGACCGTAGTCGACCAGAGCCTGCGCGGCCGTCTCGCCGCTCTCCGGCTGCTCGATGGACTCGAGCAGAGGATCGATCACGCGCGGATCGCTCGACCACCCGAGAAACTTCAGGATGAAATTCTTGACGTCGCGCTTCGGCGTCGACCGGAGGTGCTCGATGAGCGGCGGGATCTTCGACGCCGGGAAGGACTCGCGGAACCGGCGCTGGATCATCTGCCGCTCCACCCCTTCGATCACGCGCGGCTTGTCGGCCTCGGCGAGGCGGATCAGCGCCCGCAGCGCCGTCAGGTTCAGCTTCTCGTCCTCACCGATGACCTTGAGCAGGAAGTTCACCGTGCCGACGTCGCCGATCTTCCCCACCGCCTCGAGCACCGGCTTCCGCAGCGCCTTTTCGGCGTACATCGGCAGGATCGCCGGCAGCGCCGAGCGGTCGCCGATCTCGCCGAGCGCCTCGATGACGTGGAACCGGAGCCACACGTCCTCGCGAACGAGCGTCCGGAGGAGCGGCGCGACGGCCGCCGCGCGCTGATACTTCCCGAGCGAGCTGACGACCGAGGAGAGGATGTTCAGGTCCTTCTCCTCGGGGAGCATCTGGACGAGCGCGCGGAACGCGTCGTCCGTGCGGATGTCTCCGAGGAGGTTCACGAGGGAGAGGCGGACGTCGGGGTCGATCTCGCGGCGGAGCGCGGCGAGCAGGTTCGGCGTCGCGGGCTCTCCGATCCGGATCAGCGCCTCGGTCGCCGAGTTGCGTTTGCCGGCGTTCTCCGGATCGCGCAGCGATTCGATCAGCGCGCGGACGATCTCCTCGGACGGCTTCCGCAAAAATCCCTCGACGATCGTCTTGCGGACGCGCCAGTCCCGGTCGCCGAGCATCTCGACCATGAGCGAGAGGTCGCCCGGATCCATCCGGTCGGCGACCTGGTGCGCCACCCGCTGCCGCACCTCCGCGTCCGTCGAGCGCGCCCTCTCCAGCAGACCGTCCGCCATCACGCTTTCTCCACGCTGCCCGCGAGCTCCTCGCGCTTCATCTGCACGAACTGCTCGATCGTCTCGCCGAAGTAGTCGGCGCCCTGCCGCACCTTCACGGGAATGCGCGAGTTGTAGTACTCGCGTCCTTCCGTGATCTCGTCGGCGAGCAGGTCGAAGAAGGTGCCGGTTCGAATGCCGCGGTCCACCTTTTCGGTGTTGTAGATGACGATGTCCGAGAGGATGAGACGCGCGAGCCGGCGCGCCTCGTCCGTCTCCTCCGACTCGACCGCCCCGGGGGCCGCCCCGAGACCGGGGAAGAGCTTCCCGACGATCTGACGCAGCTCGGCCGCAGGGATTTGCTCCTCGATGTACTCGTCCGCCCCGTAGAGGTTCGTCGGGTTCGCGCGGAAGCGGTTCGCGCGGAAGAGCGCGCCGATCAGGACGACCTTCGTCCGCGAGAGCGACGAATCGGCCTTGATCGCCTCGGAGATCTCCACGCCGAGCTGCCCCTTGAGATAAACGTTCAGGATGACGAGCTCCGCGCGCGTGGCGCGGACGAACTCGAGGGCGCCGTCACCCGTGTCGAAGAACGTAACGTCGAAGCCGAAGCTCTGGAGCTCCTCGCCGAGAAAGTGGCGGAACTCCCGCGGCTCGTCGGCAATGATGGCCTTCCTTCGACTCCCGACTCCCGACTCCCGACTGCGGACTGCTACGTGGGTGGGGCGGACGATCATCCGCTGCCCGCACGAGGGGCAGACGACGCGGACGGCCTGGACGAGCGGCACCGCGACCGCGGCGCGGAATCGGGACGAGCAGTGGCGGCAGGTGAGCTCCATGGATCAGGCGTGGGAGAGGACGCGGTCGACGTCCAGGACGATCGTGAGCGCCGCGCCGGCGCGGAACACGCCCCGGATCGCGTCGGTCTGCTCGGTCGCACTGACGACGGGATGGGTTTGGATCTGTGACGGATGCACTTTGACGACGCGAAGCACCCGGTCCACGGCGAATCCGGCCAGCCCTCCTCGGTCCTCCACGACGATCGTTCGCGAATCGATTCCGGCGTCGCCCGGCGGATGGCCGAGCGCGCGCCGCAGATCGAGCATAGTAACAATGGTCCCCCGGAGGGAGATAATCCCGATGACCGAGGGGGGCGCGTTCGGGACGGGCGTCGGCCGGCGCGGCGCGATGATCTCGGCGATCCGGTCGATGTCGATCGCGTACTGCTCGCCCGCGACGACGAACGTCAGCATCTCCGCCTCGGCGCCTTCCGCCGGCGCCTCTTCGATCGCCGTCGCCGTTTCTGCCTGGGTCTGCTCCGGCCTCTGCCCCGCCGTCTCCTTGAAGTGCTTCAGCTTCTCCTCGGCGCGCGGCGAGGGTTTTGGAGGGGAAGCCTTCGGCGGCTCCGGCTCGGGCGCGTCCTTTTTCTCTTTCGCCTTGCGGCGGATCTTCGCCAAATTCACCATTACGCGGCTCCCGCCAGACGGTGCTCGCGCGCGGCGCTCGCCACGCGCTCTTCCTCGATCGTCTCCGCGTCGTCGCCGAAGGCATCGAGGAGCGAGGTCGTCGCGAGGGTGTTGATCAGGCGCGGGACGCCGCCGCTGAAGCGATGCATCGCGCGCATCGCGCCGTCCGTGAACGGATTGCGGCTTCCTCCCGCGACCTCGACGCGATGCGAGACGTAGCGCAGCGTCTCGTTCTCGGTGAGCGGGCCGATGAAGTAGCGCATCCCGACGCGCTGATTGAGAGCCGCGTACGGATCGCGCGCGAGGCGGTCCTCCAGCTCGGGCTGCCCGATCAGGATGACGGAGAGGAGGTTCTGATCGTCGAGCTGGAAGTTCGTGAGGAGGCGGATCTCGTCGAAGGTCGATTTCCCGGGGATGAGCTGCGCCTCGTCGATGACGAGGAGCGGTTCCCGCCCTTCCTCGTAGAGCGCGTAGAGCGCCTCGTGGATCTGGTCGAGAAGGGCGTTGCGGAAATGCTTCGGCGCGAGGCCGAGGCCCGAGGCGATCGAGCGGAGGAGTTGGGAAGGGGTGAGGCGGGGGTTGATCAGCAGGATGACGGGGCGGCTGTCGCCGATCCGGTCGATGAGGGCGCGGGAGAGGGTGGTCTTGCCCGAGCCGATCGCGCCGACGAGCAGGGCCAGCTCTTTCTCCTCGACCGCGTACTCCAGCCGCGCGAGAGCCTCGCTGTGCTGCGCGCTCTCGTAAAGGTAAGCAGGGTTTGGAGTTTTCCCGAATGGCCGTTCGCGGAATCCGAAGAATTCGCAGAACATGTCGTTCTGCGTATGGTAGCAGGTACGACTGCTCCAGCGC
>JBOGJQ010000477.1:0-7279 GCA_050745405.1 Thermoanaerobaculia bacterium | reverse complement strand
CTGCCCGACTGGGCGCAGGGCGCCAAGGTGGTGGACGCGACGGGGGCGACGGTCCTCCCGGGCCTCGTCGACGCGCACGCGCACATCGCCGGACTCGGAGCGGCGCTCGACACGGTGGATCTGGTCGGCACGCGGTCGTACGACGAAGTGATCGAGCGCATCGCGCGGGCCGCGGCCGAGGCGCCTCCCGGCGAATGGATTCTCGGGCGTGGATGGGATCAGAACGACTGGCCGGTGAAGGAGTTCCCGACCGCGGCGGCTCTCGACGCGGCGGTCGGCGATCGTCCCGTCTGGGTGCGGCGGATCGACGGCCATGCAGCCCTGGCGAGCAGCGCCGCGATGCGCGCCGCGCGGATCACGCGTGATACGCCGGATCCCGAGGGAGGGCGGATCGAGCGCGATGCGGCGGGAAATCCGACCGGCGTCTTCGTCGACGCGGCGATGGACCTCGTCGACGCGATCGTTCCGCCGCCGTCGCGGGCGGAGCGGCGGGCGCGCCTTCTCGAAGCGGCGCACGCGATCGCGGCGAGCGGCCTCACGGGCGTGCACGATGCGGGAGTCGATCACGAGACGCTGGACGTGCTTCGCGCGCTCGCCGACGAAGGTGCGCTTCCCATCCGCGTGTACGCGCTGCTCACCGACGACGGCGAGCTGCTCGAGTCGTGGTTCGCGCGCGGACCGCTCGTCGACTACGGCGATCATCTGACGGTGCGGTCGGTGAAGCTCTATGCCGACGGCGCTCTCGGAAGCCGCGGCGCGGCGCTTCTCCAGCCGTACGCGGACGACCCCTCGAACCGCGGCCTGCTCGTTTCGTCGGAGGAGCACATCCGCCGGCGGGCGAAGGCGGCGCTCGACGCGGGGTTTCAGGTCGGGACGCACGCGATCGGCGACCGCGGGGTGCGGGTCGTGCTCGACGCGTACGAAGCCGCCGGGGTACGGCCGGAGCACCGCTTCCGGATCGAGCACCTCCAGGTCGTGGCGCCGCCGGACTTCGCGCGCGTCGCCAGCCTGGGCATCATCGCCTCGATGCAGCCGACGCATGCCACCTCCGACATGCCGTGGGCGGAAGATCGCCTGGGTGCCGAGCGGGTTCCCGGCGCGTACGCGTGGCGCACGGTCCTCGACGCCGGCGCGCGCCTGGCGCTCGGTTCCGACTTCCCGGTCGAAGAAGTTTCGCCGCTGCTCGGCCTCTACGCCGCCGTGACGCGCCAGGATCTCGCGGGGTCGCCTCCGAGCGGATGGTTCCCCGACCAGAGATTGTCGATCCGGGAAGCGATCCGCGGATTCTCGCTCGACGCCGCGTACGCCGCGTTCGAGGAAGATCGGCGCGGCACGATCGACGTCGGGAAGTTCGCCGACCTCACGATCCTCGATCTCGATCCGCTGACCGCGTCGCCGACGGAGCTGCCGAATGCGAAGGCGCTCTACACGATCGTGAATGGCGTGGTGCGCTACGCCGCGCGCTGATCCACAGATTTCGCAGATGTTTCATCCACAGATTTCACAGATTTTCACAGAAAAAACAGCTTCATCATCTGTGTAACTCTGTGAAATCTGTGGATAACCGTACCTGAAATCTGGAGCACGGCTACCGCACGTCGAAATCTTCGAACTCCGTCAGCGCGCGGAACTCGCGATACCGCCTCTCGATGTCCTTGCGACCGATCTCGCGCAGGCGATCGAGCGAGAACGCCTCGACGTTGAACGACGCGAGAACGCTGCCGAAGATGATCGCGCGGCGGAGCGCGGCGTCATCGATGGTGGGACACGACGCGACATAGCCGAGAACGCCGCCAGCGAACGTATCTCCCGCGCCTGTCGGATCGAAGACTTCCTCGAGCGGGTACGCGGGGACGGCGAAGATTTTCTCGGGCGTGACCATGAGCACCCCGTACTCCCCGCGCTTGAGCACCAGCGCGCGCGGGCCGAGCTCGAGGATCTTGCGCGCGCCGCGCACGAGGTTCGCCTCACCGGTGAACTGCCGGACTTCCCCCTCGTTGATGACGACGAGATCGACCTCGGCGATCGTCCGCTCGAGCTCACGCCGCTTCGAGCTGATCCAGTAGTTCATCGTGTCGAGCGCCACGAGGCGGGGGCGCCGGACCTGACGGAGGACCTCGAGCTGGAGCTCAGGAGCGATGTTCGCGAGAAACAGGACGCCCGGCTCGCGGAACGCCTCGGGGAGATTCGGTTTGAAGTCGGCGAAGACGTTGAGGTGCGTCGCCTTCGTCTCGGCGACGTTGAGGTCGAATCCGTACGCGCCGCTCCAGTGAAACGTCTTTCCGCCCGGGACGCGCTCGAGTCCGGCGAGGTCGATCGATCGGCCGCGGAAGACGTCGAGGTGCTCGTCGCCGAAATCCTCGCCGATGACGCCGACGAGCTGGACGGGAGTGAAGAACGAGGCGGCGACGGAAAAGTACGTCGCGCTGCCGCCGATGACCTTTTCGGCCCTGCCGAAAGGGGTTTCGATGGAGTCGAACGCGACGCTGCCGACGACGAGAATGGACACGCGGGGATTCCTCCTCAGAGATATGGGGCGATGAGCGGGGCGAGAGCCTCGCGGCGGGCTTCGGGGATGCGGTCGGGCGGCGTGAGGATCGCGAAGCGGAGCGCCGACGCGCAGGCGCAGTCGCGCGCGCGCGCGGCGAGGGTCGGGATGGCCTCGCGCAGGATGTCGCACGCGGTGGCGGCGTTCCGGCGCAGGTAGCCGACCACGGTCTCCACCGTCACCGGAGCCTCCGTCTCGTGCCAGGCGTCGTAGTCGGTCACGAGGGCCATCGTCGCGTAGCAGATCTCCGCCTCGCGCGCGAGCTTCGCCTCCTGGAGGTTCGTCATCCCGATCACGTCGGCGCCCCAGGAGCGATAGAGCCGCGACTCGGCGCGCGTCGAGAACTGCGGCCCTTCCATGCAGAGGTAGACGCCTCCCTCGTGCGTGGGCGCGCCGATCGATCGCGACGCGGCCGCGAGCGGGCCCGAGGTCGCAATGCAAACCGGATCGGAAAAAGCGACGTGCGCGACGATCCCGTCGCCGAAGAAGGTGTCCGGCCGGTGGCGCGTCCTGTCGATGAACTGGTCCGGAAAGACGATGTGCATCGGCGCGTACTCTTCCCGGAGCGAACCGACCGCGGACGCCGAGACGATGCGCTCGACACCGAGCAGCTTGAATCCGAAGACGTTCGCGCGGTAATTGATCTCCGTGGGAAGGAGCGAGTGGGCGCGGCCGTGCCGGGCGAGAAAGGCGACGCGCGCGCCGGCGAGCTCGCCGATGAGGTACGCATCCGACGGCCGCCCGAACGGCGTCTCGACTTCCCTCTCCTCGAGAACGCGCAGCCCGGCGATCTCGTAGAGGCCGGATCCTCCGAGGACGCCGATCGTCGCGACGGTCACGTCAGCGGGTCCCCTGCCACTGCGCGAGAGAGGCGTCGATCTCGCGGCCGACGCGGAGCGCGAGCTCGAGCGCGGCGAGGCCATCCTCGCCGGCAACGACGGGGCGACTTCTCTTCGAGACCGCCTCGACGAACGCGTCCAGCTCCGCGCGCAGCGGTTCCCTTTTCTCGACGTGCACTTCGAGCGGCGCGATCTCCCGGCGCCCCTCCTCGTCCCGCCCCAGGCGGTAGCCGCGGACCTGCTGCTCGCGCGTGTCGACCGAAACGTACGAGTCGCTGCCGAAGAGACGGAACTTTCGCACGCGCTCGTTCGAGACGCGGCTCGCGGTCAGATTCGCGACGGCTCCCGAGCCGAGCTCGAGACGGACGTTGGCCATGTCGACCTTGTCGGTCAGCACGGGAACGCCGACGGCGTGGACGGCCGTGACCTCCTCGTGCGCGAGGGAGACGACGAGCTGAAGGTCGTGGATCATGAGATCGAGAAGCACGTCGATGTCGAGCGAGCGCCCGGAGAAGACGCCGAGACGATCCGCCTCGATGTAGCGCGGGCGGCCGATGAACGGGAGCGACGCGACGATCGCGGGGTTGTACCGCTCGACGTGGCCGACCTGAATGATGCGGCCGCGCTCGGCGGCGAGGGCGATGAGCCGCCGCGCGTCCTCGACGGACGACGTGATCGGCTTCTCGATCATGACGTCGGCGCCGGCCTCGATCAGCGCGGCCGCGGTCTCGGCGTGCGCCTCGGTCGTCGTTGCCACGACGGCGCAGTCGATCTCCGGCGCGAGCGCCGCGAGCGAGGACCAGCGGCGCAACGCCAGGGTCTGCACGACCTCTTCGGCCGCCTCGTCGCTCGGATCGACGAACCCGACGACGTCGACTTCCGGCATCTCGGTGAGCACGCGCGCGTGCAGCCTCCCGAGATATCCCGTTCCGACGACGCCGATCCGAAGCCGCGCGGCCATCAGCGAACGATTCCCCGCTGCGAGCCGCGGATGAACTCGACCATGTAGCGCGCTTCCGGGTAGTACGGCAGATCGGCCTCGATCCGGGCGAGCGCGTCCTCCAGCCGGAGCCGCGAGCGCACCAGAATCCGGTACGCCTTCTGAAGCGCTTCGATCGTATCCTTCGAGAATCCCTTCCGCTCGAGGCCGATCGTGTTCACGCCGTACGTCTTCGCGGGGCGGTTGCCGACGGTCTTCACGAAAGGAAGGACATCCTGCGTGGCGACCGTGAACCCGCCCATGAACGCGTGGTCGCCCACGCGGCAGAACTGATGGACCGCCGAAAAGGCGCCGATCGTCGCGAAGTCGCCGACCTCGACGTGGCCGGCCAGGGTCGCGGCGTTCGCGAAGATCGTGTCGTCGCCGACGTGACAGTCGTGCGCGACGTGCGCGTACGCCATCATGAAATTGCGCGAGCCGATGGTCGTCAGGCCACCGCCGCCGACCGTCCCGCGGTTGAGCGTGACGAACTCCCGGAAGACGTTGTCGTTCCCGATGCGGAGCTCGGTGTGCTCTCCTTTGAACTTGAGGTCCTGCGGCGGCGATCCGATCGAGCTGTGGCCGGCGAACCGGTTCCGCTCTCCGATCGTCGTCGGGCCTTCGATCCGCACGTGCGGTCCGACGACCGTGCCGGCGCCGATCGTCACCGCGGCCTCGACGATCGCGTACGGACCGACGACGACCTCGCTCGCGAGAGCCGCCTCGGAGCTGACGATGGCCGTGGGGTGGATCTCTGCCATCAGGGCCGCTCCACCATGACGCTCAGCAGCTCCGCCTCCGCCGCGACCGCGTCGCCCACGCGCGCGATCGCCTGCAGGCGGGCCGTATTCGCCCGGCGCTGCAGCACGGTGACCTCCATCAGGAGCTGGTCGCCCGGAACGACCGGCTTGCGGAAACGCGCCTTGTCGATGCCGCCGAAGTAGAAGAGCTTCTTGTCGCGGTCCGGGATGTTCTTGAGGAACAGCAGCGCCCCGCACTGCGCCATCGCCTCGATGATCAGCACGCCCGGCATCACCGGCGCGTTCGGGAAGTGCCCTCCGAAGAACGGCTCGTTGAACGTGACGTTCTTGAGACCGACGATGCGGCGGCCGTCCTCCATCTCGAGGACGCGATCGACCAGCAGCATCGGGTAGCGGTGCGGCAGATATTCGAGAATGTCCGTGATCGTCAGCATAGGCTCCTCAGCGCGAGTCGGGCTCGTCTCCACCGGCGGTCCGATCGAGCGCGTCGACGCGCTCGATCAGCTCGGGGAGCTTCCGGATCGACGCCTCCGCGCGGAGATGCTCCCGCAGGGGGCGTGCCGGAGTTCCGGCGACCGTCACCGGCCCGTCGAAATCCTTCATGACCGCCGCCTGGGCCGCGACCATGACCCGGGAGCCGAGGCGGATGTGCCCCGTAACGCCGGCCTGGCCGCCGATCGAGCAGTAGTCGCCGATCTCGGTCGAGCCGGCAATGCCGACCTGGGCCACGAGAAAGCAGCCGCGTCCGATGCGGACGTTGTGCCCGACCTGGACGAGGTTGTCGATCTTGGTTCCCTCGCCGATGACGGTCTCGCCGAGCGCGGCGCGATCGATCGCCGTGCCGGCACCGATCTCGACGTCGTCCTCGATGCGGACGATGCCGATCTGCGGGATTTTGTGGTGGACGCCCTCGTGCGTCGCGAAGCCGAATCCGTCGGCGCCGATCACGGCTCCCGAATGGACGATGCAGCGGCTTCCGACGACGCAGCCGTGATAGACGACCGCGCGCGCGTAGATTCGTGTGTCGCTCCCGATCGACGCGCCCGCTCCGACCGAGACGCCGTCGAACAGAACCACGCGGTCGCCGATCCGCGCGTCGGGTCCGACCACGGCGAAGGGCCCGATGCGGACGTCCGCGCCGAGACGGGCGGAGGGATCGACGCTGGCGAGAGGGGAAACACCGGGAGGGGGAAGGGGGATCTCGGCGAAGAAGGTATGCAGGACGCGCGCGAGCGCGTAGTACGGGTCGCGCACGCGGATCCATCGGGAGGACTCCCCCGCCATCCCCTTCTCGACGAGGACGGCGCCGGCGCGCGTCGCGGCGAGCTGCGCCTGGTACCGCGCGTTCGCAAGAAAGCTCAGGTCCTCGGGGCCGGCGTCCGAGAGCGAGCGCGCCCCGGTGATCCGGCGGCCGCGGTCCCCGCTGAAGTCTCCCTCGACGAGGTCGGCGATTTCCCCGATCGTCACGCTCGGCATCGGGGGCGCATTGTACCCGCCGCGCCGCGGAGCGGCCAAAAGGGCTGGCGCGGATGATTCACGACGCTCGGAAATGACGCCAAGCCGTCATCGCGAGCCCTCGACGGCTGGCGCCGCGCCTGAGGACACGAAACGTTTCGCGCCAAGCAGCGGCCGTCATCCTGAGCCGTGGAACGGCACGATGTGCCGGTGGGGCATGAATGACTTCGCGGAGCGCCGTCATCCTGAAGCGAGGCGGCAGGGACGGGCGTGAGCGAAGGATCTCCTCAGCCGGGCCTCAATTCGGCAGGCTTTCGCGAGTCTGAGTCGCAGCTGAGGAGATCCTTCCTCGCTTCGCTCGTCAGGATGACGACGCTGGGTGTTTGGGTTGATGTGTCATTAGCAGCGAGCCGGCGTGGGTGGGCGGACGATGCCGCGTCACGCGCGTCCCGCCCGACCCTGATCCCTCGCTAAACGCTTCGAGTGTTCATGCGGGTTCTCGTGCGCTCGAGCACGCGCCGGAGGCGCGGAGGAGGGTAGCCGGTGGTGACGCCGCCCTTCGACTCGCTTTCGCTCGCTCAGGGCAGGCTCCGCGGCGGAACCACCGGATTGAGGCGATGAATCGATTCGGCCCCGGAGGGGCCGCGGAATGGCGCCGCCCCTCCGGGGCGGCATTCGTGTGGGTGTCTCGTTCCGG
>JBOGJQ010000476.1:0-2261 GCA_050745405.1 Thermoanaerobaculia bacterium | reverse complement strand
CGGCGTGCCTTTCTTCTCCTCAGGTGAGGCGCCAGCCGTCGGTGGCTCGGGATGATGGCTTCCGCGATTCGTTAGATGACTCACGGCGCGAGGCGGTCGATGAGCCAGCCGTCCGGCACGCGCGTGTAGCGGAAGCGGTCGTGCAGGCGGTCGTCGCGGTTTTCCCAGAACTCGAATGCCTCCGGGACGAGGCGCCACCCGCCCCAGTGCGCAGGGCGCGGGATCGGCTGTCCTTCCCATCGTCGCGCGATCTCCTCCGCGCGTTCTTCGAGAATCGCGCGGTCCCCGATCGTGCTGCTCTGGTCCGACGCCCACGCTCCGATCTGACTCCCTCGCGGTCGGGTCGCGAAGTAGGCGTCCGACTCGGCCGCCGAGGTCGGCGCCGTCGTTCCCTCGATCCGCACCTGCCGCGCGACGAGCGGCCACCAGAAACAGAGAGCCGCGCGCGGATTCTCCTCGAGGTCGCGGCACTTCCGGCTGCGATAGTTCGTGAAGAAAACGAATCCGTGCTCGTCGAATCCTTTGAGGAGGACGACCCGCGCCGACGGCTGGCCGTTCCGGTCCGCCGTCGCGAGCGTCATCCCCTCGGGAAGGAGATGCTTCGCTTCGACGGCGTCGTGGAACCACCGCTCGAACTGGCGGACCGGATCGGGATGGAGATCTTCGACGCGGAGCTCGGCCATGTCGGGACGAATGGTAATGCGGAGAGGCGGGGAGCGGGTGCGGATCCGTGATAATTCATTACGAAAAAAATGATGGTAATATTCACGTTAAATCATCTGGAGGTTCGATCCGATGGCGGTGCGGTGGCGATGTCCGGGGTGCGAGGGGGAGCGGGTGGAGACGGATCCCTTCGGACTCGAGCGCGTGGTGTGCGGCGAGTGCGGGAGAGAGCTCGCGCGCGAAGAAGCCCTGTGCGTCGTCTGCGACGCTCCCGGAGCGCTGAAGGCGCGCGACTCGGTCCACGTGCAGTGCCGGACGTGCGGGTCCGCCCAGATGATCTTCGCGGACATCCTCGTCGCGGCGCGCTGATTCGTCGCTCGCGCCGCCGGTCCGGAGTATCCTCGCCGCGTGCGCTTCGACAGGTTGCACGGCAAACGGGCCGATGCGGAATGGATTCGCGACGCGAGCCGGCGCGGGTGGTTTCTCCTCATGCGCGGCGGCGACTTCCTGGTGCGGGCAACGGCGGCGCGGCCGCTCTTATGGCCCGCGGACGCGGCCGAGGCGGCCGTCCGCCCCGAAAACGTGCGATTCCTCGGCGGAAGCGAGGAGACGCCCGTCTTCGCGGCCATTCTCGACGATGACGCGGTCGCGGAGCTGACAACCCTGCAGGCGGCGCGGCTCGCGGGATGGCGGGAGCTCGTCGGCGAGATGCAGATCCCCGATGCCGACCTCGCCGCCTACGCCCTCTCTCTCGAGCGGTGGCATCAACGAACGCTGTTCTGCGGACGCTGCGGCTCGCCGACGCACACCGAGGAGTCGGGGCACAGCCGCATCTGCAGCATCGAAGAATGTGCCGAGCGCGTCTTTCCCCGCACGGACCCCGTCGTGATCGCGGTCGTGTCGCGCGGTGACTCCTGTCTTCTCGGCCGGCACCAGCGCGCGCGGTCGCACGCGTTTTTCACGACGCTCGCCGGCTTCGTCGAGCCGGGAGAATCGGCGGAGGACGCCGTGCGGCGCGAAGTCCTCGAGGAGGCCGGCGTCGAAGTGGGGGCGGTCCGGTACTTCGCCTCGCAGCCGTGGCCGTTCCCTCACTCGCTCATGCTCGGCTTCCATGCGGAGACGGCGGACGAGGAGATCCGGATCGATCCCGAGGAGCTCGCCGAGGCGCGGTGGTTCACGCGGGACGAGATCCGCTCGGGCGACGTTCTGATTCCTCCTCCCTTCACCATCGCGCGCCGGCTGATCGACGCCTGGGTCGAGGAGAAATGACGGCGACAAGGATCGCGGTGATCGGGGCGACCGGAATGCTGGGGCGTCCCGTCGTGCGGAAGCTCGTCGAAACAGGTTGGGACGTGGCGGCGCTGACGCGGTCGCCGGAGAAAGCGGAGGCTCTCGAAGGAGTGCGCGTCGTCCGCGCCGACCTGTTCGATCCCGCGTCGCTGCGCGTCGCGCTGCGCGACCGCGAGGCGCTGTACCTCAATCTTTCGATCGCTCCCGGAGAGCGGCCGGATGGGCCGCACGCGGAGACGGATGGTCTCCGCAACGCGATCGCCGCGGCGCGGGAGTGCGGCGTCCGGCGCATCGGCATCATCTCTTCC
>JBOGJQ010000475.1:0-5876 GCA_050745405.1 Thermoanaerobaculia bacterium | reverse complement strand
ACGCGGGCCACTCTGGTTTTTTTCACAGCCTCTCAGCCTCTCAGCCCTGGAGCGCCCGCTCGATCGCGCTCCGCAGCTCGGGATCGCCGGCGTCGACGATTCCGACTTCCATCCAGACGACCTTTCCGGCGCGGTCGATCAGCGCCGAGGTCGGGATGACGCTCGTCTCGAACAGATCGGCGATGCGCGCCTCCGGATCGAGGACGATCGGGTAGGTGATGCCGTACTTCTGCGCGAACGGCTTGACCTCCCCTTCCGTCGCCGGCGCGTCGATGCTGGCGCCGATCACCGTGAAACCGCGCCCTCCGAACTCGTTCTGCAGCGCGATGAGGTCGGGGATTTCCGCCCGGCACGGGCCGCACCACGTCGCCCAGATGTTCACGAGCACGACCTCCCCCGCGTCGGCGAGAGAGAACTCGCCGCCGTCGAGACGCTTCGCCGTGTAGGGCGGCATGACATCCCCCACTTCGACCGAGGCGGGAAGGCGCTCTCCGGCACCGGTCTCGGTCTCGTCGGTGGCCGGACGCTCCTCCGCCGCACAGCCGGAGAGAAGAAAAAAGAGGACGAGAACGGGGGCGAGAGATCTCATGGCGTCAGGGGCGCCGAAGCGAGGCGGACGCGCGACGGCGTCCCCGGATCGGTCCACGCGTAGTAAACACGGCCGCCCGTCACGGCACTCCGCGGAAATCCGGCCGACCGTGCGGAGCTCGTCGTTGCCACGATGAGCGGCTCGGCCGCCTTTCCGTCGGCGGATACGACTCGTGAGCGGACTTCCGCTCCATCGCCCGTTCCCTCGAGCCACGTCACCGCGGCGCGGTCGTCGTCGAGGAGGACGACGTCGACGCGTCCGATCGGCGCGCCCCCGTCGACGCGAACCGGAGCGCCCCAGGTCGCGCCGGCGTCGTTCGAGAACGCCACCTGAACGCGCGCCTCTCCCTCCGGCGCGGCAAACCACGCCAGGGCGACGCGCTCGCCGCGCGCGTCGAGCTGCGGCCCATTCACCGGACACCCGGCGATCGTCCATCCGTCGGGATGCGGGACGCGAGGCTCGGTCCATCCCTCGCCGTCCCACCGGACCACGGCGATGTCGCGCACCTCCTCCGTCGAACGGTCGCGGTACGCGACGACGGGACCAGCCGAGGTCATGGTCATGGTCGTCTGGCAGCACTCGCAGGTTCTGTCGTCGAGGACGGCATCCTGCTCGACCGTGTCCTCGTCGCCGATGCGCGCCCACCGGAGCGTCATGTCGCCGCCCCCGTGTCCGCCGTGGTCGCCCCCGGTCATGTTCCGCCCGTCGAGCCAAACCGCTTCCAGAGTTCCATTCCGATCGGCGAACGAGACGAAGCCGTGCTCGGTCTTCGTGCCGTCGTCGTGAGGCGAGAACGGCTCGCGCCACGTCGCGCCTCCGTCATCGGAGCGGACGATCTTGACGTCGTACGCGTACGACGCGTCGCCGCTCTTCTGGAGCCAGTGCACGGCCAGAGAGTCGTTGCCGATCGGATAGACCGAAGGAAAATCGGCCCAGTTCACGAAAAGGTCGTCCCGCTCGACGACGGTGACGGGCTCGTTCCAGCGTGCGCCATCGAAGCGCGCGACGCGCACCGCGGCAGTTCCGTTGCCGCCGCGCTCGATCCAGGAGAGAAGGAGCGTGCCGTCCGCTGCGGCCGCGAGATGCGGCGCGGAGCTTCCCGATCCCGCCGGCGAGGCGAGCGGATCGATCGCGGTCTGAGGCGCCGGCGCGTCGGCTGGCGCGGGAGTCGTCGTCTCGCCGCAGGCCGCGAGGAGGACGAGTGCGGCCGCGAAGGCGCAACGGAGGACGATCACAGTCCCTCCCCCGGGCGCGTCGGCTCGAGCTCGAGCGCGTTCGCGAACCGGTTGAAATAGTTGAACAGAGCCGCCATTTCGGTGATCTCCACGATCTCTCCCTCGGACCAGTGTGCCGCGAGGCGATCGAACAAGTCGCGGTCGACGTGCCCGTTCCCGCGGGTCAGCCGCTCCGCCCACGCGAACGCCGCCTTCTCCGCCTCCGGAAAATCCGCCTCCTCGTACTCGAGGAGCGCATCGATCTCCTCCTGCGTCGCTCCGTGCCGCGCAGCCTGCGCGGAGTGGGAGCGCATTCAGTAATGACAGGAGTTGATCTTCGAGACGAGCGTCGCGATCAGCTCCTTGAGGCGCGGCGGCACCGTCCCCGCGCTCGTCGCCGCCTGCAAGTGCGCGCTCGCGGCGCGGAGGATCTCCGGCCGGTGCGCGTGCACGCGGAACAGGTTCGGCACGTTCCCGCGCTGCTGCCCGATCGAGCGGTACAGCTCGCGGACGTCCTCGTTGACTTCGTCTTTGCTCAGGCGATGAAGGCGCGACATGGGCTCGAGTCTATCAAAAGGAAAAGCCCCGCTCGCGCGGGGCTCGTTCGTCGAATCGCGACGAGATCAGGCCTGACCCTCTTCCTCGGGTTTGCCCTTCTTGATGACCTCGGGCTCGACTTCCTCGACGACCTCGGTGACCATCTCCGCGGAGACCTCCGCGCGGGGCAGACCGATCGAAGCGACGACCCGCTCCGGGTCATCGAGAATCGTCACGCCCTCGGCCATCTTCACGTCCTCGATCCGGATCACCTCGTGAACGCCGAGGGCCGAGACGTCGATGTCGATCGAGTCGGGGATCGCCGTCGGCAGGCACTCCACGTGGAGCTCGCGAACCTGGAACTCGAGGATGCCGCCGCCGTTCTTCACGCCGTCCGGGGTGCCGAACACGTGAACCGGGACGGTGACCTTCACCTTCTTGTCGAGCATGACGCGGACGAAGTCGATGTGCTCCATCGAGCCCTTGACGGGATCGACGCGGACTTCCTTGATCATCGCGTGACGCTTCGCGTCGCTGCCGGCAAGGGAGAGAAGGAAGATCGACCGGACGCCGTGCTCGCTCTTCGCGATGAGCTCCCGGATCTGCTTCTGATCGACCTCAATGGCGACCGGCTCGCGCCCGCCACCGTACACGACGGCCGGGACCTTGCCGTCCCGCCGCAGGCGCCGGGCGGCGCCCTTGCCGCGCTCCTCGCGCCGCGTCACTTCGAGAGAAATCTCAGCCATGGCAACTCCTTGATTCTAAGTACCCCGCCCATCAAGGCGGGAGGGGGCGCCAAAATTCCTTTCGCGCGTCGAGAGCGTCTTGGGCGCCCTAGACGCCGACGGGACTGATCTCGAACAGCGAGCTGACCGAGTCCTCCTCGTGGATGCGCTTCATCGCCTCGGCGAGGAGGTCGGCGATCGAGAGGGCGCGGAGGCGCGGGCATTCCGCCTCCTTGTCGGCCGTCGGCATCGTGTTCGTCACGACGACCTGGTCGAGCTTCGAGGCGTTGATCCGGCCGATGGCGGGGCCGGAGAGGACGGCGTGCGTGCAGGCGGCGGAGATCGACTGCGCTCCCTGCTCGTGGAGGACTTCGACCGTATGGATCAGCGTCCCGGCGGTGTCGATGATGTCGTCGACGATGAAGACGTTCCGCCCCTCGACCTCGCCGATGATGTTCATGACCTCGGTCTGGTTTTTCCCCGTCCGGCGCTTGTCGATGATCGCGAGCTGCGCCCCGAGGCGTTTCGCGTAGGCGCGGGCGCGCTCGACGCCGCCCGCGTCGGGCGAGACGATCGTCAGGTCCGGCAAGTTCAGCGTCTTGAGGTGGCGCAGCAGAACGGGCGCGGCGAAGAGGTGATCGACGGGGATGTCGAAAAAGCCCTGGATCTGGGGCGCGTGGAGATCGATGGTCAGGACGCGGCTCGCGCCGGCGGCCGAGACGAGATCGGCGACCAGCTTCGATGTGATCGGGACGCGGGGCTTGTCCTTCCGGTCCTGGCGCGCGTAGCCGTAGTACGGGATGACGGCCGTAATCCGGCTCGCGGAAGAGCGCTTGAACGCGTCGAGCATGATGAGGAGCTCGACGAGGTTGTCGTTGACCGGGGGGGAGGTCGGCTGAACGATGAAGACGTCCGCGCCGCGGACGTTCTCGTCGATCTGCGCGTAGCTCTCGCCGTCGGAGAAATTGTAGAGGGAGATCCGCCCCGGGTCCGTGCCGAGAATCTCGCAGATCTCGTGGCCGAGCGTCGGATGGGCCCGGCCGGAGAACACTTTCATCGCGTTGCGCATCGCCATTGGATGGGATGTACCAGGTGGGGACTGCCGCCCGACGCCGCGCATTATACCGATCGGGAGGCGTCTGGGGCGTCTCGAGTGTCTTGGGCGTCTCGAGCGTCTTGGGCGTCTTGGGCGTCTTGAGCGTCTTGGGCGTCTTGAGCGTCTTGAGCGTCTTGGGCGTCTTGAGCGTCTTGGGCGTCTTGGGCGTCTTGGGCGTCTTGGGCGTCTTGGGCGTCTTGGGCGTCTGGGGCGTCTTGAGCGTCTGGGGCGTCTTGAGCGTCTTGGGCGTCTTGGTGGGCGTCGCACGCCACCCCGATGCGGTCATCCTGAGGAGCGAAGCGACGAAGGATCTCCTGATCCGCGACTCAGACTCGCGAAACCCTCCAGGATTGAGACCCGGCTGAGGAGATCCTTCGCTCACACCCGCCGAGCCGCCTCGCTCAGGATGACGACGCCTCCCTGACAACTGACAACTGACGACTGACGACTGGGTCGAATACACTGTCGCGCGATGAGCGACGAACGGACGCCCGCCGGAGGTCTCGTGGGGTGGCGCGAGATCTGGCGCGAAGGCCGGCTGCCGGGGCCGCCCGAGCGGGGAGTGAAGGGAGCGCTGCTCCGCTTCATCCGCCTCGTCGTCCGGCGCGCGACGCGCGCCGAGATCGACCGGCAGATCAACTACAACCGCGCGCTGCTCGAGATGCTCGAGGACGAGCGCCGCGCGCGGATGGCCGTCGCCGACGAGTTGCGGCGCGACATCATAGCCAGGCGGGAGCACGTCGACCACCTCATTCGAACGGCCGTCGACCGAAGCGACGCGCTCCTCTCCGCGGTCGACAGAAAGAGCGAGACCGCCCTCGCGCGGATTCGCGACCTGGCGCTTCCCGCGCTCGAGCGGCCGGCCGCCGATGCCGTCGCGCGCGAGGAGTGGCTCTATCGCCGGCTCGAGGAGGGGCTCCGTGGGAGCGAGGCGGAAGTGCGCGAGGCGCTGGCGCCCTACGTCGAACGCGCGGAACACGCGGCCCCGGCCGTCGACGTCGGCTGCGGCCGCGGAGAGTTTCTCGCGCTCTGCCGGGA
The DNA here is from genome assembly GCA_050745405.1 of Thermoanaerobaculia bacterium. Lineage (GTDB taxonomy): Bacteria > Acidobacteriota > Thermoanaerobaculia > Gp7-AA8 > Gp7-AA8 > JBOGJQ01. The sequence goes on along the minus strand of JBOGJQ010000475.1, from coordinate 677 downwards.
CGAGGGGATCGACGCCATCGGGTACGACACGAACGAGCGCTCGGTCGCGGACCTGCGCGCGCGCGGCCTGCGGGCGGAGATCGGGGCCGTTCCGGAGTGCCTCGCGCGCCATGACGACGGAAGCCTCGGATCGATCCTCGCGACGCACGTCGTCGAGCATCTTCCGCCGGGCGCGCTGATCGAGCTCTTCGCGCAGGCGCGTCGGGCGCTGCGCCCGGGCGGGCTGCTGATGATCGAGACCCCGAACGCCGAGGCCCTCGCGATGTCCGGCTCCGATTTCTGGCGCGATCCGACGCACCTCGCGCCGCGTCACGCCGCGGCATTGACTCTCCTCGCGCGCGAGTACGGTTTCGCCGTCGCCGAGGTGCGCGCCGTCCACCCGTTCCCCGAGGCGCGGCGCCTTCGCGTGCCGGAGGATGCGTCCGACGAGATCCGCCGCCTGGTCCAGCAGCTCAACGCGATTCTCTTCGCGGGACAGGACCTGCGCCTCGTGCTCCGGAAGGAGTAGCTGGTATCTAGTAGCTGGTATCTAGTAGCTGGTATCTAGTACGTACCTACTGCTACTAGCTACTAGCTACTAGCTACTAGCTACTAGCTCCTAGCTACTAGATCCGTCCTCCGCCCTCGACTCGATCACCATCTCTCCCGGCGGCGGCGGAGGAACGTCGTGCCGGACG
>JBOGJQ010000474.1:0-1807 GCA_050745405.1 Thermoanaerobaculia bacterium | reverse complement strand
GCGGAACGAGTAGCTGGTAGTCAGTAGCTAGTACCTAGTACCTAGCAGGACACACTGAATACGAGCTACGAGCTACTAGGTACCAGCTACGACCTTGCGGAGGCAAAGAGCAAGGGTGAAGGTCGGGGAAGGGCGGGAGCGTGTGAAGGCCCGAAAGGGGCACGGGAGGGGTGGCGCGTGCGGGGTGGGTGTGACGGGACGTCTCTCAGGGCCTTGCCGGCAGGCAGATCTTCACCCTTGTTTTTTGGTTCCGCGGCAGGCGCATGTACGCACAGAAGAAGCCGATCGACAACGCGCACATCGTGCGCGAGCGCGACCGCGAGCGCTTTCGCGAGCTGCTCGCGGTGCTCCTGCTCGCCGCGCCGCTCGGTCTGTTTCTCCTGCTGTTCACGTGGCAGAACCTCGAGGTAATCCGCCTCGGGCGTGAGGCGACCGAGCTTCGCGGCGTCCGCGACGAGCTCGAGCAGTCGAACCGCAAGCTGCGTCTCCACGTCCAGAAGATGACGGCGCTCGGCGAGGTCGAGCGCCAGGCGCGCGAGCGCGGCTTCGCGCCGGCCGCTCCGAATCAGGTGGTCACCGTCCGTCTCGCTCCCGGAGATCAGCGCGCGGCGAGCGGCGGGGGGGCGAGACGATGAAGCGCCGCGTCGTTCTTCTCTGCGCGCTGCTCGCCCTCTGGAGCGGCGCCGTCGTTGCGCGGCTCGCGCAGATCCAGATCGGGAGGCACGAGCATTACGTCCGCCGCGCCGAGCGGCAGCAGGAGCGGACGATCGAGATCGGCGCGCTCCGCGGGTCGATTCTCGACGCGACGGGGCGCATCCTCGCCGAGAGCGTCACCGGAGTCTCCGTCTACGCCGATCCGCAGGCGATCGACGATCCCGCGGCCGTCGCCCGTCGTCTCGCCACGATCCCGGAGCTCGGCGTCGACCGCGCGGATCTCGCCGAGCGTCTCGCGGGACGCGGCGAGTTCGCCTGGGTCGCGCGCCAGCTCCCCGTCGAGATCGGCGACCGCGTCCGCGCCCTCGAGATCCCCGGCATCTACTTTCTCGAGGAGTTCCGCCGCTCCTATCCGAAGGGCTTTCTCGCCGCAAACGTCCTCGGCTTCGTCTCGATCGACGGCCACGGCCTCGCCGGCGTCGAGCACTCGCTCGACGCATGGACGAGCGGCCGCCCCGGGCGCGCGACGATCCTCCGCGACGCGCGCCGCGGTATGTATCTCGTCGGCTCGGCCGCCGGCAGCGTCGACGGGCACAACGTCGTGCTCACGATCGACGAGGTGATTCAGTACATCGCGGAGAAGGCGCTGCGCCGCGCGATGGACGAGTGGGCCGCCCCCTCGGGGAGCGTCGTCGTCCTCGATCCGAACGACGGCGCGATCCTCGCCCTCGCCTCGTGGCCGACCTTCGACCCGAACGCCTTCGGCCGTTACGCGCCGTCCGCGTGGCGGAACCGTGCCGTGCAGGACCTCTACGAGCCGGGATCGACCTTCAAGATCGTGACCGCCGCGGCCGGGATCGAGGAGGGCGTCGTCACGCCCTCGCAGATGGTCGATTGCGGCGACGGCGCGATCGAGATCGCGAACGTCCGCATCCACGAGCACGGCGGCGTGAAATTCGGACTTCTTCCGTTCGAGCAGGTGATCGCGCGCTCGTCGAACATCGGCACGATCCGCGTCGCGCTCGCGCTCGGGGAGCAGCGGTTCTACCGGTGGGTGCGCCGCTTCGGCTTCGGCGAGCAGACGGGCGTCGACCTTCCGGGCGAGGCCGCGGGGATTCTCCGGCCGCCCGAGTGATGGTCGCTGCTCTCGAAC
>JBOGJQ010000473.1:0-1750 GCA_050745405.1 Thermoanaerobaculia bacterium | reverse complement strand
CGTAGCCGGGGGGATCTTGAACCGCTCCGCGGTCCGGACGCCGGAGGCGTCCAAGACGCGTAGCCGGGGGTCGAAGACCCCCGGAACTCGAACGCACCAGAATGATTTTGCACCCCGAAGGGGTGCCGGACGCGTTCCGCGGGCGCTGGATTTGCGGTCGGAACAATCGCGAAATCGCCGCGTCCGTACGCGTTCTACGCGCATCACCACCACGCGCGTGGCGCCGTCCGGCGTCCGGGGTCTTCGACCCCCGGCTACGCGCCTTGGACCGCTCCGCTGTCCTGACGCCGGACCTGCGGTATCGTTTCTCCGTGGTCCTCGACCCCGATGTCGACGAGTTCCGTGCCGCCGGGCACCGGCTGATCGACCGGATCGCCGATCACTTCGCTCGCATCGACGAGGTCCCCGTCATGGCGCGCGTCGAGCCGGGCGACATCGCCTCGCGGTTCCGTGGCGCCCCCGCCGAGGAGGGAACGTCGTACGACGCGCTGCTGGAGCAGTTCGAGTCGAAAATCCTCCCCGGCGTCACGCACTGGAACCATCCGGCGTTCTTCGCCTGGTTCTCGATCACCGGCTCGCACGCCGGCATTCTCGGCGAGATCCTGAGCGCCGCGCTGAACGTGAACGGGATGCTGTGGAAGAGCTGTCCCGCGGCGACGGAGCTCGAGCGCGTCGTTCTCGACTGGACGCGCGACGCGGTCGGCCTTCCGGCGGGCCTGTTCGGCATCATCAACGACACGGCCTCGATGAACTCCTTCCTCGCTCTGGCGGCGGCGCGCGAAGCGCTCGGCCTCGACATCCGAGGCGAGGGGATGACGGGACGTGACCTGCCGCGGCTGCGCGTCTACTGCTCCGATCAGGCGCACTCGTCGATCGAGAAGGGCGCGCTCGCTCTGGGGTTCGGCGCGCGGGGCGTCGTGAAGATCGAGTCCGACGCGGCCTACGCGATGCGCCCCGACGCTCTCGCCGCCGCGATCGAGCGCGACCGGCGCGACGGCGTCCTCCCGTGCGCGGTCGTGGCGACCGCCGGCACCACCGCGACGGCGTCGGCCGATCCGATCGCGGAGATTGCCGCGATCGCCGCCGAGGCGGGGGCGTGGCTGCACGTCGACGCGGCGTATGCGGGGTCGGCGATGATCTGCCCCGAGCTGCGGCCGCTCTGGGCGGGCGTCGAGCGCGCCGACTCGGTCGTCATCAATCCGCACAAGTGGCTCTTCACACCCGTCGACTGCAGCATTCTCTACACGCGGCGTCCCGACGATCTGAAGAAGACGTTCTCCCTCGTGCCGGAGTATCTGAAGACGACCGACGCCGCGGACGTGAACTTCATGGATTACGGCCTGCAGCTCGGGCGGCGGTTCCGCGCTCTGAAGCTCTGGATGGTGCTCGAGCACTACGGCCTCGAGCGGATGCGCGGCGTGATCCGCGCGCAGATCGAGATGGCCGCGCGGCTCGCGCGCGCGCTCGAGGCGCGGGAGGACGTCGAGCTCGTCGCGCCGCAGAACCTGAGCGTCGTCACGTTCCGGCGCATCGTTCGCGACGCCGCCGGCCGCATCGACGAGAGCGCCTCCGAGCGCGCGTCGGCCGAGCTGGTCGACCGCATCAACGCCTCCGGCGCCGCGTTCCTCGCGACGACGCGCCTCCGCGGGACCTTCGCGATCCGCGTCGCCATCGGCAACGGAATGACCGAATGGCGCCACGTGGCTCGGATCCTCGACTTCCTGCCATCCGCACGGGCGAGGGAAACGGG
>JBOGJQ010000472.1:0-5998 GCA_050745405.1 Thermoanaerobaculia bacterium | reverse complement strand
CCCGAGACCGGCCGCGCCAGCGCCCCCGCGGACGAGTCCGACGCCGCCAGCGCCGACGCAAACGGCGCCCGCGACGACTCCCACAGAGACCGCGCCCACGCAGACCGCGCCCACGACGACTCCAACGGAGACGGCGCCCACGACGGCGCCGACGGAGACGGCACCTCCGCCACCGCCGCCATCGTAGAAGCCGTCATCCCGAGCGCGAGCGAGGGATCAGGGACGGGCGGGAAACTCCTGATCGGAGCAGCTCAGGTCGGCGGCGGGACGGATATTCGCTCCTCCGCCGATCCACGGTGCCGCGTCACCCGCGCCCCACCCCGTCCCAGATCCCTCGCTCACGCTCGGGATGACGATTCCCACACCTCCACCACCCTCCGGTGAAACTCCCGCCGCACCGCCTGCATGTTCAGCGGCTTGACGTACGGGTGGAGGCGGTTCGTGAGGAGCACCATGATGAGATCGCGCGCCGGATCGACCCAGACGGACGTCCCGGTGAACCCGGTGTGCCCGTAGCACGTCTCCGAGAGGACAGCCGACGGATGGTCGGGGCGCGCCATGTGGAGCAGCCACCCGAAGCCACGATTCTCTTCCAGGCCGACGGTGTAGTTCCGCAGCGCGAGCTGGACCATCTCCTCGGGCAGCAGCGCGCCGCCGCCGATCCGCCACTGCCGCGCGATCTCGAACACGTCGCGCGCCGACCCGAAGAGGCCCGCGTTCCCCGCCATGCCGCCCATGTAGTACGCGTTCGCGTCGTTGACCTCGCCCCAGATCATGTAGTTCCGGAAGTGCTTGAACGTGAGGTTCCTGTCCGCGACCATCTGCCGCTCGTTCGCGTTACCCCATTCGGTCGCCGCAATCCGGTATTTCAGACTCGCGGGCGGACTGAACGCGGCGGTCGTCAGCCCGAGCGGCTGAAAGATCTTCCGCGCGGCGAGATCCTCGATGGGCTCGCCGTAGAGCCTCTCGAGCGCGATCGTCAGCGTGATGAAGCCAAGGCAACTGTAGATCTCGCGCGTGCCGGGGCCATAGCGGAGAGGACGGCGCACGAGCGTATCGAGATACGCCTCGTCGCCGATGCCCTGCGTGTAGAGCGGATACCACGCCTGGAACCCGCTGCGGTGCGTCAGCAGGTCGATGAAGCTCACCTCCTGCTTGTCCGTCCCGCGAAACTCGGGGATCGACGCCGCGACGGGAGCGTGGAGGTCGATGCGCCCCTCGGCCGCAGCCTGGAGGGCCAGTGCCGTGGTGACGAGCGGCTTGGTCAGCGATGCGAGGTCGAAGATCGTATCCATCGCGATCGCGATCTTCGCCGGCTTGAGGACGGCGTGCCCCATTCCCCCCTCGACGAGGGGCCCCTCGCTCGTGCCGACGATCCACGTCGCTCCCGGAAAGCTTCCGTTCTCGATCTCGGCTTCGAGAAGAGACGTGATCGCAGCCTGCAGTCGTTCCGTCTGCGGCAGAGCGGAGAGGGTGCGCGCGACGACCGGAATGCGCCGCTGCAGCGTGACGGCCGGCGCGCCGGCTCCGTCGCGCGCGTCGGCATCGGAAGGGGGCTGGTCGGACGAATCCATCGCGGCGGTCGTGGTCATTCTACGGGATGACACCACGCGCGGCGTGCGCGATCCATTCCCATCCCCGCCGCACCGCGTTACACTCGTCTCGGTCGGAAATCGCGCGGTGCGGAGCAGCGTTGGGGCGGTGGTTGGGATTCTGCTAAGATCCGCCGTCCTTCAAAACCACGTTCAGGTGCTCCTCACGTAAATGTTCCGTCTCGACAAGCTGGAAATCTCCGGATTCAAGTCCTTCTGCGACCCCGCTCAGCTCGTCTTCCCCGATGCCCTCACGGCCGTGGTCGGCCCGAACGGCTGCGGGAAGTCGAACATCTGCGACGCGATCATTTGGGTCCTTGGCGAGCACCGCGCGAGCCACATCCGCGGCGGAACGATGGAGGACGTGATCTTCCAGGGCTCCGAGCGCCGTCGCGCGCTCGGCATGGGCGAGGTCACGCTCACGCTCACCACGGACAACGGCCATCCCTCCGCCGAAGACGGCAAGGTCACGATCCACCGCCGCGTCTTCCGCTCGGGTGAGTCGGAGTTCCGCCTCAACGGCAGGCGCGTCCGGCTGCGCGACATCGCCGACATCCTGATGGACACGGGGCTCGGCATCCGCAACTACTCGGTCATGGAGCAGGGGAAGATCGACCTGATCCTGTCGAACAAGCCGCAGGACCGGCGTCGCCTGATCGAGGAGGCGGCGGGGATCACGAAGTACAAGACGAAGCGCCGCGCCGCGGAGCTGAAGCTCGAGGAGACGCAGGCGAACCTGCTGCGGATCGACGACACGCTGGCCGAGGTGACGCGAAACCTCAATTCGCTCAAGCGCCAGGCATCGAAGGCGCGGCGGCACAAGGAGCTGATCGACCAGCTCTCGACGGCGAAGCGGACGCTGTACGCGGGGCGCGTCGTCGCGGCCCGCGCCGAGCAGGAGGCGGCCGAGAGGGCGCTGGCCGAGCAGCAGAAGCGCGAGAGCGAGGGCGCGGCGGTGCTCGCGCGCGAGGAAGCGGATCTCGCGGAAACGCGCCGCAATCTGACGGACCGCTCGAACGCGGCCTCCGCGCTCCGTGAGGAAATCGCGCGCACCGGGGCCGAGGTCGACCGTCTGCGCGGCTTTCTGGCGCAGTCGGAGACGACGCTCGCGGATCTGGTTCAGCGAACCGAAGCCGCGACCGAGCAGATCCGCTCGATCGAGGGAGAGGGGATCGAACAGCAGCAGCTTCTCGAGGAGAAGACCGAGGCGCTGCGGGCGGCGGTCGAGCGCCGGAACGAGCTGCGCGAGATCGCCGACTCGCTCGAGCGCGAGCGGCAGGAAAAGGGCGACCGCGTCCGGACGCACGAAAAGTCGATCGCGACGCTCCGCGAGACGCTGATGCGCACGATCGCGCGTATTTCCGAGGCGCGCAATCAGGTGCACCAGATCGAGATCGCCGTCGAGAAATGCGAGTTCTACCTCGGCAAGCTCGACGACTCGGCGCGGCGCGCGTCCCAGAACCGGAGCACCGCGCAGGCCGCTCTCGAGAGCGCGAGCGAGGCGCTCGCCGCCGCGGAGCGCGCTCTCATGGACGCGCAGCACGCCGCGCAGGCCGCTCTCGAGCGCCGCGACGAGCTGACGCGGCGTCGCGACGCGATGCGCGAGTCCCTCGCCAGCGCGCGCGACTCGATCTCTCAGACGACCTACCGGATCGACTCGCTCCGGACGCTCCTCACCTCACTCGAATCGCAGGACGAGGAAGTCCGCCGCGCGATCCTCGAGCTCGTCCCTCACGCACCGTCGGCCGCCGAGTCGGTTCGCGCCGCGGAAGGCTTCGAGCAGGCGCTCGACGCGCTGCTTCGCGACGTGACGAAGGCGGTGGTCGTCGCCGACGCCGCCACGGCAGCCGCCGCGATCGCCCGCCTCGACGAGCGCGGCGCCGGACGCGGATCGTTCCTCCGTCAGGACTGGGCACCGGAAGACCTGGCCGCCTCCGGGCCCGCGGCGGCCGGAACGCTGCTGGGCGAAGGTCCCGTCGCCGACGCCGTACGCGCGGCCGTGCCGGAGTCGGAGATCGTCGATTCGCTCGACGAGGCGATGCGGCGCTCGGCGCTCCAGCCGCGCACGACGTTCGTGACGCGCGCCGGCGAGATCGTGCGGGGACCGCTCGTGATCGGCGGCCGCCAGGAGAACGCGCGCGGGGTCTTCTCGATCAAGCGCGAGCTCTCCGATCTCGAGCGGGCGCTCGCGGCCGAGGAACGGCGGGCGAGCAGCATCGCGTCGGACCTCGAGGCGGTCGAGTCGCAGCTCCGCGACGCGGACGACGCGCGGATCCTCGCCGAGGAGCGCGCGCGCCAGGCCGAGAACGCGGTGCGCGACCGCGCGACCGCTCGCGAGCGAGCCGCCGCGGAGCTCGAACGCTTCGAGAAGGATTTCGAAGTCGCCTCCGAGGAGCAGTCGCTCTACGTCGAAGAGAAAGAGCAGCTCCTGGCGCGGCGCGAGGAAGCCCTCGCCGAGCTCCGCTCTCTCGAAGAGCAGGAGACCGCCACGCAAGCCTCGATCGGCGAGACCGAGACCGCGCTGAGCACGGCGCGGACCGAGTTCGAAGCCATCACCGAGCAGGCGTCGCACGCGCGCGTCGAGCTCGAGACCGCCGTCGGCAACGTGAACGCCATCGCCCGCGAGCACGAGAACCTCTCGCGCATCGTCGCGTCGCTGCAGGCGCGCAACCGGCAGCTCGTCCAGGAAGTCGAGACCCTCCGCGCGCGACGGGAAGAGACCGAGCGCGCGGTCGCACAGGCCCGCGGCCAGCTCGAGACCTCGCTCGACCTTCTCGGCGCGCTCGGCGAACGGCGCGTCGGCCTCGAGGCCGAGGTCGCCGACCTCGAAGCGCGACTCGGCGAAGTCGAAGCCCGCGCCGTGGCCGCCCGGGAGACCTGGAACGCGGAGCGCGAGGCGCTCTTCGAGACCGAGCGGCGCGTCGACCGCGCGCGGGCGGGCGTCGATCTCCTGCGCGAGCAGATCGCCCTCGACCTCCATGCCGGACTCGACGCGCTGGCCGACGTCGTCCCGCCGGAGACGGACGAGCTCCGCGCCGAGCTCGAATCGCAAGTCGCGCGTCTCACCGAGCAGATCGAGAAAGTGGGCCCGGTGAACGTCCTCGCGATCGAGGAGCACCAGGAGCTCGAGGAGCGCGAGCGCTTCCTCCGGACCCAGCGCGACGATCTCGTCCAGTCGATCGAGTCGCTCCGCTCGACGATCCGGAAGATCAACATGACCTCGCGCGAGCTCTTCCGCGACGCGTTCGCGGCGGTCAATCAGTCGTTCGCCGAGATCTTCACGGCACTGTTCGGCGGGGGACGCGCGGGCATGCAGCTCCTCGACGAGGAGGACATCCTCGAGAGCGGCATCGAGCTCATCGCACAGCCGCCGGGGAAGAAGACGCAGTCGATTTCCCTGCTCTCGGGCGGCGAGCGCGCGCTCACCGCGCTGGCGCTTCTCTTCGCGATCTTCCGCTACAAGCCGAGCCCCTTCTGCATCCTCGACGAGGTCGACGCGCCGCTGGACGAGGTGAACAATGAAAGGTTCGTCCGTCTGCTCCGCGAGATGTCGCGCGACACGCAGTTCATCGTGATCACGCACTCGAAGCGGACCATGGAAGCGGCGGACGTGCTCTACGGCGTCACGATGGAAGAGGCGGGCTGCTCGCGCCTCGTGTCCGTCTCGTTCGCCGAGCTGGAGGCGTGATCACCCCCACGTCCGGGCGAGCAGGAGCGGGTGTTCGCGCCTCGTGTCCGTCTCGTTCGCCGAATTGGACGCGCGACAAACAGAACCCGGAACGCGGTAAACTCGATCCCATGAGAAACGAATTCACAGCCGTCATCGAACGCGACGGTGAGTGGTTCATCGCTTACTCTCCGGAAATCCCTGGGGCCAATGGCCAGGGGAAGACACCCGAGGCTGCGCGGGCGAACCTCGCCGAGGCGATCGCTCTCATTCTGGAGGATCGCCGGGAGGAAGGTCTCCGGGGTGTCCCCGACGACGCCATTCGCGATACCGTCGTCGTCCAGTGAAACAGAGGGCGCTGCTCCGTCACCTCCGGCGCCACGGCTGCTTCTTGAAGCGGCAGGGGAAGGAGCACGAGCTCTGGAGCAATCCCGTGACCGGGCACATCGAGGCCGTCCCACGCCACGTCGAAATCCCCGATCGCCTGGCCCGCAAGATTTGTCGCGCTCTCGAGATTCCTGAGCCCTGAGGACGGGGAGCCGCAGATTGCGCAGATTGACGCAGATTGAATTCTTCTTCGTTGATCTGCGTCAATCTGCGTAATCTGCGGCTTCTGGAGTTGACCCGATTTCGTGGACACCTGAGGATTTGGGAAGGAGTCCACGATGGCGAGATACACACCGGAGTTCAGACGGCAGATGGTCGAGCTGGTACGAAGCGGCCGATCGCCGGAGCAATT
>JBOGJQ010000471.1:0-1763 GCA_050745405.1 Thermoanaerobaculia bacterium | reverse complement strand
CCACGCTCACGTAAGTCCCGTTCAGCGTCCGCTTGAGCAGCGACCAGAAATTCTCGATTCGAGCGAATTAAGAATCTGTGCGCGGACTTCGCCATCTCGCTCAATCACGCCCTGTACGATGGTTTTTCCCACGAGCGAGCCCGCGTTCTGTTTTCCCTCGCGCTTCTGATACCCCTTTCGCTCACGCTTGCTCTTGTGCATGTTCTTGAGCTTGCCGCCGATGAACGTCTCGTCCGCCTCAACGATCCCGCAGAGGTTCTTATCGAACGACTGCGCTTTCATGGCGAGGCGAATCCGATGGAGCATGAACCACGCGGTTTTCTGAGTTACGCCGATAGCGCGGTGAAGCTCATAGGAGCTAACGCCGTTCTTGCAGTTGGCGAGCATCCAGATCGCCACGAGCCACTTGTCGAGCCCGATGGGCGAATCCTCGAAGATGGTCCCGACCTTCACCGAATACTGCTTCTGGCAACTCTTGCACTTGTAGATTCGGCGCGAGGCGAGGTAGCTGTGTTCCTTGCTCTCGCAGCGGGGGCAAGTCGGGCCATCCGGCCAGCGGAGCTTGGCGGCGAACTCTTGGCAGGTCTCCGGCCAAGCGAAGTAAGTGATTGCCTCTTGAAGGGTTTCCGGCAGTCCGTTCTTCATGAAAGCAATATAGGTCTTATTTGCTGGTGAGCCAAGTATATTATTACCGCTCAGCTTGACTTACGCCTTATTACCGCCTTATGTTTCCATTCCGGGCGGTTGCCCGTCGAGGCGATCATGTCCTCCGCTCCCCTCTTCATCCAGGTGCCCCTCCGGTGGGATCGTCCCCGGCCGGTCGAAGCCCCTTCGCCGCCACCGGCCGAGAGAGAGGACGTCCGCCAGCTGCGCGCGGCGCTCGGCGAGCATGCGCGCGAGGTCGTCAGCGGGCGGGAGCTTCTCGGGCGGGTCGAGAAAGCCTCGCGCGGGGCGCTCGCGACGGGCGTCGGGCCGCTCGACGCTCTGCTCGGCGGCGGTCTGCCGAAGGGGAAGCTGATCGAGATGATCGGGGCGCGGAGCTCGGGGCGGTGGTCGGCGGTCGTCGCGGCGCTCGCGGGGGTGACCGGGTGCGGCGAGGCGGCGGCGCTGGTCGATCACGGCGGGCACTTCGATCCGCAGATCGCGGCGGAGGCGGGCGTCGATCTCGAGCGCCTTCTTCTCGTCGCGCCGCAGCGGTTGAAGGATTGCGTTGCCGCGGCGGAGCTTCTCCTCGCCACCGGTTTTCCCCTCGTCGCGGTCGACCTCGGCATGCGTGTTCGCGGCAAGCGCGTCCCCGACGCGGCGTGGGTGCGCCTCGCGCGCGCGGCCGCGGCACACGGTGCGGCGCTCGTCGTTTCGTCGCCGTATTCGCTCGCCGGGATGGCGGCCGAGGGAGTCGTGCGGACGGGACGCGGCGTGCCGCGATGGAACCGACGCGGCGCACCGCTCCTCGAAGGCCTCGACTCCCGCCTCGCGATCGAACGACACCGCCATATGCGTGAAGGAATGCAGAACGATTACAGAGTTGAACAGTTGCACAGTTGAACAGTTGCACAGTTCAACTGTGCAACTCTTCAACTGTTCAACGGATCATGCGCCTCGCCGCTATCTACGTGCCGCTGTTTCCTCTGGCTGCCCGACTTCGGAGCGAGCCGGAGCTGCGCGACGAGGCGGTCGTCATCGTCGAGGGAAACGGGAGCGCGGCGCACGTCGTCGCGGCGAGCCGGCGCGCGCGGCGCGGCGGCGTCCGGCCGGGGCTGACG
>JBOGJQ010000470.1:0-3240 GCA_050745405.1 Thermoanaerobaculia bacterium | reverse complement strand
CCCTAGCCCTAGCCCCTAGCCCCTAGAAAGTTCACCACCGTCGACGCCATCCAGTCCGCGTACGTCCGCGGCTGGAAGACGAGCGAGGACGACATGAAGCAGGAGTGGGTGCACCAGCACTCCTTGTTCGCGATCGCTTTCCGCTGCGCGTCGGCCTCGGGGGAGAACCAGAGGCGGTCGAAGTCGAAATCCGTGTCGCGGAGGTTGCCGACCGGCTCGCGCAACTCGCAGAGGCGGACTTCGCCGCGCGCGTCGATGACGCCCGAGATCGTTCCCGCATAACAGGGGCGCGGCTGCGTCTCCTGCTCGAGGGCGGCGAGCTCCATCCGCCGCGAATAGATCTTCACGAAACGGAGGAAGCCGTCGTAGTTCCGGAACGAGCTCCAGTACTTCTCGAGCATCGGAAGGACCTCGCGGTACCGCTCCGTCGAGATCGCCTGGATGTTCTTGTCGGGCTGATCGCCCCGGAGCATCTCGAACGAGTGGAACGAGATCGCCGGAAAGTCGCGCTGGACGGTCGAGGTGATCTCCTCGAGATCGTCGACGTTGTACGTGCACAGGCACGTGTGCACGTTCACCGTCAGGTTCCCGTACTTCTCCTTCAGCGGGACGAGATTCGCGTACGTCTTCTTGAGCCGTTCATAGTTGCCGGGAACACCGCGGATCCAGTCGTGCTTCTCGCCGATGTGATCGAGCGAGAGATTGACGACGATCTGCGTGGAGGGGCAGCGCTCGAGCGTCGATTCGACCGAGCGCGCGATGAGATCGGATGCGATAGCGCCCGTCGGGATCGTGATCTGCTTCGCGCCGTTGACGGTGGAGAGATGCTCGCAGATCTCCGGCAGGTCGCGCCGGAGGAACGGCTCTCCGCCCGACATGACGACGAACAGCAGCTCGCCGACGCCGTCGAGACTCCGTTTGATCTCCTCGAGCGAGAGCTCGTGCTCCTTGTTCTTCCGGAGCTGCTCCCAGTTGAAGCACGTCCGGCAGAAGGAATTGCAGTCGTACGTCAGCCCGAGGATGACGTAGATCGGCTTCATCCCGCGGCGGCGGACGAGATAGCGGAGATATCGCGCTTTGTCGGTGAACCTCATCGCTCGAGATCCCTAACCCGCCCGCCTCCGCCCTGATTTCCCGCGCCCCGCACCCGTCGCGCGAGGCCCCGTCCGATGCCGGCGATCACGCCGAAAAAGTACGTTCCGTGATGCAGCAGGAACGCGGGACCGATCAGCGGCCACAACCACGCCGGGAGGCGCGTCGACGGGATGGCGAGCGCCGTCACCAGGATCAGATAGACGGCCACGAGACCGAGCGCGATCGCCGGAGCGAGCACGAGGAGGACGAGCATCGTCGCCCCAGCCGCGAGGAGCGCCGCGACCGCCCGCGTCCGGTACAACGCCCCTCCGAGAACGAGACGCTCGCCCGTCTTGACGCGGTAGCGCCACCGCTGCCGGAGATACGCACCTGGAAAACGGCGGCGGCGGTGATGCACGACGATGCCGTCGTGGTAGACGACCGTCCCCTCCCCCAGCATCCGCGAGAGGAGCTCCGTGTCCTCGCCGATGTAGCCGATCGACTCGCGGAACCCGCCGAGGCGGTCGAAGACCTCTTTTCGCATGATGAGATTCACGAGGGCGAGGTCCCACGGCCTGCGCACCGCGAACGTCCCCGGACGCGCCTCGTGCGCGGCGATACCGCTGCCGATCCATGGCGTCGCGAGGAGCGTGTCGGAGACGAGCTCCGCGACCGACGAGTCCGGCGGCGCCGGATCGGGGCCGCCGATCGCCACGACGCCGGGATGCGTTTCGAGGTACTCGATTGCCGTCTCCAGCCAGGCCGGATCGGCGAACGCGTCGTCATCGATGAAGGCGAGATACTTCGCCTCGCTCGCCGCGGCCGCCGCGTTCCGACGGATCGCGGGGTTCCGCTCCTCCATCGGCAGCCACCGCAGCTTCGGATCGTCGGCGAGTCCTCCCCGCTCGGGCGCCACGACGAGGAGCTCAAAGGGGCGGCGGCTCCGCTGTTCGAGGACCGAGTCGACCGCGCGCCGCGCGTCGGCCCCCGGACGGTCCATCGGCATGATCACGGTTGCGACGGGCGGCATCCCCGCGATGATAAAGTCTTGGAGCCATTGCCGCACTCCAGATGAAGCTGATCATCCAGATTCCCGCCTACAACGAAGAAAAGACGATCGCGCAGACGCTCGCGGCGTTGCCCAAGCGGCTGGAGAGTGTCGCGAAGGTCGAGACGCTCGTCGTCGACGACGGCTCGACGGACGCAACAGTCGAAGCGGCGCGCCGGGCCGGCGCCGACCACGTCGTCCGCCTCGTCACCCACCGCGGCCTCTCCCGAGCCTTTCTCGCGGGCGTCGACGCCGCCCTCCGCCTGGGCGCGGACATCATCGTCAACACCGACGCCGACAATCAGTATCGCGGCTCCGACGTCGCGAAGCTCGTCCAGCCGATCCTCGCGGGGCGCGCCGAGGTCGTCATCGGGGACCGGGACGTGCGGGCGACGCCGCACATGGGCCCGATCAAGAAGCTCCTCCAGCGCCTCGGGAGCTGGGCCGTGGGACGCGCGGCGGGCCTCGACGTGCCGGACGTGACGAGCGGCTTCCGCGCCTTCTCGCGCGAGGCCGCCTACCAGATCAACGTCTTCAACCCGTTCACCTACACGCTCGAGACGATCATCCAGGCGGGAAACCGCAATCTCGCCGTGCAGTCGGTCGCGATCGGGACGAACGCCCCGACACGGCCGTCGCGTCTGTATCGCGGCGTCGGCAAGTACGTCCGCAAGTCGGTCGTCACGATCTTTCGCATCTACACGCTCTACCGGCCGCTCAAGACGTTCTTCGCGATTGGCGCGGCCCTCTTTATCGCGGGCTTCCTGCTGGGGCTGCGCTTTCTCTCGTATTACTGGATCGAGGGGTCGGCCGGCCACATTCAGTCGCTGATCCTCTCCGCGGTCCTGCTGATCAGCGGCTTTCAGACGGTCCTGATCGGCCTGGTGACGGACCTGATCTCGGTGAACCGGCGGCTGAGCGAGGAAGTGCTGATCCGGATGCGGAAGCTCGATCCGCAGATCGCCACGGCGTCGAGGCGGAAGGAGCGGCGTCGCGATCGCGAGGAGCGAAAAGAGCCGGCCGCGCGCCGCGCCGAGCCGGAGACGAAGCCGCAGTGGGTCTGGGTCCTCGACGAGTCGAAGCTCGAGGAGCGGCTCGAGGAAGGCGCCGCCGAGGCG
>JBOGJQ010000469.1:0-1389 GCA_050745405.1 Thermoanaerobaculia bacterium | reverse complement strand
GACGCCCCCAGAAATTCGCGCCCTGAAGGGGCGCGGGAAGCGCGACATCGGGCGATGACCCGGGAAGAACATACGACGATCGTATGTTAATATGCACGTATGAAGCGCATCACCATATCCGTACCGGACGAGCTCGCCGCGCTCATTGAATATGAGGCGGAGCGGCGTGGGACGAGCGTATCGGACGTCATCCGCGATGCCGTTTCGACCGCGCTCTCTCCTCCGGACGGACGGACCTTGGGATTCGAGGCAATCTGCGACGATCCCGCGCTCCCGCGCGCGTCGTCGCTCGATGAGGCGCTCGAGGAGTGGGAGAGTGACCTCACTCGCGATCGTCGATAGCGGACCTCTGCTCGCCGCGGCGAACCGCGCCGATCCCGATCACCGAGCGTGTCTCGATGCGCTTCGGGATACGCGCTACCGCCTCGTCATTCCGGCGATGTGTATCGCCGAAGTCACCTATCTCCTCGGACGGCGGAGCGGGGCCGCCACTGAAGCCCGCTTTCTCGGCTCGCTAGGCGATCTCGACGTGCGCGCCCCGCTCGCCGAGGAATGGCCCCGCATCGCGGAACTCGTCTCCGATTACGCCGATCTCCCGCTCGGGGGGACGGATGCGTCGGTCGTGAGCCTCGCTGAACGGTTCGCGACCGAGATCGTGATCACGCTCGACCGCCGCCATTTCAGCGTGATCCGTCCGAAGCATTGCGAGCGATTCCGCATCCTTCCGACGGGATGAGCGAGAACAGCCGATGTGGCCGGGGCGTCTCGCCCCGGAACCCGAAGTCCGGATCCACCAGGATCTTGGTTCCGGGCCGAGACGGCCCGGCCACAGCGGGATCGGATCGCGAGTGGGCGCCGCCGGGCGCTACGACCGACCCGCGCCCTCGAACACCGCCTCCAGTTTCGCGAGATCGAACTTCTTCATCTGCAGGAACGCCTCGGTCACCTTCGCGATCTGTTCCGGAGTCCCGGTCTCCATCATCCGCCCCATCGCCGTCGGCACGATCTGCCACGACACGCCGTAGCGGTCCTTGAGCCAGCCGCACTGTTCGGCATTCGGATCCGCGGAGAGCTTTGCCCAGTAATAGTCGATCTCCTTCTGGTTCTCGCAGTTCACGATGAGAGAGACCGCTTCGTTGAAGACGAACTCGTGCGGGTGGGCGCTGTCCATCGCGGCGAAGCTCTCCCCCGCGAGCACGAACGAGGCGAACTTCACCGTTCCCTCGCGGTCCGGCCCCTCCCCGGCGCCGTACCGCATGACATCGCCCACGCTCGCATCGCGGAACACCGACGTGTAGAAGCGGATCGCCTCCTCGGCTTTTCCCGCCTGCTCGCCGACGAACAGGAGCATGGGCGTGATCTTCCGGCGGATCTCCTCCCCGCCCGCGT
>JBOGJQ010000468.1:0-9896 GCA_050745405.1 Thermoanaerobaculia bacterium | reverse complement strand
CCTGAGTTGCTTCGCGCTCTCGACCGCATTCCCGAGCAGAACTCTGGCGCATCGAAGATCGCTTAGGAGAGAATGTGATGGCCGGAACCGCCTCTCAGAGTTTCAACTACGAGAGGGACATCCTCCGTCGCTGTCGCTCTCGGTCCTCGTCCACCCGATCGTGATTGCCGGGCTCGCGCTCCTCTACTTCAAGGCGCGACAGACCGACGGCGAGACGCTCGCCGACATCGTCAAAGACTACGAGAAGGACCTGCCGGCGCCGGAATACCGCCGCTCGGTCGTGATCCCCTCCCACTTCGCCTCGGGGCGCCCGCACGTTTAGGCGCCATCCGATCGCTGGTCTGGCTCGCTTCTTTCAACTCCGAGGATTTGCTGACGCATGGTCGGCAAAAGGAGAAACGAGCATGAGAAACAGACCCTCGTAGTACACGGATGAGCACGACAACACGTGGGACCGGGTGAAGGGCGCGTTCCGGAACGACTGGGAGCAGACCAAGCACGACTTCGGCTCCGACCGCGCGCGCGACCTCGACCAGGACGTTCCCGACACGATCCGGCAGATGGGCGGCGGATCGGAGGAGACGTTCGAGCGGCACGAGCCGGCGTTCCGCTTCGGTCATGCGGCGCGCCGCAATTTCGGCGCCGAGTACGCGAACTGGAACGGCGACCTCGAAGCGCGCCTCCGCAGCGACTATGGCGAGAACTGGAACCGCGACCGCGACTACGTCCGCTGGGCCTACGACTACCGCTACCCGGCGACCGGCACCACCCCCACCCGCCCCGAGACCCGCCCGAACCGCTGATCCTTTCCGGCGGCAGGCCCCGCCTGCCGCCAACGCCTTGCTGTCAGTCGCGCCCGGGTTACACTGGAGTGACCATGCGTGCACTGCTGACGCTGAGTCTCGCCGTCCTCACGGCGGGGTGCGTCATTCATACGAATCCTCCTGTCGCGCCGGCGGAAGGGGCGTGCAATCCGCCGCCGTCGGTGACGGGCGTGTGGTCGTGGTCGGGACTCTCGCAGGCCGGGCCGATGCGGACAACGATGACGCTGGGATGCGACTGCACCGCGTCGTTCCGTTCGCTCCTTCTCTGGGCGCTGCTCCGCAGTCCACAACGCTTCGAAGCCGACGATCAGACGATCGTTCTCCATACACCGGAAGGCCAGCAGACCGTTCGCTATGAACGCGAGGAGGACGCGCTTCTACTCACATGGCCGGGCGGCGAGCTGCAGCGATTCGAGCTCCGAAAACGGCTTCCCTGCGAGTAGCGTCACCGCGAAGGCAGGGCGTTTACTCCTTCGCGGGATCCGCTTCTCCGCCGACCGTTTCGTCGAATCGGGGGATGCGGACGGCGTCGAGCATCTCGTGGAGCTCCGGATCGGCGGCCGCGCGGATCTGGATGGCGGCGAAATCGGGCGGCATGATCGTTCCGGCGTCGTAGGCCTCGGTGAGGAGACGTACGGTGAGGAAGCGGTCGCCGCGCGCGAAGGCCGACTGCGCGGCGAGGCCGAGCCAGAACGAGAGGTTGTGCGGGCTCTCCTCGCCGCGGCTGCGGATCGTGTCGGGGGCGACCGCGCCCGACTCGGCGATCTCGAGAAGCTCGGGGACGATGCCGTCGCGGGAGGCGTGAAGGAAGAGGCGGTCGGGATCGGCGCCGAGGCGGCTGAGCGCCGCGACCGTGTTGCGGATCCTCTGGTAGACGACCTCCTCGGGGATGAAGCGGACGATCTGGCCCCAGTGCTCGTCGCTGGGATCGGCGGCGTAGGTTGCGAGGGCGGCATCCCAACCGACCGGCGGGCTTCCGGCGTCGCGGAGGATCGCCTCGATGGCCTCGCGATCGGCGCAGTCGTCCATGGCGAGGGCGAGGCGGGCGGTGGCAGCGGCCTCGTCGAGGCGGTCCGCGTCGACGAGGAGCTCGAGAAGCGGCAGAGCGCTCCCGCCGTTCAGCCAGAACCGCTGACGCTGGACGACGCGCGGATCGTCGTCGTCATCACGCATCGCGGATCGGCTCCCCGGCTCTTCCAGTCATCGTGAGACACCGAGGCTACCTCGGAATGGCGCGGAAGCGGAGAGAAATCGTGCCGGTGGCAGACGACCAATCCAGTTGCTGCGATCGTCACAAGGCGCTGCGACGAGATTCCCGTCCTCCAGGACGATCGGTCTCAACGAAGCCAACCACGACGGACGCAACACCCCAGATGATGCCGGGGATCGTCGTGCGACGGATCGACGACCCGGAGCGGAGGGCGATTGCGATTCAAGCAGGCGCGGAGCCCCCCGAGTAAATCGTTATGAACGTCCACGGCGGTCGCGCGTTCGCGGCCAGCGCGAGCGACGGCCAGTCTGCCGCCGTGAACGCCGCCGAACCAAGCGCTGCGCACCACCGAAATCGCTTCGGGCGCCGTTCTTGCCCGCGTTTCGGGGACATCCGCGTTCCGTCGGCGGTTCGCGGTACGATGCGAGTCGATGCCATGAGCGAGCGGGCTCGAAGCGAACGCCTCGGCAGACGCCGCAGACCCGCGGCGTTTCTGTTCGTCGCCGCCCTCTGCCTGACTTCGATCGCGAACGGATCCTCCGTGAAAGGACGACCGCTCGCTTCCTTTCTGGAAGACCTCCGTCGTCAGGGCTTGAACATCATCTACAGCAGCACGCTCGTCGACCCGTCGATGACAGTGGAGACGGAGCCGCGCGCGGGCACGCCCCGCGAAGTGCTGCAGGAAGTCCTGGCGCCGCATGGTCTGACGGTGCGGGAAGAGTCGACGTCTCTAATCGTCGTTCCGTCGCCATCCGAACGGAGCGGTGGCATCCGGGTCCTCATCGCGGGCGCGCCGCCTTCGACCAGCATCGCGGTACGGGTGGACTCGCAACCCCCCATCCGCGGCACACCCGGGCAGGCGCTTCGGATCCCTGGCCTCGCGCCGGGCACGCACACTCTGGTGGTCGAGGCGGAAGACTTCATCCCGATCCGTCTCGAGGGCCTCATCATCTACGAAGGAGAGATCCGAAGCGTCGAGGTGACCCTCACTCCCGCGGTGGAGGTGCTGGAAGCCCTGACGGTGACGCCGAACCGTCATCGGCTGGCCGACGAGCAGCCACACGGGTCCTATTCCCTCAGCGCCGCCCAAGCCCAGCGGCTGCCCGAGGTCGCTCCCGATCCGTTCTGGGCCGCGAAGACCCTGCCCGGGACATCGCATTCCGACACCGCGGCGGCGTTCCACGTGCGAGGCGGCAAACAGGACGAGACGCTCGTGCTCCTCGACGGGATCGAGCTGTACGAGCCGTTCCATCTGAAAGATCTCCTGCCGGTGTTCTCGATCGTCGACCGATCGGCCGTGGCGGCCGTCGATCTCTCGACGGGAGGGTTTTCCGCGCGGTACGGCGGACGGATGAGCGGCGTCATGGAGATCTCGACCCTCACCTCGTTTTCATCCGATCCGACATCGGTGCGAGCGAGCACGACCGACTCGGGCGTCGTCACGTCGGGGCTGCTGCGCGGGGTGCGGCTTCACTATCTCGCCGCGATTCGCGCCTGGTATCCCGACGACGTCCTGCGCGCCGCCGGCTTTCTCGAACAACCGGTTCTCACCGACTACTACGATGCTCTCGCCAAGGTCATACATCAGTGGAGCGACCGCACGACCGTCGCCGCCGGGGGGCTCGGCGCGTACGACGATGCGCGGTACGTCTCGGCGGACGACGCGCCCGAGCGGAACGTCGTCGCCGAGGACTCGACGCTCCAGGGCTGGATCGCCGCGGAGACGGTATGGAGTCCGGCGCTCGCGTCACGGACCGCCGTTTCGGCCGGCGAGATCCGGCGGGATCGCAGGGGAGGAGCGGTCCGTCCCGATGCGGCCGTAACGATCGCCGACCGGCGCGCCTTCTCCTTCGCCGCGATCAAACAGGACTGGTCGCTCGATCTCGGCGATCGCCATATGGTGAGCTGGGGCGCTGACCTGAAAAGCCAGCGCGCCGCGTACGATTTCCACAGCCGGATCGAAGGTGCGCCCGTCGACGGGCGGAATCTCGACATCGTCCTGCAGCCGCAGGGCGAAGCATGGGCCGGCTACCTCTCCGACAGGGCGCGGCTCGGACGATCGCTCATCGTCGAGGTCGGTGTCCGCCTCGACCAGGGCTTCGGAGCCGGCGAGGCACAGGTCTCGCCGCGCGTGAGCCTGCTCTACGCCCGCGGCGACCGGATGCGCGTACGCGCCGCGTGGGGGCGGTATGCCCAGAGCCAGCAGCTCAACGAGCTCCCGGTGGCCGACGGCGTCGTCGATTTCTCGCCCCCGGAACAGGCGACCCAGTGGCTCGTGAGCGTCGAGCGCCGCTTCCCGCTCGTCCGGGGACGACTCGAGGTGTACGACAAGACCATCGAGTCGCCCCACGCCTACTACGAAAATCTATTCGACGAGCTCGATCTTTTCCCCGAATCGAGAGCCGACCGGGTCCGTGTGGAACCCGACCGGGCCGGCGCACGGGGCATCGAGCTCGTTCTCGAGAGCGAATCCGCCCGCAGGTACGCGTGGTGGTTGAGCTACGCCCTCTCGGAGGTGAACGACACCATCGACGATCGCGAGGTGCCTCGCAGCTGGGATCAGCGGCACGCGTTCAGCTTCGGCGCAAACGCCAAGCTGCCGCGCGATTGGGATGTGTCGCTCACGGGCACGTACTCCTCCGGCCGGCCCGGAACCGAGATGCGGGCGATCCGGACCGCCGACGGAGACATCGCGCTCGTCCCGGGGCCGCGGAACGCGACGCTGCGCCCGTCGTACCACCGGCTCGACGCGCGCGTCACCAAACGCTTCTCTCTGCGGCACGGGTCGCTCGTCCTCGCGGCGGAGCTGCTCAATGTGACCGGCCGGTCGAACGTCTGTTGCATCTCGGGGTTCACGGTGGAAGAAGGCGTGAACGGGAACCTCACCGTCCACGCCGACGAGCGCATCTATCCACGGCTGGTTCCCTCGTTGTCGCTCCGTTGGGACTTCTAGTATGGGCCGCCGGCGCGAGTGAAGGATCTCCCGCCGCGAAGGATTTCCGGCCCTCCGCGCGCTGACTCCACGATGGATGAGCGGATCTCGTACGACCTCGCGCTGATCGCCCGTCTCGTCGAGGGCGACGAGCCGGCGTTCGACGAGCTGATTGACGAGTACTACCCGCGCCTCTACCGATTCGCTCACCGCAGAACCGGCGGCGATTCGCATGCGACCCAGGAGGTCGTGCAGGCGAGTTTCGCGGCCGCCATCCCGAAGCTCGGCGAATTCCGGGGCGAAGCCTCTCTGTTTTCCTGGCTGTGCACAGTCTGCCGCTACGAGATCAACGCGTACTGGCGGCGAACGTCCCGCCAACGGCAGTACGAGCGGCTCATCGACGACTCTGTGGAGGTCCGCGCGGCGTTCGACTCCCTCGAGCGGCTCGGCGAGGACCCCGAGAGCCAGCTCGTGCGGAAGCGGCTCGCGGAGGCGGTGCGCGTGACACTCGATGCGCTTCCGGTGCGCTACGGGAACGCTCTGGAGTGGAAGTACCTCCAGGGACTGACCGTGGCCGACGTCGCGGCGCGCCTCGGGACGAGCGTCAAAGCCGCCGAATCGACGCTGACCCGCGCGCGCGAAGCGTTCCGCGATGGATTTTCCGAACTCCTGCGAAAGGCCGACTCATGAACGAGCAGAACGAACGGAACGGCGCCGAGACGGACGAGCGGCTCGAACGGCTCCTCGGACTGGCCGGGACGGGGCCGGAGATCCCGGAGGAGGGTGCGCTCCGGCTCAAAGCCGCGGTGCGTCCCGTGTGGCGCGCGACCGTCGAAGCCCGGCGTGCGAAACGCCGCAGAATCCGGCTCGCCGGAGGATCGCTCGCAGCGGCAGCGGCGGCGGCGGTCGTCGGGATTCTCCTCCTTCCGGCCAGACCGGCGCCGCCCCTCGCGCCGGCCGGAGTCATCGAGCGGGTCGAGGGGCCGCCGGCGACGGTCAACGCGCCCGATCGACCCGAGATCGCCGTCGGCGCCGGCTCTGTCGGGCGGGACATCGCGCCCTTCGCGCGCATCGAGACCGGGGATGCGACTCGCGTGGCGGTGCGTCTCGCGAACGGAGGCTCACTCCGACTCGATCACGGGAGCTCGGTGCTCGTCGAGTCGCCGGAGAGCCTGACGCTTCTGCGGGGCGCGGCGTACGTCGACGCGAGCCACACGGAAGGGACGATTCGGATCCGCACGCCGTTCGGAACGGCGCGCGACATCGGTACCCGGTTCGAGGTCCGCCTCGAGCCGCGCGCCATGACGGTCCGGGTGCGCGACGGAATCGTGGCGGTCGATGCGGGCACGACGACGGAGGTGCGCGGCGGCACGGAGGGCGTCTTCGCGCCGGGGCGAGAGCCGGATCTCCGTCCGATCGCGTCGCACGCGCGCGAGTGGACGTGGGTCCAGGAAATCGCGCCGCCGTTCGCGCTCGAGGGCCGCACCACCGCGGAGTTTCTCGTCTGGGTCGGCGCCGAGACCGGACGCGAAATCATCTTTTCGAGCGAGGCCGCGCGAACGCGCGCGAACGCGTCCGTCCTCCACGGCGATCTCGCGGGAATGACGCCCGCGACGGCGCCCGAGATCGTTCTTCCGAGCGCCGGACTCACCGTCGAACGCGACGACGGGAGCCTGCGCGTCTCCGTCGCGACCCGCGAGCCCGGAGTCGGGCCATGATTCCGCCCGGCCCGCGGCGCATGGCCGCCCTGCTCGCTCTGGCCCTCGGCTGCGCGGCACCTCGCGCCCTCGCTGCCGAGCCCGAACCGTCGCTTTTCCCCGCCGGGGAGGAAACGGCCGCGGCGCTTCCCGCGTGGGTCGCCGGCATCAGCGCCGACGGAAAGACGATCCTCACGGCGCCCGTGCGATGGGACGCCTCCACATGGAAACGCGTGGCGGTCGGAGCCGGCGTCGTTGCCGCTCTCCTTCTGATCGACGACGAGGTTCGCTCCGCACTCGTCTCCGATCGCTCCTCTTACGACGCGGCGGCGATCGTCGGCCCCCTCGGCCAGGAGTACTCATGGGCCGTTGTCGCCGGCTTCTACGGCGCCGGACGCGCATTCGGCAACGACCGTGCGACGACGGTGGCCCACGACGGGCTCCTCGCGAGCCTGATCGCTGCCGGAATCATCACTCCTGCGATCCAGGCCGTCGTCGGGCGCGCGCGCCCGGACGTCGACGGCACCGGGTTGTCGTTCTTCGACGGCGGATCGTCTTTCCCCTCCGGCCACACGACTCAGGCATTCGCACTCGCCAGCGTCATCGCCACGCATTACGAGTCGCTGTGGATCGACATTCTCGCCTATGCGCTGGCCGCCGGAGTGGGGTGGTCGCGCCTCGAGAACGACGCGCACTTCCTCTCCGACGTGGCCGCCGGGGCATTGATCGGCGTCTCCGTCGGACGAGCGGTGGTGAGGGTACGCGAGGAGCACCGCGTCTCGTTCGAACCGTTCGTCACTCCGGGTGGCGTAGGCATCAACGTCCGTGTTCGCGTCGGGGATGTTCGCGATCTCTGGCGGGAAAGGTGATCGTGACCGAACCGTCCCGTGAATCGGATCACCGAGGCAATCTTCGGGATGTGCTGATCCTCGCGGGAGGCGCCACGATTCTCTTTTTCGTCGCGCTCGGCGCGAGGGACCTCTGGAATCCCAACGAGCCGATCTACGGACGTGCCGTGGTCGAGATGGCGCAGCGCGGCGACTGGACCATCCCGACGGTGAATGGGAAGCCATTCGCCGAAAAACCGATCGGGTATTACTGGGCCGCGCGGGCCAGCTCCCTGTTCCGCGGATCGATCGACGAGCTGAGTCTGCGGATGCCGTCAGCGCTCGCGGGAATCGCGACGGTCCTGCTCACCTATCTGCTGGTTCTCCCGTACGCCGGGCGCCGTCGTGCACTCATCGCCGCGGCAGTGCTCGCGACGACCTTCCAGGTCTTCTGGGCGTCGCGCTCGGTGCAGATGGACGTTCTCGTGCTCGCGGCGACCGTCGCGACGATCGTTCCGCTGCTCCGTATGCTCGATTTCGGATGGCGACCCGCGCCGGCATGGGCACTCGCGGGAGCGGCAGCCGGTCTCGGCTTTCTGGCCAAGGGACCGGTGGCGTGGGTCCTGCCGGCGCTCGTCGTTCTCGGCTACGCCGCGTCGCAGCGGCGGCTGCGCGATCTGTTCGATCGCTCGATGCTGCTCGGTCTCGGGATCGCGCTCGCGATCAGCGCGCCATGGTACGTGACGCTCGCTCTCGAAGGAGAGCTGGCGTTCCTCCACGAAGTGCTCATCCGGCAGAACTTCGAGCGGTTCGTCCGTGCGTGGGATCATGAGCGGCCATGGTGGTACTACCTGCCGTATCTCGGCCTCGATTTCGCCCCGTGGTCCCTGCTGCTCCCCGCGGCGCTGCTGATCCGCGGAAATAGCCCTCGAGAGAAGCAGCTCGAGCGGCTCGCGTGGATCTGGATCGCGGCGGTCGTGATCTTCTTTTCGCTTTCGGACAGCAAGCGCTCTCCCTACATCCTGCCGATCGCTCCCGCCGTGGCCGCGCTCGTGGCCGGCGTCGTCGATCGCTGGTCGACGCGAAGTCTGCCTCACCGGCTCGCGTCGCTCACGGCGCGCGCCGGCGTGACGGCTTTCGCGATCGGGCTCGCCGCCGTGGGGACGTGGGCGTTCTCCGAACGTGGGAATCTGCCGGGCGACATGCGAAACGTCGCCACCGGCCTGGGTGTGTTCGCACTCGGATCGGGCGCCGTCCTGCTGTTCGCTCTTCTTCTGCGGGAAACGAGATACGCGCCGCTCGCCCTGTTCGCGATCGTCCTGGCCGCCTATCTCGGCGCCGCGCTGTGGGGACTGCCGGCGGCGGACGCGATCAAGTCCGACAGGAGCTTCGGGGTCGCCCTGAGGCAGCGCGCCGGTCCGGGCGGAGAGAACGTCGTTTCGTACCGGCTGTGGGGCTGGCGCGCCGGGTACGCGTTCTATGCAGGCCGGACGATTCCGAACCTCAGCACCCCGGCCGAGCTCCGCTCATGGACGCGCCGGCACGGGCTCGATTACATCGTCGTCGAGGAGGAAGACCGGCCGGAGCTCCAGGTCCTGCTTCCGACCGCGAAACGCGTGCTCGACCGGCGAATCGGGAGCCGCTGGGTATATCTGTTCGCGACGCCCTCGGGGGGGCCGAGAAGCGCCGGCCCGACCGCGAATTGAAATCAGCTCCAGACCGACGTCTTCCGGCAGCTCACCCGCTCACGATGGCCGAGTTCGGAAACATCCTCTGGAAGAAGATGCGGCGCGGCGATATCACCAAGGAAGAAGCCATCGAAATTCTGAAGGCCTTTGCCGCACTCCCGCTCGATGTTTACAGGTCTGCCGCTCTTCTTCCGGCTGCTTTCGAAATCGCCGTAACCCTCGATCGCAGCATCTACGACAGCCTCTATCTCGCACTCGCTACAACAGAGGACTGTTCCCTGGTCACGGCAGACTCGAAGTTCCATGCCGTCGTAGGCCGGGAGCTCGTTGGCAGACCACATCCGATGGGTCGAGTCGGAGGAAGCCTGATTCGGCGCCTGGCAAAGCGCTCTGCAACTCAGCGAATCGCGATCGCGGTGGTTCGAGATTCGTCCCTGCCTCCCAGCCAATCGTTTCCGACCTGCGAAATCGACTGTCAGGAGCCCACGTGAATCGGACTCTGGCAGGGCATCACCCGGTCGTGCGGGCTCCCGTCAGCCCCGCCGCGCCGCCTCGATGGTGGCAACGTCGATTTTTCCCATCGTCATCATCGCCTCGAAGGCGCGTCTCGCCTCCTCGCCCCCGGCCGCGAGCGCGTCGGTCACCGCGCGGGGCGTGATCTGCCAGGAAAGGCCCCAGCGGTCCTTGCACCAGCCACATGCGCTTTCCTGTCCGCCAT
>JBOGJQ010000467.1:0-6312 GCA_050745405.1 Thermoanaerobaculia bacterium | reverse complement strand
ACCCCCGGCTACCCTCTTGCACGCCTCCGGCGTGCCGCCGCTCGCCACTGCCGACTCGCGACTCCTGACTCCGGACTCCTGACTCTGTAGAATGCCCCCCGCTTCACGCGCGGGCGCTCGCTCCGCGCGACTCATCACCCGGGGAGAGAACAATGCGGATCGGCGTTCCGACCGAAATCAAGAACAACGAATATCGTGTGGGGATGACGCCGCCGGGCGCGCAGACGCTGGTGGCGGACGGGCACGAGGTGCTCATTCAGCAGGGAGCGGGGCTCGGCAGCGGCTTCGCGGACGAGGAGTACGCGGGGGCGGGCGCGAAGATCCTGCCGACGGCGAAGGCGGTGTACGACGCCGCCGACATGATCGTGAAGGTCAAGGAGCCGATCGAAGGCGACCTCGCCCTGATGCGCGACGAGCAGCTCCTGTTCACGTATCTCCACCTCGCGCCGGTTCCCGATCTGACGGACCAGCTCCTGAAGAAAAAGACGACGGGCATCGCCTACGAGACGATCACGGGGCGGGGCGGATCGCTGCCGCTGCTGACGCCGATGTCCGAGGTGGCGGGGCGAATGTCCATTCAGGTGGGCGCGTACTTCCTGCAGCGCCCGAACGGCGGGCGCGGGGTCCTGCTCGGCGGCGTGCCGGGCGTGCTGCCGGCGGACGTCGCGATCATCGGCGGCGGGATCGTCGGCATCAACGCGGCGAAGATGGCCGTCGGGCTCGGCGCGCGCGTGACGATCCTCGACACGAACCTCGACCGGCTCCGCTATCTCGACGACATTTTCCAGGGGCGCGTGAACACGCTCGCCTCGAACAAGGGACACATCTTCGAGGCGGCCAAGCGCGCCGACATCCTCGTGGGCGGCGTGCTCATCCCGGGCGCCGCGGCGCCGAAGCTCGTGACGCGGGAGATGATCCGCGAGATGAAGAAGGGATCGGTCATCGTCGACGTCGCGATCGACCAGGGCGGCTGCGTCGAGACGGCGCGGCCGACGACGCACTCGGATCCCGTCTACGTCGTCGACGACGTGATCCACTACTGCGTCGCGAACATGCCGGGCGCCGTGCCGCGCACCTCGACGATCGCTCTGACGAACGCGACTCTTCCGTTCACGCGCCAGCTCGCGAGCCTCGGATTCGAGCGCGCCGTGCGCGAGAGCGCCGATCTCGCGAACGGTGTGAACGTCTACGACGGAAAGATCACCTACGAAGCCGTCGCGAGCTCGCAGAACAAGGAGTACGTGCCGCTCGCGAAGGTGATGTAGGGCGACCGGAATAGAATACCCACCATGATCCGCGTCGCCCTGCTCCGGAACGGCCCTGTCGAGCAGGGCGGCGCGGAGCTCATCGAAACGTGGTCGCCCGGCGGCGGCGCGCGCCTCTGGGTCGACATCGAGGGGGAGAGCGAGGCGGCGGTCGAGCCGCTCCTCGAGCAGCGCTTCCGGTTCCACGAGCTCGCCGCCGAGGATTCCTTTTCGCCGAGCACCCTGCCGAAACACGACCCGTTCGCCGATTACGACTTTTTCGTTTTCCGGTCGCTGAACCTGAACGTGATCGAGCACGGCGTCGCGACGACGAAGCTCGCGGTCTTCCTCGGCCCCGATTACCTCTTCACCGTCCACCCCGAGCCGCTCGTCTCCGTCGACGCCGTCTGGCAGCGGCTCCCGCAGGACCGCCGCATGCTCGAGCAGGGTGCGGACTTCCTCCTCCACGAGATCCTCGACAACCTCGTCGACCTCCACTTCCCTCTGATCGAGGAGATCGAGCGGATGGTCGACGAGATCCAGGAGCTCACGTTCAAGTCGGCGCACCAGCAGCTCCTCGACGAGCTCCTCAAGATCAAGAAGGACCTCAATACGCTCCGCCGCTATTCGCTCCCGCAGCGGGACCTCTTCAACCAGATCAGCCGCGGCAGCGCGAAATTCGTCCAGCAGCAGCACCTCATCTATTTTCGCGATCTCTACGATCACATGTACCGGATCAGCGAGTCGATCGACGTCGAGCGCGACCTCGTCGCCGCCTCGATGGATGCCTATCTGTCCGTCGCCGCGAACCGACTCAACGAGATCGTGAAGGTCCTCACCGTCTTCTCGGCCATTCTGTTGCCGCTCAACACGATTGCCGCGATTTACGGCATGAACTTCGAGCACATGCCGGAGATCGAGTGGAGATGGGGCTACGCGTGGGCTCTCGGGCTGATGGTCGTGGTCGCCATCGGTCTGCTGGCGGTCTTCACCGCGCGCGGCTGGATCTGGAGCCGCCGCGACATCCGCCGGATGCGCCGCCACTCCTACAAGGCGATCACCTGGCCGGTGCGGCTGGTGCGCGTCGCGGCGAAGCGAGCGGTGAAGTGAGCTCGGGCGCCAGGACGTGCGCGGCTCCCGCCGCGTCGACCAGCCCGTGGCCGTGATCCACGTCCCATCCCGGGGTCCCGAGATCGACCGCTCCCGCGATCAGCGCCGTCCGGACCTCGGCCGCCGTGGCTTCCGGCCGGAGTGACCAGACCAGCGCCGCCACCGCCACGACGTGCGGCGCGGCCATCGACGTTCCGCTGAGGCTCCGGTGATTCGGCCAGAATCCCGACCGCACCGCGCCCGGACCGCCATTCCCCGCGAGGTACTCGCCGATCTCGCCCGAGACCGTCACCGCCGTGATCCAGGGATAGCTCGCGAGCTCGGGGTCGATCTCGCCGTCCGGCGTACGGATCAGCGTTCCCTCGAACCACGATTCGTCGCTGTTGTACAGAATGACCGCGACGGCTCCGGCGGCTTTCGCATTTCTCACCTTCTCCTGGAAGAAGAGCTCACCGCGGCGAACGAGGGCGATGTTGCCGCGGACGGATTCGGGGAACTCCTCCGGCCTCCCGATGCCGCACGGCACGATCTGACCTTCGAACAGGCCGTGCGGCGCTCCTTCCATGAGGAACGCGAAGAACACCGTCCCGTCCGGGGCCGTGATCTCGGTCAGCTCTCCCGGACCGTTACCCGGAAGGACCGTGGAGAGGATCTCGACGCCCGGCGCGACGAGATCGATCTCCGCGCCGCGCTGCGAAAAATCGGCGACCTCGTTTCGTTCGTCGATCGCACCGACGGCGAGGACCGACGGATATCCGGCAGGGTAGCCCACGACCGGGGCGGCGGGATCGTGCCGGTTCCCCGTCGCGGCGATCGAAAGAATCCCCGCGGCCTCGGCCCGATCGAATGCTTCCCTCTCCGCGATCGAAGGATTGTCGGAGGTGAACGACAGATTCAGGATGCGGAGGTCGTGCTCGATGGCCCAGTCGACGGCGTCGATGATGTCCGAGACGCTGCCCGTCCCGACGCCGTTCTTTTCCTTCATGACGCGGAGAGCGTAGAGATCGACTTCCCCTGCAGCACCGATCACACCCGCGGCGTCGTCGGCGGCCGCGATGATGCCCGCCACGTGCGTTCCGTGGCTCATGTCGTCGGTCGGGTCCGGATCGTCGTCCGCGAAATCCCACCCGCGCGGCGGATGGAGCAGCGCGCGACTGCGTCCGGGGTGGTCGGCCCTCAGGTCGTCGTGCGTGAACGCGATTCCGGTGTCCAGGACCCCGACGCGGATACGTCCGCCGCGCGTCAGCGGCCAGAGCTCCGGCGCCCGCACCCGCTGGATTCCCCACGTCAGCTCCTGCGGCATTCTCTCGATCGCGGCCGCATAGCGCTCGTAGTCCGGCTCGACGAACCGCACCTCTCCCGACCGCCGCAGCGCCTCGGCTTCCGCCTCGGTCATCTCCACCGCGAAACCGTCGATGGAGCGGAACCGATGGACCTCGCGTCCGGCGAGGACGCCGGGAAGCGCCGCCGTTTTGGCCGTGCCCCAGGTGCCGACGAGGAACCTTCTCTTCGCCTCATCCTGCGCGAGCAGGGGAACGGCCACGAACACGAGGAGCGCGGCGGCGGATGCGATGCGGCGAACCAGGGACATGAGAAAAGCGTATCAGTTAAATTACAGTTGAACAGTTGAACAGTTGAACAGTTGAACAGTTGAACAGTTGAACAGTTGAACGCAGTCATCCCGAGCGTAGCGAGGGATCAGGGTCGGGTGGGGAAACCGTGATCGGAGCGTCCCAGGTCGGCGGGACGACGAACCTTCGCCCCTGCCGATCGACGACACCGCGTCCCGCGCGTCCCGCCCGTCCCTGATCCCTCGCTCCGCTCGGGATGACGGCTGGCGAAGTGCAACTGTTCAACTGTTCAACTGTGCAACTGTTCAGCTGCAACCGGAGCTGTACTACGGCGCGGGAACCTTCTCGGGGGCGAGAACCTCCGCGGCGCCCCACGCGTCGACCACACCATGGCCGAACGTCTCGTCCCACCCCTCGGGCCCGAGATCGCGCGCGCCGGTGATGAGGGCGTTCGCGACCTCCTGTGCAGTCGCCGCCGGCTCGAGCGACCAGACCAGCGCCGCGACGCCCGCGACGTGCGGCGTCGCCATCGACGTCCCCTGGAGATTCCTCCAGTTCAGGGAAAACACCTCGATGTCGAGGATGGCGCCGGGGCGGGCAAGGAGCGCCTCGCCGTCCTCCTGACGGATCGCGACGGTGACGGGGAACGGGAAATCGGGGTTCTCGCTGGGCACGAGCGTGAAGCCCGCTTCGCCCCCCTGGACGTTGTTGAAGATGACGACGGCGGACGCTCCGGCGTTCGTCGCATTCTTCGCCTTGTCGGCGAACGTGAGCTCGCCGCGCTTGATCAGGGCGATGCGTCCGGCGACGCTCGCCGGGATCTCTTCCGGCTTTCCGAGGCCGCAGTAGACGAAGGAGCCGGTGATGTGCCCCATCGGGGATCCCTCGAGCTCTTCGACGAGAACGACGGGCGCACCGTCGACCGCCATCCGAGCGCCCAGCGCGACCCCGACGGGAGACGTCGAGAGCACGGCCACGCCCGGGCCGACGAGGTCGAGCCCCGTCCCGCGCTGCGAGAACGAGGCGACCGTTTCCGCCTGGTCGATCGCGCCGACGGCGATCACGTTCTCGTAACCCGCGGGGTACTGGATGCCGGCAGTCCCCTCGGCGAAACTGTTGCCGGAGGCGGCGGCGAGGAGAATCCCGGCATCGACGGCGCGCTGCACCGCCTCTTTCTCCGCGATCGACTGCTCCTCGGATCCCAGCGAGAAATTCAGGATGTGCAGGTCGTGCTCGATCGCCCAGTCGATCGCGCGGATGATCCCGCTCACGCTCCCGGTCGCGGATCCGTCCGCGGTCGGCCGCAGGACTTTGAGCGAGTAGATCTCGGCGAGCGGCGCGACGCCGATGACGCCGATGAAGTTGTCGGCGGCGGCGATCGTGCCCGCGACGTGCGTGCCGTGTCCGTGATCGTCGGCGGGATTCCCGTCGCCGTTCACGAAGTCGTACCCGCGGCCGGGGCGGCCGGTGAGGCGTGCGCGCGAGGCGAAGATCCGGCGGAAGTCGGGATGATCGAGATCGACGCCGGTGTCGACGACGCCGACGCGGATCCCCTCGCCGCGCGCGATGCTCCAGAAGCGGGGGGCGGCGACGCGATCGATCCCCCACGGGACGACCTGCGTCGACTCTTCCGCGCCGGCGCTGGATCTCCCGGCGCCGCGCTCGACCGGCACACGTCTCCCGAGCAGCCGGCGCTCGTAGTCGGGCTCGACGTAGCGAACCAGAGGCGACCGCGCGAGCTCCCGCGCCTCGGCGGCGGTGAGCTCGACGGGCATGGCGTCGATCGAGCGGAACGGCTCGCCCGCGGCGCCGGGGAGGAGCTTATCGAGCGCGCCGCCCTTCGCCATCGCCGCGCCGGTCACGCCGACGATCCACCGCGTCCGCTCGGGAGGCTGCTCCGCGGCAGCCGTCGCCGCCATGAGAACGAGAATCGTCGCCGGGATCAGTCGCTTC
The DNA here is from genome assembly GCA_050745405.1 of Thermoanaerobaculia bacterium. Taxonomy (GTDB): domain Bacteria; phylum Acidobacteriota; class Thermoanaerobaculia; order Gp7-AA8; family Gp7-AA8; genus JBOGJQ01. The sequence continues at coordinate 434 of JBOGJQ010000467.1, read as the reverse complement.
ACCGCTCGCTCCTTGTCGTCGTCAGGGTGTCGCGGGAACGCGCTCGGGCGCGAGCGCGTGCGCGGCGCCCCAGGCGTCGACGATGCCGGCTCCGAACGTCTCGTCCCATCCCGGCGTTCCGGCGTCGCGGGCACCGGCGTTGATCGCGATCTCGATCTGGGCCGGCGTCGCGTCGGGCGCGAGCGCGCGCAGCAGCGCGGCCACGCCGGCGACGTGCGGGGACGCCATCGACGTTCCCTGCGCGTGTCCCCAGTCGAACGGCACGACGCGAACCTGCAGCTCGCCGCCCGCCGCGTCGCGCAGCATCTCGCCGTCGACCTGCGAAATGCCGACGGTCAGGAGCCAGGGAAACGTCTCGTCCTCCGCAACGCCCTCGCGCAGCAGCGTCCCCGTGAAGCTGGGGCCGTTCGAGTGGTTGAAGATCACCGCCGCGG
>JBOGJQ010000466.1:0-11820 GCA_050745405.1 Thermoanaerobaculia bacterium | reverse complement strand
TGGACGCCTTCGGCGTCCTCTGAAACTTGCCCAACTTTGGGGATCGAGGTCGTCGATGTCGCGGTCCTACTTCACCGTCCGCTGCTCGATGCGCTTCTCGCGCCGCGCGACGACGACCCGGTGCACGAAGATCCCCGGCGTGTGCACGTGATCCGGCTCGATCTCGCCGACCTCGACGAGCTCCTCGACCTCGGCGATGCAGATTTTTCCCGCCGTCGCCGCCATCGGATTGAAGTTCCGCGCCGTCTTCCGGAAGACGAGGTTTCCGTACCGATCGCCCTTCCACGCCGCCACGAGGGATAAGTCGCCGACGATCCCGCGCTCCATGACGTAGTTCTTCCCGCCGAACTCCCGCGTCTCTTTTCCTTCCGCGACGATCGTGCCGTAGCCTGCGGGGGTGAAGAACGCCGGGATCCCCGCGCCTCCCGCGCGCATCCGCTCCGCGAGCGTCCCCTGCGGGACGAACTCGACCTCGAGCTCCCCCGCGAGGAACTGCCGCTCGAACTCGGCGTTCTCGCCGACGTACGACGAGACCATCTTGCGGATCTGCCGCGTCTGCAGGAGGAGGCCGAGCCCCCAGTCGTCGACGCCCGCGTTGTTCGAGACGCACGTGAGGTTCTTCACGTTGCGCCGGACGAGCGCCGCGATGAGGTTCTCCGGAATTCCGCAGAGCCCGAACCCGCCGACGACGAGCGTCATCCCGTCCCGCACGTCGGCGAGGGCTTCATCGGCACTGGCGACGACTTTGTTGATCACGCGTGAACCTCCGTCTACACCCGCTCCACGATCATCGAGGTCGCCTCGCCGCCGCCGTTGCAGATGGCGACGAGACCCCGCGTTGCGCCGCGCTCTTCGAGAGCGTGGAGCAGCGTGACGAGGATCCGCGCGCCGCTCGCGCCGATCGGATGCCCGAGGGCGACCGCGCCTCCGTGGACGTTCAGCTTCTCGTGCGCGATGTTCGCGTCCTGCATCGCCGCGAGCGCGACGGCCGCGAACGCCTCGTTGACCTCGAACAGATCGATGTCCTCGATCTTCATCCCGGCCCGCGCGAGGACCTTCTTGATCGCCCCGCCCGGTGCGGTCGTGAACCACTCCGGATCCTGGGACATGGTCGCGTGCGCCACGATCCGCGCGAGCGGCTTTTTCCCGTTCTTCTCGGCCCACTCCGCCGAGGTCACGACCAGAGCCGCGGCGCCGTCGCTGAGCTTCGACGAGTTCGCCGCGGTCACGCTCCCTTCCTTCTGGAACGCAGGCCGGAGAGTCGCCATCTTCTCGAGCGGCGCGGCGAAGGGCTCCTCGTCGTCGACGACGACCGACTTCCCCTTCTTCGCCTCGATCTCGACGACGGCGATCTCCTTCTTGAACTTCCCGTTCTGGATCGCCGCCTGCGCCCGCTCGTACGACGCGCGGGCGAACGCGTCCTGTTGCTCGCGCGTGAACCCGTAGTCCCCCACGCACGCCTCGGCGCAGTTCCCCATGTGCTTGTCGCCATACGGATCCCAGAGTCCGTCGTGAATCATCGAGTCGACGATCTTCGCGTTCCCCATCCGGTAGCCCGTGCGTGCCTGCGTCAGCAGGTACGGCGCGTTCGACATCGACTCCATTCCGCCGGCGACGGCGATCTCGTAATCGTCCGCGCGGATGTCGTTCGCGGCGATCATCACCGACGCGAGTCCCGAGCTGCAGACCTTGTGGACCGTGAGAGCGCCGGCGCTCGTCGGAATCCCGGCGGCAATCGACGCCTGTCGCGCGGGCGCCTGCCCGATCCCCGCCTGCAGCACGTTCCCCATCAGGACGTACTGGACGGCGTCGGGCTGGAGGCCCGCGTTCTCGAGCGCGCAGCGGATGGCGACCGCGCCGAGCTTCGGCGCGGCGAGGGAAGACAGCGCGCCCTGGAACGACCCGACCGGGGTCCGGGCGCCGCTGAGAATGACGATCTCTTTCATGGTCTCTCCTTGATGCTCAACCGGATCTGAGGCTATCGCATCTGCACGCCGCGTGCACCTCTCCGAAACGGGGCGGAGCCGCGGCTCTGGTATGATCCGGCCGCGTTACGACAACCTGCCTTCGAGGTGCTTCCCGATGTCCCTTCCAACCATCACCGACAAGCGAATCCACGTGCAGCCGTCCCAGGTCCACGACGTCCTTGGCCGCCACATGCTGGCCGACGGGTACGACATCGTCATGGACCTCCGGAAATCGCATGGTTCCTGGATGTTCGACGCGAGGAAGGGGCGCAAGATGCTCGACTTCTTCTCGAACTTCGCGTCCTGCCCCATCGGATACAACCACCCGCGGATGGATAATCCCGAGTTCCGCGAGCGCCTCGCCGATGTCGCGCTGAACAAGATCGCGAATTCCGACATCTACACGACGTACATGGCCGAGTTCGTCGAGACGTTCGCGCGCCTCGCCGTCCCGGCGGCCTACCGCAAGCACCTCTTCTTCGTCGAAGGGGGCGCGCTCGCGATCGAGAACGCCGTCAAGGCCGCGTTCGATTGGAAGGTGCGGAAGAATTTCGCGAAAGGTCACAAAGAGGAGCGCGGCCGGCAGATCATGCACCTCCGCGAGGCGTTCCACGGCCGGACCGGATACACGCTCTCCCTCACGAACACCGCCGACCCGCGCAAGACGCAGTACTTCCCGAAATTCGACTGGCCGCGCCTGCCGAATCCGAAGCTCCGCTTCCCGGTCACCGACGAGGTCGTGGCCGAAGTCGAGCGCGTCGAGAAGGAGGCGATCGACCTGGCGAAGACGTATCTCGCCGAGCGGAAGGACGACATCGCCGCCTTCGTCATGGAGCCGATCCAGGGGGAGGGAGGCGACAACCACTTCCGCCCGGAGTTCTTCCGCGCGATCCGTCAGCTCTGCGACGAGAACGACATGCTCCTCGTCTTCGACGAGGTGCAGTCGGGCGTAGGGATCACCGGAAAGATGTGGGCGTTCGAGCACTACGGCGTGGAGCCGGACATGTTCTGCTTCGGCAAGAAGACGCAGGTCTGCGGGTTCGCGTCGAACGACCGGATCGCCGAGGCGTCGGAGAACGTGTTCAATATATCGTCGCGGATCAACTCGACGTGGGGCGGAAATCTCACGGACATGGTCCGGTCACAGCGCTATTTCGAGATCATCGACGAGGAGAGGCTGGTCGAGAACGCCGCCCGCGCCGGGGCGGAGCTCCGGAAGGGACTCGGGGAGCTCGCGGCGCGGAAGCCGGATCTGGTCTCGAACGTCCGCGGCCTCGGCCTCATGTGCGCGTTCGATCTGCCGTCCGGCGAGATCCGCGACGCGGCGATGAACACCATGGAGGCGAACGACCTCCTCGTCCTCGCGTCGGGGCACCGCTCGATCCGCTTCCGCCCGCACCTCAACGTGACGGCGGAGGAGATCGCCGAGGGGATCGCGCGCGTCGAGAAGTCGCTGCAGGGCGCGGCGTAAGCGTCAGCGCAGCGTCGCCGAATCGGGCCACCACTGCGCGAGCGGGTAGTTCGCGGCCGAGCGAAGGCGCGCCTCCCCGGGAGCCTCGTAGACGATGTCGTAGACGCGGAAGTGCCGCGGCGAGCGCTCGGCGACGATGACGGCGGCGATGCCGTCGCTCTCCCTTTCGCCGAGCGCCGCCTCGACGAACCCGTTCGGCACGAAGGCCCCGTACAGAAGCGTGTGCTCCCCGTCGTCCTCGACGAGGACGGCCCAGCGATGGCCGTCCTCCCAGATCGGGCGTCCCGTCGACTCCTGCACGGTGACGTCCGACGCGAGGATGACCGTCTCCTGATCGCCATCGCCGTCGAGGTCGGCGCGGACGGATTTCTGGTACGGCCACGTCACGACGTCCTCCGCGTCGCCGACGCGCGCCGCGTCGACGGGTGGGCGCTCGAGAGGGTTTGGATCCGGAGGATCGCTCGAGGAACAGGCGACGGCGAGGAAAAGAGCCGCGAACGCGATCGGGCGCATCCCGCGCGGCAATGAAAAAAGCGCGCCGGATCGTGCCGCTCGTTATCTCAGGGTCGCGAGAGCCAACATGCCCGGGCTTCTCGGCCGTCCCCCCGCCCGAAGAAACGGGAGCCGCAGATTACACAGATTACGCAGATTGGTTTTGCTTTTTCCAATCTGCGTCAATCTGCGCAATCTGCGGCTTCGTCTCCCCTTGGCAGACGCCCAGGCCTCTCCAACCCGTCGTCAGCGCACGCGCTTGAGGGTCATCTCGAAGAAGTCGCGCCACGCGCCGCCGCGCTCGATCCGGCCGATCTCACGCCACTCGTCACCCTCGATCCGGATGAAGTAGCGGATCCGCCCGGCCTCCGTCGGGATCTCCCACACGAGATCCTCTCCGTCCCACCACGCGCGGTAGTCGCCGCCGGGACCGCTGGCGAGCCACGTCTGGAAGCGGTACTCGCCGTCGGCTCCGGGCGAGAAGACGGCGAACGCGTGGTGCACCATCCGGCTCCGGTCGGACGTCCAGTGCGTCCCCTCGACGGTCACGATCTTCCCGTCGAGGCGGGCCTCCACGACCTCCCGCCCGACGAACGGCGTCGGCTCGCCCGGGCCGCGGCGGAACGTCCCTCCCCCTTCCCAGACGCCGACCAGCGCCCCCAGGCGCTCCATCGGCGCCGCCTCGCCGGCTGCCATGCAGGGGACGACCTGAACCAACATCAGTGCGATCGCGACGCGTGCGCTCATCGTTTCTCCTCGGCTCTCTTTGCGACTGCACAAAGCATCGCACGAGAAACGACCGTTCGTATTGAAGAAAAGGGACTAGTCGAGGAGCTGGTGCCGGATGCGCGTCGCGTGACGCCGGAAGAGCTCGGGCCCGGTGCCGATGAGCGTCTGGAACTCCCGCACGAGGTGCGGCTGGTCGGCGAACCCGGCGTCGGACGCGAGGTCGGCCCAGGCCGATCCGTCGATCGACGCTGCCGCGGCGCTCCGAAGCCGTCGGAGCCGCGCCAGCTCCTTCGGCGTGAGGCCGCTCTCCGCGAAAAAACGCCTGCGGAAGTGGCGCCCGGAGAGATTCGACTGTTGCGCGAGCTCGACGATCCGGACGACGCCGCGCGCCGCGACGATCGCCGCGACGGCTGCGGCGACGACGGAATCCGGCTGAGCCGCCCGCTCGGTCATGCGGAGAACGCCTTCGGCAAGCGTACGGAGCCCGTCCTCGAGAGTCGTGGCCACTCCGATGCCCGGTCCGATGACGCGCAGCGGGACGATCTCTTCCCGAAGCGATCCCACGCCGAGCCCGAGGAGCGGTCTCGCTCCGGCCGGAACGAAATGGACGCCCCAGTACTCCTCGCCGCCGCGGACCGGCGTCGTCAGAGGCGCGACGCGCGGACCGATGAAGAGCGGCTCCTCATGCGCGCGAACCGACAGCATCGCGCCTCCCGTGAGCGGGATGTGGTGCTCGATCTCACCGGCGTCCGCTTCGACGCGGAACGTCCAGAAGGAATGAATCCACGGCCGCAGCTCCGGCGGAGGAGCCAGCTCGGCGTACGACATGACCGGCCGTGAGCTCATGCGGCGCCGGTCAGGTCCGTGAGAGCTCCGCCGCGGACGCGGGCGCCGCGGACTCCCAGTTCGCATGCGGCGGCCGGTTCAGGACGACATACCGCCAGAACAGCTGCCCGTAACTCCGCGACGTCATCCCCCGCTGCTCGTAGAACGGCAGGAGCAGCCGCTGAAGCTTCGGCAGGTGGTAGAGCGGGACCGACGGAAAGTAGTGATGCTCGAGATGGAAGTTCGAGCAGAGATAGACGACGTTCCAGAACCACGACCCGCGCACGAACGTCGACCACTTCGCCGGATCGGCGGGATCGATGTCGTAGTGCTGCCCGAGCCGGTTCAGCGCGAACGCGATGGGGAAAACACCGAAGACCGGGACGATGTACGCGCGGAGCGCGACGTCGAATCCCGCGAAGATCCAGAGGGCGGCGAGGATGCCGAGGTGGAACAGCATCGTCAGCCGGCGCTCGCCCGCGATGCGGCGTTGCAGCTCCGGCGGATACGACTCCGCCTCCCGCCGCGCCGCGCGGAAGTAGATGAAGAAGAGCGCTGGTGTGAAGTAGAGCAGCTTGAGCCAGCGAACGTTCCGTTTCGGCGAGAGGTAGTGCCGCTTCGGATCCTCCTCTTCCGAGCCGAGCCCCGCGTGATGGTCGAGATGCCACCGCGTGAACTGCGTCGCCGAGATCCCGCTGGGAACCGCATAGAGGAGTCCGAGGATGCGGTTCCGGCGCTCGCCCTGCTGCTCGAAGACCGTGTGGTGCACGACCTCGTGCAGGAGGACCGTGAAGTTGAAGATCGCGAACCCGGCGACGAACGCGGCCGGAATCCAGAGGTACCACGCCTCGAGAACGACCGAGCCCGCCAGACCGGCGGTCAGGGCCGCGAGCAGCCCCAGAACGACGAGAGCGTGCTTCCAGGGCGAGCGCCGGTGGAGCGCCCGCAGCTCGGCGGTCGGCAGCTCCGCCCCGAGCTCGCGGCGCAGTTCTTTCGCATGCACGGCGTAATATCCCGCCATATCTCCGGAAACAGCGGAGCGCGCGGGCTTTATTCGACGCCAGGCCGTTGCGGTATCTTTCCTCGCTCATGCTCGTTCTCAGCGACCCCTTCCGTGAGACCGACCTCCCCCGCGGCTGCGTCGCCACGATCGGGAACTTCGACGGGATGCACGTCGGCCATCAGGCGATCGTCCGCGGCGTCGTCGACCGCGCCCGGGCCCTCGGCCGCCCCGCGGCGGTCATCACGTTCCACCCCCATCCCCTCTCCATCGTCGCCCCCGACCGCGTCCCGCCGCAGATCCTGACGCTCGCTCAGAAGGAGGAGATCCTCGAGGCGATGGGGGTCGACGCGGTGCTCGTCGTGCCGTTCACGCACGAGCTGTCGCGCTGGGCCGCGGAGCGCTTCGTCGAGGAACTGCTCGTCGACCGCCTCGCCGTGGCCGAGGTCCACATCGGCGTCGACTTCGCGTTCGGCGCCGGACGGCGCGGCAATGTCGATCTGCTCCGCAGGTGCGGCGAGCGCCACGGCTTCGCCGTCGAAGGCGTGCGGCAGGTCAGGATCGGCGGCATCCGCGTGTCGAGCTCGCTCGTACGCGACGCGATCCGCAAGGGCGCGATCCGCGTCCTCACGCTCCTGCTCGGCCGAACCTACTTCGTCGACGGCCGCGTCGCGACCGGCCGCCGCCTCGGGCGCCGCATCGGCTTCCCGACCGTCAATCTCGATGCGGTCAACGAGCTCTTCCCCGGCCGCGGCGTCTACGTCACGACGTCGACCTTCGAGACCTTCGCGCGGACCTTCCAGGGCGTGACGAACATCGGCGTCCGCCCCACGCTGTACGAGAACTACGCGACGACGATCGAGACCCACATCCTCGACTTCGATTCGAACGTCTACGGCGACAACGTCCGCCTCTATTTTCACAGGCTGCTCCGGCGCGAGCAGCAGTTCCGATCCGCGCTCGAGCTGACGAACCAGATCCGCGCCGACATCGAGCGCGCGCGGGCATACTTCACCGCGGAAAAGCTGGACCGCGGCCTCGCCCCGCCGATCGAGTTCGAGTAGCCCTCGCCCGACCACCCCGGGGAACCGAGCCGCAGATTTCGCAGATTGACCCAGATTGGGTTTGCTTTATCTGCGTAATCTGCGCAATCTGCGGCTCCCGTTTCTCCGTGGGTCGCACGCTGGACGTCGGCTACAATAGCCCCGCCGCGGATGAGTCTTCGCCTCCACGCCATCGCCCTGCTTCTCGCCTCGACGTCCCTCCTCGCCCAGACCGGCGGGAAGTTCACGTTCGATTTCGAAGTCCCCGAAAAGGGCGGCACCGCGACGATCAAGGCGGACCTGCAGGAGATCTCCCCCGGCGAGTTTTACATCCTGACGGGGAACGTCACCGTCACCTACGGCGACATCACGATTTCCGCCGACAAAGTCACGTACAACGAGAAGACCTCGGACGTGCTGGCCGAGGGGCACGTGATCGTCGATCAGGGGACGCGGCGGCTCACCGCCGAGCGGCTCGTCTACAACCTCCAGTCCGAGACCGGAACCCTGTTCGAGGCGACGGGATCCTTCGAGCCGTCGATCTACTTCCGCGGCGAAAAAATCGAGAAGATCGGCGAGTCGACGTACCGCCTCACGGAAGGCGTGTTCACCTCGTGCGACATCGATGACCCCGCTTGGTCGTTCGAGGTCGAGAGCGGCGTCGTCACGATCGACGACTACGCGCGCCTGCGCGACGTCTCGTTCAAAGCGGGCTCGATTCCGATTTTCTGGACGCCGTACATCGTCTGGCCGACGAAGCAGGACCGCGCCCGCGGTTTTCTCACGCCGCGCGTCGGGTTCCGGAGCCGCCTCGGATCGCACCTCGGCCTCTCGTACTTCGTTCCGATTGGACAGTCCGCCGACGTGACGCTGGATGCCGACCTCCACACCGAAGGCTATTACGCCCTCGGCACGAAGCTGCGATATGTCCCGAGCCAGGCAATCGAAGGAGAGCTCGAAGCGTTCGCGGTGACCGATCCCGTCTTCGATACGGTCGAATGGCGCTATGCGTACACGCACACGCAGGAAGACCTGCCGGGCGGATTCCGAGGCGTGGTCGACATCCGCGACTTCTCGAACATCGACTTCTTCCGCTTCTACGAGCGCGACTTCGAGCTGACGACGATCTCGAACATCTACTCGGCGGCGTATCTGACGAAGAACCGCCCCGGCTATTCGCTCAACATCCGCGCGGACCGCCGGGAGCATTTTCTCTTCGGCGGCGAATCGGAAGTCTTCGAGCAGGTCCCGGCTCTTCAGCTCACGATGTACCCGACGCGCATCAAGGGAACGCCTCTGTACTACTCGCTCGAGTCGTCGGCGGCGCGGCTCCGGACGAACCGCGGGGCGGATTATTTCCGCGCGGACGTCTTCCCCACCCTGGCGGCGCAGCTCGACACGCCGACGTGGATCTCGATCAAGCCGCAGGTGTCGTTTCGCGAGACGTGGTACACGGCGAGCCGCGATCCGCTGACGCGCGACATCGTCGACGAGTCCCTCGCGCGCTCGTACGGCCAGGCGCAGGTGGAGATGGTCGGCCCTTCGCTGTCGCGGATCTTCGATCGCGAGGCGGGCGGGTTCTCGCGGTTCAAGCACGTCATCGAGCCGCGAGTGCGGTACCTCTACACGACCGACGTCGAGGACCAGGAGCGCGTGATCCGGTTCGACACGACGGTCGATTCGCCGTTCCTTCCGCTGGTCCGCGAGAGCGTCGAGTACGAGATCGTGAACCGGATCATCGCGAAGGAAGCCGGGGAGAACGGGAACGCGCGCGAGATCCTGTCGCTGTCGATCCGCCAGGCGGTTTCTCTCGCGGATCCGTATCAGCAGTTCGTCGGCGGGGATCGCGTCGAAACGGACGCGACGCCGATCACCATGCGCCTCCACTTCAACCCCTACCAGGCGATCGCGCTCGACGCGGGCGTCGTCTATGGGAACGTCACGAACCAGATCGACCAGGTCAACCTCTCGGCGAACCTCGTCGACGCGGCGAACAACCGGTACCTGAACTTCACCTGGTTCTCGCGGTTCGCGGCGCCGGGCGAGACGACCGGCGAGTCCAGCCAGTTCCGCTTCACCACCGGGATTCCACTCTGGAAGGACCGGCTCCGGATCGACGCGGCGATCAATTACGACGCGACCCGGGGCGAGTTCCTCGAGCAGAGGTACTTCACCCGCTTCACCGCGTCGTGCTACAACATCGGCTTCGAGTTCCGGGACTTCATCGAATACCGGACCGACGGTCCCCGGCCGAACCGCGATTTCCGGCTCTACATCGACCTCGAAAACATCGGCAGCTTCCCGATCAATCTTCCGGGATCGCTCGACAGCATCTTCCGCTTCTGAGGAAAGGAGCAGCATGCCAAGAAGTGTCTCGCCCGGCGAGATGAAGGGACTCGTCCTCTCGGGCGGGAAGGGGACGCGCATGCGCCCTCTGACGTACACCTCGGCCAAGCAGCTCATCCCGGTCGCGAACAAACCGGTTCTGTTCTACGGCCTCGAATCGATCGTCGCCGCGGGGATCCGGCAGATCGCGATCATCGTCTCGCCCGAGACCGGCAGCGAGATTCGCGAGTGCGTCGGCGACGGAAGCCGGTTCGACGCCGAGGTCACGTACATCGAGCAGGACGCGCCGCGCGGTCTCGCGCACGCCGTCCTCGTCGCCGAGCCGTTCCTCGGCCGCTCACCGTTCGTGATGTACCTCGGCGACAACCTCCTCCAGCACGGCATCACGCCTCTCGTCGACGAGTTCAAGTCGATCGACTGCAACAGCGAGATCCTCCTCACGCGCGTTCCCGATCCGACCCAGTTCGGCGTCGCCGAGCTCGCGGACGACGGGCGGGTGTTCCGCCTCACCGAAAAGCCGAAAGAGCCGAAATCGGATCTCGCCCTCGTCGGCGTCTACATGTTCGACCATCACATCTTCGACGCGGTCAAGGCGATCCGCCCCTCCTTCCGCAACGAGCTCGAGATCACGGATGCGATCCAGTGGCTGATCGACCAGGGTCTGGTCGTCCATCCGCACGTCGTCAAGGGGTGGTGGAAGGACACCGGGAAGATCGACGACATGCTCGAGGCGAACCGGACGGTGCTCGACACGTTCGAGCAGGAGATCCGGGGGAAGGCGGACGCGCGGAGTCAGGTCGAGGGAAAGGTGGTCGTGGAAGAGGGGGCGGAGATCGTCGAGTCGGTGATTCGCGGGCCGGCGATCATCGGGCAGAACGCCCGCATCCGGAATGCCTTCGTGGGGCCGTACACCTCGATCGGAGCCGAGTGCGCGATCGAGGAGTGCGAGATCGAGAACTCGATCGTGCTGGAGAAGTCGTCGATCCGAGGGATCGAGGGCCGGATCGAGGCGAGCCTCATCGGGAAGAACGCGCGGATCGGCCGCACGAGGCGAAAGCCGGTGGCTTACCGCTTCATGCTCGGCGACAACAGCGAGATCGGCATCCTCTGAAACGACGGCCGTGCCGACTTACCCTTTCAAGGATTTCGACGGGAGCAGCCATCGCGTCCTGGCGCGGCTGATCCCGCGCTGGTCGCGGCTCGGCGGCCGCCTCGTCGACCTCGGCGCGTCCGGTGGCGAGCTCGGACACCTCGTCCGCCACCATTTCAAGGAGACGTTCGCGTTCGAGCGGGAGATCGCGAACATCGGCGCGCTCGCCGGACGGTTCGACAAGGTCGTCATGGCCGACCTCGAGCACATCGAGTCGATCCCCGCGGCTCCGGACGCCGTCGTTCTCGCCGACGTCCTCGAGCACATGCGCGACCCGCAGATCCTCCTCCGGCGCACGGCCGAAGCGCTCCCGCCGGGCGGCCGCGCCTTCATCTCCCTGCCGAACGTCGCCTGCCTCCCGATCCGCCTTCATCTCCTCGCCGGCCGCTTCACGTACGCCGACCGTGGCATTCTCGACCGGACGCATCTCCGCTTCTTCACGCGCGGGACGGCGCGCGAGGAGATCGAGCGGAGCGGCCTGAGGGTCCTCCACGTCCAGCCGACGCTGATTCCGATCCGGCTCGTCTGGCCGGGGGCTCCCCGTCCGCTGATCCGCGTCGCCGAGTGGATGCTCGGGCTCGCGACGCGCATCCGCCCAACTCTGCTCGCCTATCAGTTCGTCTTCGTATGTGGGCGCGCCGCCTGCCCTGAGCGAAGCGAACGGGTCCCGGCGCGCGCCCCATGAGGGCTTCACCTTAGCGCCGAAGGGCTCGCGGCGAGACGCCGCGGCCACATCTTCGCCCCGCAGGGCCGCGGAAAATAGCCGGGGGCGAGCGCCCGCAGGGCGCGCTGCCCCC
>JBOGJQ010000465.1:0-1209 GCA_050745405.1 Thermoanaerobaculia bacterium | reverse complement strand
GCCCCCGGCTACTCTCCCGCGCCCTGACGGGCGCGCGCCCGGAGGGCGCCGGACATAGCCGGGGGCGAGGGCGCGAAGCGCCCGCTGCCCCCGGACCGGCGTTACCACCACATCTCCGCGCCGCGGGCGCGGCGCGGAGACGATATGTGTCGCTCGTTCCGGGGGCACGCTTCGCGGCCCCCGGCTACTCTCCCGCGCCCTGACGGGCGCGCGCCCGGAGGGCGCCGGATAATAGCCGGGGGCGAGGGCGCGAAGCGCCCGCTGCCCCCGGAATCCCGGCAAACCGGCACACTCCGCGCCGCGCCCGCGGCGCGGGAATCACACGATATATGCCACGGCAAACCCGATCTGGGCCGCCATCATCATCAGATACATGTGCCGCCACGACGGGTGGTTCTCCGTCGCCGTCAGCTCGGCGGGATTCCGGACGAGGAGCCACGCCGTGTACGACCCCCAGAGCGCCAGGCCGATGCCGAGGACGGTGAGGACGAGGGCGTTGCCGGTGAGGATCGGGATCCCGGCGTGGAACGGGTCCTCGAGACGCGCGCCGAGCGGCATGAGGAGCCACGGGAGGACGAAAAAGGGCGCCATGATCCACGCCGCCTTCTTCACGCCGTACCGGATCGGCCAGGTGATGCAGTCACCGCGACGGTCCCCCTCCATGTCGGAGAAGTCCTTCGTCGATGCTGCGCCGACGAGGAACAGCATGAAGATCGCCCCGATGAACCACGGCTCGGTCGAGTAGATGTGCGCGATCATCGACCATCCCGCCACCTTGAGGAGCATGCCCCGCGGGATCGCGATCGTGATGTTCGCCGCCGTCCCGTTGCGCTTCGTCCGTCCGAACGCCGGCGCCGAGTAGATGAACGTGAAGACGGTCGCGATCGCGTAGATGAAGAAGCACTCGTGATAGGCGAGCGGCGCGAACAGCTTTTCGGTGATCGTCGTATAGGGATAGACGACGACGAGCCACGTCGGCGCGAGGGCGAGGACGTACCAGAGCGCCGTCATCCGCCACGCGGCGCGGAGAGGGATCTCCCCCGTGACGAGAGGCCGCTTCGGCTTGTTCACGCGGTCGATCTCGAGGTCGTAGATCTGGTTCACCGCGTTGGAGGCCACGTTGAGGATCGCCGCCAGCAGCATCCCGCCGGCGAGGGCCGGGAGGGCCTCCCGCACGAGCGCCCCGTCGGCGGTCCCGCGGCCCCGCAG